>JACRGB010000003.1 GCA_016212505.1 Microcaldota archaeon
AATAACTTATAAATATGAGCTTTTACGAATTCTTAATGAGAGTAATAAAAACTTATTTTTATAATAAATTAGGCACTAGTAAATTTCAGCATATTGAATTTTATCCCGTTAAATCAGAAAACACTTTTTCAACACTGGGTGTAGATAATAGATAGTGATAAAGTTTTAAAATACATGGTTAGATAAGTTATTATATGAGTCCTCAAGGCGGATCGGTTACCAAAAGGGAACCAATCATATTATATCAAAATGATCAAAGGCTAGTGAAACCTCCGGCACTGAGGGAAGTTCTCCGCGCAAATGAGATGTTTGCACCGCTCTATAATCAAATGATGAGGGAGCACCACCAAAAAACTTCTGAGAAAATACGAAGGGATCACGAACGGGGACACATTGGAAGGACAGTTGCAGAAGTAGGGTGCGGCCCAGGGGCCATTTCTGCAAATGTCTTAACTACAATGTTTGCAAAAGTAGAGCCGCTTTTTTCAGGAAGGGAAATTGAGAATCAGGAAAACTTGCCCTACATACTTATATGTAACGACCTCTCTCCATTGATGCTAATGCTTGCTAAAAGAACAATCTTTGAGCGTCTTACCAACTTAAAAAATATGCAACCGGCGATTCCTAAACCGGATTATAGGGATAGTGATCTCCTTATCCATAGGATCGGAAACAGAATTTCGTTAATATACAAGGACCGTGAACTGATTAGGGTCTTGTTTTTCCATGCCCCTGCAGAAAAGCTGGGTGAATTAGATGTTGGCAGGCCAATAAACACAGTACTTACTCCCTATATATTCCATTGGTTGAGGGGAAATCGGGGCAAGGAAAAATTCATAGACAGTTTATATGAAAAAGTATTAGGCGAAGGCGGAACAATCGTAAGAGCAGAAGAGTATCCTCTGGTGATAAGGGCGGACAAATACCCCCCAGGGATGGCAAAATTACCTGATGCAATCCAGGCGGGGGTTTCAGTTATTTCGCTTCAGGAGCTCGATTCAATGTTGATGAGAAGAGGATTTGAAAAAACAGGTGGTGCAGGGCAATTCGAGCAGATAGATGAGCGGACCGACCACGTAGTGTATGTCGATGTTTTCAGGCACCAATAAGTATATCGGCTAGGAGCGCGCCTAAACTCATAGCGGGTTAAACTCGTACGCATGCTTAAACGGATAAAGTATCAGCGTGGTATTTGTCTCGACAACATAGGGCTTCTTATTTAATTCTGAAATCAATGCGGTTAAAGTATTGCTGTTTTGGGTTTTGACTATTGCAACAATATCATAGCTTCCGGTAGTCGCATAAAGTGCGGCAATATCCTTGAAAGTGCGCAGCTCCTCAACCAGGTTCCATTTGCTTTTTGCATCCTTATTGACTTTTATGGAAACAAAAGCGTGCAAGTCATAGCCTAATTTTGAATAGTCTATTTCAGCGACATATTTTTGGATTAACCCATCGCGCTCTAATTTTTTTATGCGCTGCATCAATGTGTTCGGGTGTATTTTGAGCCTTTGAGCGAGCTCCCTGATCGAGCGCTTGGAATTGTCCCTAAGTTCCTTTAAAATCAGGATATCCACAGAATCTGCTTTACCTTTCATATCCATCCCTTTTTACCCTTTTTATGGAAAACCACGAAATTTGCTCTATTTTGTGTGATTTTACACATAATTATTATGTTATAACCTCTTTAAAATGTTAACGTTACCAAAAAAATCTCAAAATAAACACTTGAAAAATTTGCAAAAATTTTTCAGCATTGAAAATTATACAATTTCCAATACAAAAATAAACAATTAAATACCACTGTGGGAATTACATAAATTGCATGAGCGCAAGAAGAAAACGAGGGGTTATTGCTGCTGCGACAATGGCGATCATGCTTGCTGCCGGCGTTGCTGTTTTTAGTAGGAAGCCGCCCATGAACGAAAATGGAGTGAACAACAAACCAGTGCCAGTTAAAGCCGAAGAAACTGCCCAAATCGAAACGATAAGTTTACCAAAAATAACCAAGCCATCAAAAGTGAGGATGCCTCAAAAAGATCTGATTGAAGAACTAGCTGAAGATATTCCAACTTCTGCAGTGATCTGCCTTCCGCAGCCAAGAAAACAGTTCGATACAAGATCGCAAGATCACAGAGATGAGCAGGCAAGCGGAGGTGAGTTTGCGGAAATAAATGAGCATACTACTCCATTAGATCAGGCAAATTCCATTGAGCAGGCACTTACTTGGGCAGAGATCAGACTTGGTGACCAATATTCACAACTTTTTGGAAATATGGTTTCTAGAAATTTTGATGGGTCATTAAAAGGCCCGTCAAAAATACAGCCAGCAATAAATAGTCTCATGCGTGCATTGCACGTAGGAACATTAAGAATAAATCCTGGATTAAAAAACTGGGACGAGAAAATTTTGGGTGCTGTTACTGAGACGTATAATCGGTCTTCAGGCAGAGTACTTAGGGAAAAGGAAGTCGATAAACTAATTCAAGATAGCCAAACACTGATAAAAATGATAGGCTACCTGAGCAGCTTGCCTTTGCAATATCCGGAAACTGATGAAGAAGGAGAAATGCAAGTCACTGATAGCTTTTCAAAATACATGTCGCAAGTTAGGGATGCTGGGGCAGAGGATCTGATACCAAACCCGGAGTGCATCGCACGCACTGCACAAGTCAAACAGTTATTGTATTTAAGCAGGGGGGCTTTGGCATATCTTTTGGTCAATAATCCTGAGATAGGTGAGGATGTGCTCAATCAGCTAACTCCAGCAGAAAGGGTAAGGACATTAACCAAATGCTTTGCAGAGCTTTTCAAAGGAGACGCAGATGCACGAAAGATAGAGGATTTTTATGGGTCGCTTCCTGAAGATGACCAACAGGTTTTTGTTGAGATGCTAGAGCAGGTTAAATGGACTGAGGACATTTTGAGAAGGGGAGAGGAGCTGGAACGCTCAAAAGCCGATACCGATTTAAGAAATAAAATCAGAAAGCTCCTTGATACAGAACGAAGGGCGCAGGCAGAGATGGCACAAGAAGCGCAAAGAAAGCATGAGGAGGAATTGCGGGCAACTTACAGCTTAGAAAATACCAGATCAGAGGAAGTAAATTAAATTGGGAGATAAGAGAGCAGTATAAAAACCCTATTGATACAAAAAAGTATAATAAAAGAATAGGGGTCGTGAGGTAACCTGGTATCCTGCAAGCTTGGGGTG
Organism: Microcaldota archaeon; assembly: GCA_016212505.1. Taxonomy (GTDB): domain Archaea; phylum Micrarchaeota; class Micrarchaeia; order Anstonellales; family Bilamarchaeaceae; genus Bilamarchaeum. The sequence continues at coordinate 3,212 of JACRGB010000003.1, forward strand.
CTTGTTATCTGAGTGTTCTTTTTTAGGAAAAAAACAATCATGAACACTTCGTGTTCATGGTGCCCATTGAAACGAAGCATCGTTTCAATAGGGAGAACCAAAAAACTGGTTCGTTATTTTAAACTAAAAAAGCGCAAGAAGTTCAACTCTTTAGTTACAAAAACCTGCGGCTAAAGAGAATTAATCTCAGCGACCCCATTTTTTAAAGAAAATGGGGAAAAGGTGAACGATCTTCAACTGCGGAGCAGTTGGAGAGACAGAGAACTTCGTTCTCTGGAAGTTCACGACGACCCCATTTTTTAAGAAAAAAAATGGGATAACCCATAACAGGGAGAAGTGAAATTATGTCAGAAAAAAGTGGATTGCCTCTAAAACAAGAGGTATTTTTGGAAGCTGGAATGCATATTGGTACGAAAATCCGTACGAGCGACATGCGGGATTTTGTCTTCAAAAGACGGGATGATGGGCTCTACATTTTGGATTTGCGGAAAAGCGTAGGCAAATTAATGGCCACGGCAAAACTTTTGGCAAAATATAAGCCAGAGGAAGTTGCAGTAGTAGCGTCGCGTGTTTATTCGAGCAACCCTGCCAGCAAATTCGCAGCATTGACGGGAGTTAGCATCATACGAGGCAGGTTTGTTCCAGGAACTATGACTAATATGACCTGCAAAGGATTTACAGAACCAAAGATAGTTCTGGTCTGCGATCCAAAAGGCGAGCGTGAAGCAGTAAGTGAAAGCGCGATGAACGGAATACCGGTAATTGCCCTATGCGATACTGATAACGACACAAAATTCATCGACATCATCGTTCCTATAAACAATAAAGGTAAACGGTCTCTAGCTTTGATATTCTACCTTCTTGCAAGGGAACTTATGCTTTCTCAGGGGAAAATAAAATCATACGATGAATTTCCCTACGAAATAAACTACTTCGAACAGACGAGTGAAGAGGAAAAGCCAGCCTTAGTAAAGGCACAGCCGGAAGAGCAGGTAGAGCAGAAAACAGAGGCAGAAAAGGCAGAGCCTGCACCAAAAGAAGAAAAAACCGAACCAAAGGCTGCGTAAATTTAACCTTTTTTATTTTAATTTTATTTCTTTCGGGTTTTATTTTAATTTTTTTCCTATTTGCTTTTTGTTTTGTTTAACTTATAAGCATCATAACAGCTCTGCTTTGAAAGGTTGAAGCTGATATTATCGCAGATATTGATATCGTTTTGTAATTTTGCAGATTCGGTATAACATTTATTGCGCCAATCACTATCAGTTATGCCGCTGCAATAGATCCAGTTAAGTGTTTTTGAGGAATAAAGTATTACCCCTTGATAACAGGTTAATCTCTGCGATATATCCGCAAGAATTTCGCAGGATTCTGCATTGCCATATTTTTTTGCATATTGGAAAACACATTGGAATTTGCTTGTTGAGGCTAGATAGTGTATTGCAGAGCAAGCACTAGAATCCCCAGTCTGCAAAGAATATGCAGTATAACAGCTCCAGAGGTCATTAAATTCCAAATTGCCCTGATCGCAGATAGAATAGTTTCCAAGGCGGGATGCAAAGGAAGAATAACAGTCAAGTGCATATGAGCTGCCTTTGGCTACTTTTGAACAAAGGTAATAGTTATTTCCATAAATGGCATAAAGTTCACGGCAATAGTCTATTTTAGCGCCGGGACTTAGTGCACCACACTTGTCTTGTCCGACTATTGCGGAAATGCACGCTGCAGCGACAACTTCATTAGAAATTTGTGAACATGCCTTGCTATCCCCCTTAGTAATACTGTAGTTAAGGGTGCAGTCAACATCACCATTGCATTTGGAGGCGTTCTTGAAATAAAATGCTTCGCATAAAATCCGGTTCTGATCCTTAATGCAAGGATTTACTGCAAGCTGGCAAGAATAGCTGTTTTCCAACAGATTACATAGGGTGATATCGGACTTTGTTTTTGCAAAAGCAGTTATACATGATTGGCTTGCAGATTTATCCAGAACAAGCTTACATGCATCAAATGAGATATTTGAAAGGGCAACATAACATTGCTGACGGAAAGTACTGTTGGTTATTTGAATGCAGGGAGAAAAATCACCAGCCTGCGTAGCTTTCTTATAATAACAATTATCGTCGCAAGTGAAAGTAGTGACGTTCGTTTTATTGGAATTATTTATTTCCGGGGGAATGATGAGTGGGGTGAGAGGAGTATTTTTTTGAAGTAGATTATATAGGAGAAATGCTCCGGCGACAACTATTACCAGGAGCAAAAAAGCGATTATTAAAATAACGTTTTTTGACTCGCCTACCTTATAACGATACGGTTTCTCATCCATAGTCAATAATGAAAAGACAATATATAAAAGCCATTCGTCATTTGCAGAAACGCAATAATAACTTAAATAACTTAAAAAAAGAAAAATAATGAATTGGAATCCCGCTCTGCAGAGGAAAATAATTTCCTGAAGTAAGAATTGGAACTTATAAAAATTTGTGTTGCTAAATTTCAGAGGAAAAAATTCAGCTATTTAATCCTTTTATCGGTAACCACTTTCCGATTCCTTAACTGGGATCAGGATTGGGAAGGCGGGATGGAGCCCATTCGGGTGTACCATCTCGCTGTTAATATTAATTGCTAGTTTTGATTACATTCTTCTTGAGGAATCTAATTGTTCTAGAAAGGCTTTTGTAAGTAGAATATCAGAATGGGTTACATATCCCGACTGATTGGGGATTCCTCTGTATAGGCCATATCCGCGTCCGCCAAAATAATAGTCTTCCATAAGAGCAGGAGTAAAGAATTGAATTTCGCATTTTGCCCTATTTGGTTTTAGTGGCTTAAATCTCCGGACAATTGATCGAACAGCAGTTTCCGAATCAAGAGTATCTCTTGATAAGAGAGGCAGGATTCTAAAATCACCGATTAATACATTTCTATAAAAGGATTCTGAAAATGCCCTTAATTCTGCTGATGAAGATACATCAGCTACAATCATTCCGCCAACAAGATCATTAAAACGGTCAATTATTTTACGGGTCTCGCTTTTGAGACGACGGCCGCGCATTTGGTGCAAGCCTCGGTTTTTAGTTTTAATAGCAACACTTCCAGCAGATTTTAGTCTTAGTTTCCATTCTACGATGCCTTGGCTTCTTTCAAAAATTTCTTCTAAAGCGTCCCTTGTTTGTTCTACTAGTTGTCTTTGTTCTTGAAGGTAGTTGTTAGTATGGTTATATCTTTTTGGTTCTAGGGAACCTATCATAGAATTCAAAAGTAAATTGTAAAGACCATTGCTCAGATAAGATGCAAATGAGATGTAGATAAAAGGAACCCACCAGGAAGCATTACCAAGAGAGGGCAGATCAGTATTGTTTGACCATAATAGATCATCTGTGCAAATGAGCTGATTAGTCTTAGCAGCTGCAGAAGCTGAATTAGATAAAAGCTCGGCCATTTTAACATAAAAAACTATGAAAACATCTTTGTATTCTTCAAGAATTTGAGAAGGATGGAGTAGGTAATTTTCTTTAGAAGGACCATCATTAATTTCTAGTTCAGAATCCTTTAATTGTCTGAAAAATCTAATTGCACGAAGGGTTAGTGGAGAATGCAGATTAGAAATATCAATTTTTTGTTCGGTAAGATCAGCAAGTATTGCAGTTTCAAATCCTACACGATCAGGACTTTGAGGTTTTCTTTCTGCAGTTGCAAGGTCAATAATGCCAAGGTTGGCACAAATAACAGTTCTTTGTTTAGCAAGCTCAAATTGCTCAGATGAATCATACGCTCCTTTTGCACGATCTAGAAATGTCCTTAAGTTTGGCATAGCTTGGACTGCCTGCTCTAAAGTTCGATTTCTTTGCGTAACCTTGGCTAGCGGAATAGAAACCATATAAATAGACTATATAACACATGTTTTAATAATCTGCCGATTAATGCGGACTTATCTCGAAATTTTGAAAAAGGCAAAATAGCCTCATTTAAATTGATTGTGGTACACTATAACTTTAGGTGTATAAATGAATTCTTTCAGAAAACTAGCTCGCGCATCTATTACATATGTGGAAACAGTTGCTAGGAGAGTATTTGGAGGAAGATCCGAAACAGAACATATAGCTGGTCCAATGGAACAGCCACAAAGTGTTTGTGACAGCTTGATACCCCTGCCGGCAGAGCGCCACTTGCGCTATATGCTCGAACATGGAACACTTGCCGCTTCTGAAATAGGAGTCACTTTTTGTTGCCCGAATTTTGATCAAGAGCCGGTACTCGGACAGATATTTGCCAAAGCAGTGCAAGATTCATATTCAGCCGGAACACCGTTAGGTGAAGTACGGGTAGATCTTAGTTACCTAGGCAAACGAAATGCCAGATCTGAAAATCGGTCAGAAATGCACGCTTGCGGGAATTATTTAGATATGACAAATCAGATCCCACTGCGGTGCGATTAGGCCCTCGCTTAATCGATCTTGCAAAAGGCGCAGCAGAGTTCTGGCAAGTGCCACTACAAGTATAGCCACCTCAAGTGCTGCTCGAAACCTGTCAAACTGCTCGGAGGCACCACCGGTCACAGACCGGTGGCATGCTCGCTTCGCTCGGCCTCCTCGCTTGAGCAGTTTGACAGATAGTGAATTCCACCCTAAGCATTTCTTAGGGACCACCAGTCAAATAGACTGGTGGAATTCGTTAGATTTAAAAACATCTCGCAATAAAGATTTCTTACCTAATTTTCGCTTGATAGGACATTGCGAAAATACAAGATAAAACACAAGAAGTTAGTATGTTTAATGGAGGTAATAAAATATGGCAAAGAAAGAGCACTTGAACATTGTGTTCATCGGACACGTCGACTCTGGTAAGTCGACTACAGTTGGAAGAATTTTGTATGAAACCGGAGCTATTTCCGAGCAGGTATTGGCTAAACTAAAAGATGAAGCCGCAAAGGTCGGTAAAGCAACATTCGAATTTGCATTCGTAATGGACTCACTCAAGGAAGAGCGAGAAAGAGGAGTTACTATTGACATTTCTCATCGAGAATTCGAAACACCAAAATACTACTGCACAATTATCGATGCACCTGGCCACAGGGACTTTGTAAAGAACATGATTACTGGTGCCTCACAGGCAGATGCAGCTTTCTTGGTTGTGTCAGTTAAAGATGGCATTCAACCACAGACCAAAGAGCACGCATTCTTGGCAAAAGTACTTGGTATTTCCCAATTTGCAGTTGCAATGAACAAGATGGATGCTGTTGGTTATAAGAAAGAAGAATACGACAAGATCAAGGCAGAAGTCGAAAAACTCTTAACTGGTATTGGATACAAGATCGCAACAGTGCCATTCATTCCATACTCGGGTTATGGCGGAGACAATATCGTAAAGAAAACCGTCAACATGCCATGGTATACTGGTGCAACAATTATCGAAACTATCGATTCATTCAAGGTTCCAGCAAAACCACTTGATAAGCCACTCCGATTACCATTACAGGACGTATTCACTATTACCGGCCACGGTACTGTTCCAGTAGGCAGAGTAGAAACTGGAAAGATGAAGCCGGGAGATGCAATAATCGTCATGCCAGCTGGAGTCAAGGGTGAAGTTAAGAAAATCGAAATGCACCACCAGGAATTAGCAGAAGCAGTTCCAGGGGACAATGTTGGTTTCAACCTCAAGGGGGTTGAAAAGAAAGACATCAAGAGGGGAGATGTCATTGGCCCGGCAACAAACCCACCAACAGTTGCAGCAGAATTCACTGCACAGATCGTTGTGCTTAACCATCCAACAGCAATTTCAGTCGGTTATACTCCAGTTTGCCACATACACACAGCGCAATTTGCAGCAAAGGTAATTGAACTGGTTGAAAAGAAAGACCCGAAGACAGGACAAACTGCAGCTAAAAACCCAGACTTCATTAAGACTGGAGATGTTGCAATAATAAAGCTTCAACCATTGAAACCGATTGTAATTGAGAAATTCTCAGACTTCCCACCATTAGGAAGATTTGCAATTCGGGACATGGGTCAGACGGTTGCTGCTGGTGTCGTATTGGACGTCAAGCCAAAGACAGCTTAGTCTTTGATTGACAAACTTTGCGAAAGTTTATCAAGCCGAAAACCGCGTAGGTTTTTTAACTTAAATTTTTTTCTTTTTATTATTTTATTTTCTACTTTTTCTTTTCTTATTTTAGAGGGTTTCTTCTCCTCTATGTCTCAAAAAAAGACTTTTTACTCAAAATTATGCCATTGTGCCTGCTCCAGCCATCATTTTGTGATAATGATCATGATATCGCTCGAGATTCCTTCTAAATGATCGGTACTCCGTCATATTGTTTATGCCTTTTACCCACATTATCGTTCCAGCACCGCCACTTGCCCAGGGAGCAAGGCTTTTGCCTGCAAAAAATTCAAGAGAAAGGTTTGTTCTTTCGAAAAATCTCCTTATTTGGTCCAAACTATTTGCAGGAGCATCATGAGGAAGTTCAAGGCGGATTTTTCCCTTAAATCTTCCTGTCTCTAATCCTCTGGAGATTCTTTGGCTTTTTGAATATAATAAAAACGTCCCATTTGGTTTTGGATAAGCGTCAAGATAAGCGCAATTAAATGCATCCGGAGTTATAGGCGCTAATTCAACGACTTTTTCATCTTGTTTAGGTGTTGCTTTTGCCGAACCGGCATGATCAGCATCTATGATATAACCCCGCTCAGCCAAGAGCCCTAACAAAATACGATCTAACTCAGGTGCCACAATGCGCAAACGCCTGCGCTCGCATGCCAAAACGGCAATTCTTATTTCTCTTCTATGAGGCTCGAGATGATCGTCAGTTACAACGCTGTCGATTCCATCAATCCATTTTGCGACATAAGCAGTGGTTTTCATTCCCGGTGTAATGCCGCGGGCATGGGTATTGAGAATTGAGGTAAACCCGCCTTGGTATCTTTCCTGATAATGCATCTCATCAAAATCATCTCTCATGCTTTGCCATTTCTCTGGAGAACTAACAAGATAAACCCAGCGATGGGCCCCATCAACTATTTCCATTTTTGCCCTGCTGTCTAATGCAACCAGTCTGCTTATTTCATAACCAAACTCTCTTTGCACCAAGGCAAGAGTAACTCCTGCCAATCTGCAGTCCTCAACAACATCATGCAAAATAAGTGCTGCAATATCTTTAGCTTCAGCGCCTAAATGTGCCCCAACTTTTCCAACTCTAAATGGGTGTGCAACTCTCGGTGTTTTTGCATCTTTTCTATTGGTTGTTGAGGGATCAATACGAGCATTTTCATTATATGCAGCTTGCGCAAATTGATAGGCTTTGGCGATTAGTTTGATGCCTTTTGCAAGTGCTTGGCCACTATCTCCTCTTGCAAGAGCATGTGCAATATAAACATCGAGTATTGAATCTAGGGAGATTATTTTATGGGACTTGGCCTTATTCCATACCGATTTTATCCCTTTTTGTGGATCGCATAGTTCTTTTCCTCTTTCAAAAATACGTCTTACTAAAGCCCGTGTATCTGGCGGCAACCCCTCTAAGTGACTGAAAAATCGGTCTTTTTTAGCATCTGGAACATCATTTGCAGATCGGGCGGAAACTGACCTATCAGCATTAACCAATCTCCTTGCGTGAGCAAAACTCATTTTATTCCCACCATTGAATAGAATAGTGCACAAATAGAAATTATGTGTGCTTTTTAATTTTGATTTCTTTCTTTAAATAGCTATTCTTTTGAATTCGTCGATTGGCCTAAGGAGCGTTAAACTTCCTTATCTATCATCAAACCATCAATTTTTATTGATTTTCGCCCCATAGTGATCCTATGATTACTGATATATCCAGAATTTTCCATGAAAAACTTGAAGGCAACGAAGTCACTTTGCGCGGTTGGGTTCATCGGCACCGGGCGAGTGGAAACATAGTTTTTGCCGCGATGCGCGATGCGAGTGGAATTATCCAGCTTGCAATAAAGAAAGATAAGGTAAACGAAAAGGACTTTAAAGAAGCAAACGAATCGTATGTTGAGAGCTCAATCATCGTCAAAGGAACCGTAAAAAAGGATGAGCGGGCTCCTGGCGGATATGAGTTGCAAGTCACAAATTATGAGTTAGTTTCAAGAGGCGAACCGTTTCCAGTAGCAAAAGACCTTAGCGAGGAGTACTTACTAGACATTAGACATTTATGGATCAGAAGCCAGAAAATGACTGCAATTCTAAAGATAAGAAGTACCATGGTGCAAGCAATACATGAGTTTTTCCAGAGCAAAGGGTATGTGCTTTTTGATCCACCCATACTTTCACCAAATGCCTGTGAAGGGAAAATGACGCTTTTTGAAGTGCAGTATTATGCAGAGAAAATGTACCTTACCCAAAGCTGGCAGCTTTATGCAGAAGCAGGAATATTTGGGCTTGGAAAAATATACGATGTTGCACCGACTTTCCGTGCTGAGAAAAGCAAGACGGCAAAACACCTATCAGAATTCTGGATGGCAGAAATGGAAGCTGCCTGGATGGAACTTCCGCAAGTAACCGAACTTGCAAAAGATGAAATAAAATTTTTAGTTGAAAAAGTAATTGAAAAACACGTTGCAGAACTCAAAATACTTGGCCGTGACATTGAAAAATTAAAAAGTCAGGTTTCAAAGCCTTTCCCAACGATTACGTATACTCAAGCAATTGAAATGCTAGTGAAAGACGGCGCGGAGATAAAATGGGGCGAAGATCTCAGAACTACTGAGGAAGAGCAATTAATGAAGCATTTTGATACTCCGATTGTTGTTACAAATTATCCTATTGAGATCATGGCGTTCTATAAGCCAAAGGATCCGAAAGATCCAAAAACCGCACTTTGTTTTGATATGCTGGCACCAGATGGGTTTGGCGAAATCGTTGGCGGATCACAACGAAGTTTGGATGTAAATGACATGATGAAAAGGCTAAGTAAGGAAGGGAACCCTGAGGATTATAACTGGTATTTTGACCTTAGAAAATATGGAAGCGTCCCTCATAGCGGTTACGGTGTCGGTGTGGAGAGAGTATTGCGCTGGATCTGCGGATTGGAAAACATAAAGGATGTTATTGCTTTCCCGCGAACAATGAGTAGAAACAAGCCGTGAGCAGGAATATTTGAACCGCAGTTCAAAGACTTTCCCAAGGACAATGAGCAGAAATAAACCTTAATGAGAAAGAAATCCAGGAAAATGTGGGAATAATTGTAAAATAGTACGTATTATAAAGAGTTTTCGGTAATTAAATTAGTAATGTCATCGACTACTTCAAGAGGAGAAATACAAAAAGGTGCTGTAGCCGGAGAAGTAATTAGACCGGCATTTCGGAGAGCAATTACACCACCAGATCCATTAATAGTTGAGGGAATTCGTTCTAGGGCAACTACAGCTTTACAAAATGTTTTTAAACTTTCAGAATTTTTACCAGGACAATTTGATACTATACTAAATATTATGCTCGGTAGCGATACATTCACAGTTTTATCTACTGGTTATGGCAAAACATTATGTTTTCAAATACCTGCCCATCTTCTTCAGCCGGATCTGACGGTTGTCGTTTCGCCTTTAATTGCTCTTATGAATGATCAGGTGGAGAGGGCAAGAGCACTTGGATTATCAGTTTCCTGTGTACATTCGGAAATGCCAAAAGAAGTATTTAATGATGCATACAGGCGAACTAGATTAGGTCAAAACTATCTTCTTTATGTTTCTCCAGAACAGCTTGGTTCAACACAATTTTTTGAAGGCATAGGAACTAGAAAGGTCGGGCTTTTGGCAGTAGATGAAGCGCATTGTACCAGCACGTGGGGTCATGATTTTAGGCCTAGCTATCTTTTTATCCGGGAAGCAAGAAGAAGATTAGGCAATCCTCCTTTGGCATTATTTACTGCTACAGCACCACCACACACTAGAAATGATATGAGGGTTTTGCTTGGTGTTGCTGATTGTTTCGAAAATATCGGTCATTCAGTAAGAGAAAATATTTCTTTTTCTGTAGAGAAATTTATTTCTGAAACCTCAAAAAGAGGCCGCCTACTTGAACTTTTGAGGGAAGATGGAGGGCCTACCATAGTTTATTGCTCAACTGTTAGTATGGTTGATGAACTGTCTGAATTTTTGAATCAGTTTGAAATTAAACACTTAAAATATCACGGACAGATGGCTCCATTTGAGAAAGAAGCTACAAGAAGGGCATTTGAAAAGGACCAAATTCAGATAATTGTTTGTACAAAGGCATTTGGAATGGGTATTGATAAGGGAAATGTAAAGAGAATAATTCATCATCAGATGCCTGGATCATTGGAAGAATATTATCAGGAAGTTGGCAGAGCAGGAAGAAACGGGGAAGAAGCTAGGGGAATTCTTTTATTTTGTGAAGAGGATGTAAAGCCACTCATATATTTTATTGAAACAAAAAATCCTCCTGCTGGTTTTGTCTACCAGATCTATGATAGACTACATGCACTTTATGTCGGCAAAGTAGGCATGCAAAAAAGAAAAGGAAAGTTTGAAGGAGTAACGAATGCTCAATTATTACGTTATATAAGAGATAGGTATGAAAAAGACAATAGGCTCTTGCAGATGGCAACTGCTTCTTATGGACTTTTAGTAGAATATGGATACATAGTAAGGGAAGGAGAACACGTACATTTTCCTCAAATGGAAGGAAGAGAAAGAATTAGTGATAGTAGTATTGAAGAAAAGCGTTCAAGAGATTATAAAAAATTGGACGTTATGCTCTATTATGCAAGAAGAACGGAAAATCATGCTGAATTTGTTCGAACTTACATGGACGAATCAACAGAAGAGATACTAAAACAATATCCATCAATTGAAACTTTCATTAAAACCGCTTTATTTACTGCCTTAGCTATCCAGCGCACATCAAAAAGACAACATGCAATAGTTCTTACTGGCAGGGGAAGGGAAAAAGAAATTGCAGCACTTAGTGAGCATCCGCTATTTGGTATGCTATCTTTTATGTCACAGCCAGATATAGAATTTAAACTAGAGCAGATGGAGAGAAGGGGTTTAGTAAAAATGGTCAGACAGGGCAGGAGTTCAGTAGTTATTCTTACCGCTCTTGGAATTGAAAAGGCAGGAGAAATGAGGGTTCCTGTTCCAGAGGAACATAGTGATAGTGAGGATGTATTAACAGATGAGGCGCAAGGGATTATAGGTAAGGCAATAACACCGGCACTTGAACTAGTAGCACGAAGAAACAAGAATGTAGATGACTGGTCATCTACAATGCCTTTCTTTCTAAGATCAGAATTTAGCATAAATGGAATAAAGATAAGTGGCAGAGTATTGATTGCAAAATTCTTAGGTATGCAAGAAAGCCCAAAAGAAGGAAGAAAAATAAGATATAGTGATTTTAAGGCATTTGTAGAGTTTTATACTGAATTAAAATTACCTTAGAATGTAATAATAGGAAATGCTTCAAATATGTGATAGAAATGACAAGAAGAATTACTGATCCAAAAGTATTTGCAAGAGAAATTGAATCTGGCAGATTAGCTTTGCCCAAAGAGATGAGAAACTTTTGGAAGGCATAATATATGAGCGAAGAAAAAACTGGGATAAATTAAGGCCAGAAACAAGGCAGGGTCTTTGTCAGGAAAAAACATTAGTAATTAGCAGGCTTAATGAATTTTACGAAAAAGCATATCATCTTCTTTCACCAGAAGAAAGGCTGGTTTATGGAAACCTAAGAATAGCAATGATGGATGAGCTGGCAAAACTGGCCAGAAAATATAAAATTGAGGAAGTATCCCTCTTTTATAAGCCTCTTGCCCCTTCAAAAGAATACCTTACAGCACAGGAACACCGGCTCTTAGGATCTACTGTAAATGAGTCCCAGTATCTTGAAGAACCGCATAAGCCATTTGGTATCATAGATGGAACCTTAAGCTTAGCAAAAGCAAGAAAATTAAGGGTAATAAGAAGGCATAGTGGTACAAGCTTTGTAGTGAGCGGTGTTTATGAGCTTCAAGGAAAAATAGAAGCTGATCCTCGGTTAATAGCAAATTTAGCTTTTACAATAGAAGATCTGGATATGCACGGAAATACAGTAAGGGATCCGAGACCGATTGACTTGCGTATATTAGATGCTGAGATTTCTAGGCTCGGTAGTTCATTTGGTGAAGAAGATATGCGCAGAGCAACTGAGAGGGCAGTAATTAAGGCAGCAAAAAGAGACGTTAATCTACAGGCTCCGAATAATGGCTATTTTCCTTTTAGAAGAGCGGCACTGAAATTTGTTTGAAAAAAACAGATTTTATTTTATGTGATTTTTATCTTATTCTGGCTTTTTTTGAACCGATATCTGGGGCTTTGCGCGGGCTCGTAGTTATTATGTTTCTTAAGACGTTCGCAGATACGCGGGGAAATTCTCGCCTAAGAGCCTCAAAGACCTTCTCCCGTTCTAATTGTTCTGCCCTGCTTTTGATCTGTACAAGTGTTTTGGCTGAAGGTCTTAAATCTATTTTCAATTCGGATAATTTTTTGTGCAATATTCTAAGCGCTCGAAGATTTTTTGCTTCGAAAAGTTCATCTGCAGTTCTTATAATTAGCTCATCGAATTGTCTTTTTCGTGCTAGTTTTAATTCTTCTTCGGCAAAAATAGCTCTAATGATTTTTAATGCATTTACTGAAGGCTGAAGAGTTTTGGGTAGCGATCCAAAAAATTCAGCAAGGCCATCCTGTCCCTCTTTCTTGGATATATTTAATCTCACCAAAGCGATATGAGCCAAATCAATGATTTTCTGAAGTGGATATGATAAAATTAACTCTCTAAGGCCATCTGAATCTCGCTCTTTTTTATAGAGCTCAACCAATTTTCTGCCTGCAATAGCCCTTACATTTTCAGGAAGAGATTGATGCATAAGAATAACAAAAAGAGTTTGATTTGCTGGCTTTCCCGAAAATTGCATTATTTCCACGAACTGATCAATAACTCGTTCAATATGCTCGTTTTGATGATTCCATAAGGAGTCATATTTCCGTTTTCGTCTAGGATCTCCCAGAACTTCGTATGCTTGCGATGCTAATTTGAAACGCTCTTCTAGTATTTTATTTCCCGAATGATGATCCGGGTGAGTAGCCTTGGCAATTCGGCGCCACGCTCTTTTTATTTCATCTGCTGAAGCAGCTCGTGGTACGCCCAAATCAGCATAGTAATCACGGGATTTATCTGAATTTGCCATAAATTAAATTACTCAAATTTTATTTTAAACCTTTCTTTCCATGAAAATACACAAAAAAACCAGAAAATATGACGATTATTCGTCGCTAGCGTACAGGTAATGCTCGGAAGATAGTTTGTAATCAAAGAGTTCAGTCGGTTTGAAGAACCGTGCAATCTCTTTTACTGCAGTTTCTTTTGAATCGCTGGCGTGAATCACATTGCGCGAGGTACTGTTCGAGAAATCCCCTCTAATCGTTCCGCCTTCTGCTTTTGATGCATTAGTTGGACCGACAATTAGCCTGACCACATCAACTGCTTCTTTTCCTTCAACAACCATTGCGACAACTGGCTCAAGGGTCATGAATTTTTCAAGATCAGCATAGAATGGTTTGGAAACAAGATGGGAATAATGTTCTTTTGATAATTCCTTGGTAATGTGGATCATCTTTAATCCGACAACCTTGAAACCTTTGTTCTCGAAGCGTGAAATAATGGCACCTATAAGGCCTCGATGAAGAGCATCAGGCTTTAGCAAAAGTAATGTCCTTTCCTTCATTTCAAAACCTCTTCTTTATGAAACTGTTTTTTTAGCAGATAAGCTTTCACGGAATTTCTTTCCAGCAGGAGTCCACTTCTGCCTTCTTCCTTCTCTTGAAAGGGATAAAGTATTCTTCCTGCATTTGCTTCCGCAGAAATAGTACACAGTACCGTCTTTCTTGACGTACATCATTCCAGTTCCTTTAGGAACCGGACCATCACAAAATGAACAGTTAGCCATAAAAATTTCACCTTAGTTTAATTGGCTTGAAATTTTTATATTTGAAATTTTTTTCAAAAAAATTTCAAAGCCATTTTTATTCACCTAAAGGAACCAAGGTTCCTTTTAATCCTCCTTTTATCTTGCTTTGATTTCCTTTGCTTCACGGTCAGTTTCAAGCAGAACGATAATCATTCCTTTCTTGACTGGACCCTTGACGTTTCTTAGAATAACCCTGCCAGTATCCGGGCCTTCGAGTACTTTACAGAGTACTTGGCTTATTTCGCCATAAACGCCTGTTCGGTTGCCGCGAATCTCAACGACTTCAGCAGCAAATCCTTGTAAGTCAGCCATTTAGATCACTTTTTTTTCTCGTGCTTTGGAAGCTTTTTGATAATATCCTGAAGTTTTTCAGCAGCAGGACCAGCATTTTCAACAGCAATCGCTGAAGTTCCAACTTCAAGTCCAACTGAAACACCAAGTTCCTTTTTGGTTGGGACAAAAGTATAAGGTATATTATGTTCCTTGCAAAGCATCGGCAGATGAACTACAACTTCTTCTGGAGTTACGTCAGCTGCTACCACAACCAATTGCGCGCTCTTGCGCTCGATTGATTTTGTTGCTTCATTAACGCCTTTCTTGATTTTTCCGCCATCTTTAGCAACAGATAACATTTCAATAATCTGTGGCACTAATTCCTTTGGTACTTCATAATCTACATATCCCATTTTTACACCTCATCTCATCGGTTAAACTGATAAGTCGATAAACTACTTTTAAGAAGCAGACTTTAAAAGGATATCTGTGAAGAAAGAAACCTTACAAAAGGGGGTTAGAACGGTGGAGAAATGGTAAAACATAAGCTTATTCCTCTCCCGCACGCGAATGTGGGCGAAGTTCTCGGTTTACAGGAAGCCATATATTCCTACGGGGGCAGAGTTAAAATTTCTTTTATTGTAGATGAGTTTAGGCTATCTTTTGATGATTTGGGCGATGTCATAGACATGGCAGAGCTTCTGGAACTGGTCAAGGTGCATGAAGGCGAGATTCATCTGACGCTTTATGGAGAAGCAATCGTACTTGGAAAAATAGATGATAAGAAAGGGCTCTTGCGAAAAAGACTGGTAAAAATCGAAATATTCAAAATAATCCTTAGCATGATAAAAAAACATGGCAAAGTCAGCTGGGACCAGATCGTAGAGCGATTGCGGGAAAATGAATATGCAATAGAAGATCCGATAATGTTCAAGAAAATCGTCATTGGCTGGGGAAGCTATGCCGAATTGTTCGAATATTATGGTGATGGGCAGATATTTACCGCGGTTGGGACTAATAAGGAAGGGAAAGAGAGGAAGTGAATTCTGATTCATTGCCTTTTCACAATAGTTTTTTTATCTTATTAACAAATTATTTGATTAAAATTAACGACTATAATGTTCACGCCATGTGAATGGATTGTTCATATGGTGTGAATGAATTTCTTCTGAAGCCGATACATACCTTATAAAATATTAAAATTCTTAGTTTAGATAAAATCGGGATTACTATGATAGACGACCACAAAAAACTAGTTGCAGTACTAAATGAAAAAGTTGAAGTTGGAAAAGCAATGAATGCTCTTGCACATATGTCTTTAGGTTTTGGCGGAAGCACAACGGATAAGGAAGAATTGAAATTGATGAACTATAAGGATGGGAATGGAAACAATCATGCCAACATTTCCGGAAGGCCATTCATGATCTTATCAGCTAGAAATGGCAATCAAATTAGAACATTGAGAGCTGCTGCAATTGCCAATAACATTAGATTTGTTGATTTTACTAATTGCATGACTGAAGGAACTTATGAAGATCAGATTAAGCGATCTGGCGAAACAAAAGAAGAAAACTTGGATTACTGGGGAATGGTCCTTTTTGGCGATGAAAATATTGTTTCCGAATTAACAAAAAAATTCTCGTTGTGGAAGTAAAGTTTTGATAAATAAATCAGGTTATCAGAGAAGTTATCTGATCAACATATTTTGCAAACTTTTCGTCCCTGGAGTTTTTCGGGCGCTCCAAATCGATTTTTATATCAGCAACGATTTTTCCAGGCCGCTTTGATAAAACTATTACGCGCTCGCCAAGGGAAACCGCTTCTTCGATATTATGGGTGATGAGGATCATAACATCCGGCTTAAGTTTGCGATCGTAATAAAATCGCAAAAGATCGTTTCGAAGGTTGGTTGCTGTCAAAGCATCAAGTGCAGAAAATGGTTCGTCTAATAAGAGAATATCAGGCTCTCGTGCCAAAGCACGCGCAGCACCAACACGTTGGCGCATTCCTCCGCTCAGTTCTCTTGGATAACTCCCTTCAAAACCGTCAAGGCCGACCATATCCAAAAATCGCAGCGCTTTCTCCCTGCGCTCATCTGCAGGCCGATCAAGCAAAGCAAGTTCAACATTTTCAAGCACAGTTTTCCAGGGTAAAAGTGCAAATGACTGGAAAATCATCATGATTTTCGGGTGTGGCTCAGTTATCTGTTTTCCCTGGAATTTTATTAGCCCTTGGGTAGGCATTTCTAAGCCGCCAATCATCCGAAGCAGGGTGGTTTTGCCGCAACCACTTGGCCCGACAATCGCGATCGATTCCCGTTTTTTTACTTTGAACGAGATATTTTGGACAACATCGAGTTTTTGGTTGTCGATTTCGTAGGATTTTGAAACATTGCTGAGCGATAGTTCCACGAGCATCCAAAACACCTAAAACCTATACTTATACAATTGCGCGATAATTCTTGACCAAAACAACTTGTTGAGCAATATTATAATTGTAACCATGCTCAGGACCGCAAGGGCCATCAGCGCAATATTGTTTGTTGAGGCACCCAGATCGAGCATATAACCAAGCCCGGCAGTATGGTAGGTCTCGCTGCCTGAAACAATGTACTCACTTACGATTGTCGCGTTCCATGCCCCGCCAATGGCCTGGATGCTTGCAAAAGTCACTGCAGGAAATACAGCAGGCAGCATGATGTTTTTTATAATTTCGCGCTTCTTTAGCTTCATAATCGCTGCAGCCTCAAGAATATCTCCTGGAACTTGCTGGACTGCCCGTATTATATTGAATAAAAGGTACCACTGGGTACCTGTAAGAAGAAGGATTATGGAGGCCAGTTCGATCCCAATGGGCCCTATAAGATGTATCACCACTACTACTACAAGGGGAAATACCGCAATTGCAGGAATCGATTGGCCAATATCGAATAATGGCATAAAAATGTCGAGAAGTTTTTGGTTCCTGCCGATCCAAATGCCTACTGCCAAGGTCCAAAGCAGGGCGATTCCATAAGCTATTGCTATTCTTATGCAGGAAGAGAGTGCAAACTCCAAAAGGTTTACCTTGCCGCCTATTGCATTTGGGGGAAAGAGGAAAAGGAGTGCGGTCCAGGAAGAAAAAATTAGTAAAATAAGAAAGACTTCGAATTTTGATAGCTTGCTTTTTTCTTGCGAAAAATGTGCCGCATCTATATTAAGGTAATTTAGGGGACCGCGAAGGAGGGGATAAAATACCGATAAGGCAAACCGTTTGAAATGGGAGTATGCTGCCTCAACAAGAGAAGTTATTGGGGTGCGGTCATTGCTCACCTGCATCCCGCTATATGCAGAGGATTCGAAGCTGAATTTTTTGGACCTAACAAGCAATGGCCTCCAGACAAAAGTATTCATAAAAAGAACCATTGTCGCAAGGATTCCGATTCCCAGCAGGGAATGGTTAATGTCCCCTGAGTATGCAGACTGGGCAATAAAAGATCCAACGCCAGGAAGAACGTACTGCTTTGCGCCAAGGCTCATGAATTCTCCTGCGACCAAAAAATACCAGCCACCTCCCCATGCGGTCATGCTTCCGGAAATAAAGGCTGGATAAATTGCAGGCAAAACAACTTCGAAAATGTACCGTAACCCATCAAGGCCAACCAAGCGGGAGGCGTCCCTTACGTCGTTTGGGATTGTTTTTATTCCTTCAATGGTGTTGAACACGATCGCCCAGGTCATGCTCGTAAAAATCAGGAAGATTGCGGCAACTTCAGTCCCAATGTAGCCCCCTGGAAAATTGTTTATCAAAAATAAAATTGCAAATGGGAGGAACCCTAAAACAGGGACGGACTGGAGGATGTCGAGGATCGGGACAAGGATTTTTGACGCCCGATCGTTATGGCCGACAAGGATCCCGATAGGAACGGAAAATATTATACAAAGAGCGTATGCCCCAAGCATCCGAAGGAAAGTAAGCAATACGAAAGATGGCAGGGAATATACCTGATTTCCCAGGAAAAGGAATGACAAAAGCGCAACAATTAGCGCAAAGATTATGAACGTCTTATGTTCCATCGCTCTATTTCTCCGCTATGGTGGTTTAAAAATATTATATGCGGGAAAAGCGTTTTCAGTTGCCCGTTTCCAGTTTCGAGCGAGGAAGGCGGATTTTACCATTATTTTTTCAGCTTTTCC
This sequence comes from Microcaldota archaeon, assembly GCA_016212505.1. Lineage (GTDB taxonomy): Archaea > Micrarchaeota > Micrarchaeia > Anstonellales > Bilamarchaeaceae > Bilamarchaeum. Next base: position 21,641 of record JACRGB010000003.1, read on the forward strand.
CGGACCCCATTTACCAAAAAGGCACCGGCAGTAAGCACACACAACGGACAAGGGTGGGCAATTGCACCAACGCCCCACATTGCACCTATTGCCAATGAATCGTTGCCCTTTTTTAGAAGATTTTGCGCATTGATATTGGGTTTATCCATAGTACCATAGGTCATTTGCAGCTGGGGATTTATTAATTTTCGGCTCTGTAGAATTGCTTCAAGCAGCGGCGGATCGGGCTGCGCCGCCAATAGCGGCGACTCACTCGTGTGAGTCGGTTGCTTCTCGAGAAGCAACCAATTGCGTTTCGGAACGCAATTGCCGCAGCGCGCAGCCCCTTGTTGATGGTGCCGCTGCGATAGAGGGTTTCTGCAGAGCCAAATTTTCATAATACCGAGCAAGTAACCGATCGGACGCCCTTTTGTTTTTTTAACAACCCAAAAAGCTCGCGCTGGCGTTTTGCATCGGCACAGACAATCAGAACTTCCATGCAAATACCGACATGATGCTGATGGACTTCGGTTTTTATGCAGTCTTCAAAACCATGCAGCACATCGGAAATGTTGTTTTTCTCTGATTCCTTATATGTTAGCATAAATACTGCATCAATATGCCCTTTTAGAGATTCCATTACCTTATATTCATTTAGCAGAGACTGGATGGTTGCACTGAGAAGTTTCGAGCGGCTTTTGAAGCCGAGCTTCTTTTGAATTGAATTAAGGTCTGCTAAAATTTCATCATCCAGGGACATACTTATAATTTCCATTTTTCTTCACCTAATTAATAACTTTCTTTGGTTTTTATGATATAAGTTAATAACTTTATAACAAATCCTTATTAACATTTCGGATAAAATGAAAATACATGATAATAGAGGCAATAGTCGCTACCATCTTCGTAAGCCTGCTATTGTTATTAGGGGCCATATTCATACCAGTTGGCAAAAAAACAACTGATTTGTTTATTTTTCTCATGATGAGTTTTGCCACAGGGTCCCTCTTCTCTGCTGCATTTTTTGACGTGCTTCCGGAAGCGCTTGCAAAAGCACAAAGTGAAACAGTATTTACAGTCGTACTGGCAGCCATAATAATATTTTTCCTCTTGGAAAGGACAGTCCATTGGCATTATCAGCACAATGACCATGAGGAACACGAAAAGCCAATAGCGTACCTTATTACTATTGGAGATGGGTTACATAATTTCTTTGACGGGGTAGCAATTGCAGCAGGTTTTATGAGCAGCAATGCCCTAGGGATAACAACAACGCTCGCAGTAACGGTACATGAGATACCGCACGAAATAGGGGACTTCATACTGCTGATTCATGGGGGATTTTCCAAAAAAAAGGCGCTAGTGTATAATCTACTAAGTGGCCTCACTGCGGTTTTAGGTGCAGTATTATTTTTCTTCGCTGCCGAGCACATTAAGAATTTGGAGGTATACGGCCTGGCGTTTACCGCGGGCAGTTTTCTCTATATCGCAGGGACCGACCTACTACCGGAGCTGCATAAGGAAGAGGACATAAGAAAATCAGCGGCGCAGCTGATCTTCATGATATTTGGGGTAGTTTTGACCTGGCTGCTGATAAAGAATCTTGGGGGTTAATAGATAGGAGTGAATCACTTGCAGTAACAGTTATGATGCAACACCGAAATATTTTTCAACAGCTAAACTTCCATGGGTCAATGCTAAGTGTAGTATGGTTCTGGATCGTTCTCTAATTCGTACGTTTTGATGGGTTTGAAGTGTTCTGAATTTTTCTTGGGCACCTTTTGCTAGTTGATCTGCCAACTTTAAATCACCTCGAACAAAAGCTGCATAGAGAATCGTTCTTGCCTTAATCCTTACAATTTCATCAGGGTGTTTTTGCAGATCTTCAAGTTTTGCATTAGCTCCGTCTGCAAGAGTATCTGCAAGGCCTAAATTGGCTCTATAAAGACTTCCCTCCAAAATAGTTTTGGCATTAGATCTTACAATTTCATCAGCATGCTTCATTAGTTGCACAAGCTTTGTTTTAGCTCCCTTTGCAAGATTATCTGAAATAGCTAAGTTGCCTTTTCTAATTGAACCGGATACTATAGTTCTTGCATTAGCCCTTACAATCTCATCTGAATGTCCTTCGAGTTCTTGAAGTTTTGTTTTGGCTCCTTTTGCAAGTGTATCCGCAAGAGCTAGATTTCCCCTCTGAATGGCAGCATCAATTATACCATCTGCAAGATCTCTTACAAGTTCATCCTTATGATCCTGTAGCATCTCAAATTTTTTCTTAAGCCCTTTGGCAAGGGTATCTGCACATTTTAAATTTCCAACATGAATAGCGGAGTGCATTATCAAATGTGCTTTAGATCTTACAATTTCATCAGGGTGTTTTTGCAGATCTTCAAGTTTTGCATTAGCTCCACCTGCAAGAGTATCAACTAGAGACAAGTTACCCTCATGAATAGCCGTACCAACAATAGTGATTGCATTATCTCTCACTATTTCATCCGGATGTCCTTGAAGCAGGGTTAGTTTTTCATGAGCTCCTTCAGAAAGTTCATCTGCAAGACTTAATCTACCTTGACTAAGGGCTATGTAGATCATTGTTCGAGCATTATTTCTCACTATTTCATCTTTGTGTTTTTTAAGATCAATAAATTTTGCATTAGCTCCTTTTGCAAGATCATCTGCAAGATCAAGATTTCCATAAACCAAAGCTGCACCCAAGATTGTTCGGGCATTATCTCTTACGATTTCATCTTTATGAGTTCTTAGAACTTCTAACTTCTCATCAATATCAAAAATTGATATTTTATTTAAATTTCTCCAAGGGAGAGTGTATCTTGCTTCTCTGCATAACTCCACTTCAGCCAGAAGATGCCGACCTAGATAAGGAAGAATTTTTTCTAATCTTCCCTCGAGTTTATTTGGCTGCAAATCATTTTCAATATAATAAAGTGCCAATAATCTAGAGAAACTTACGGCCAATTTTTTATAATCATCTTGGTCTTTTGTGCCTTTTGGCGAGACTGCGTTTAATAGGCAAGTTAACGTTTTCTCTTGGAACTTTCTTCTACTTTCTTTGAGAGATCCCCCCCTCAAGGGCTTTTCACGTAAAAAAAGCAAGGATTCTACGTACTTTTCAGCTGCAAGGGATTTGGCAGTTTCGTAATCAGTAGTTACTTCTGCAAGTTTTCTGATTGTTTCCGGTTCTGGAAGGGGTAGTTTTAGTTCATTATAAGCGTGAACAAGCATACGTGATTTAAGAGCATTTAATAGCTGGCGCTGATTCAAATTCATATATTCTTTTATGCTAAGAAGTCTTTAAAAAGTGTAGGTTTATGGTAAGTTGTATATTGTAACTTTCTATTTAATAGCCAAACCTTCGAAGAAAGAAAAAAACTCAAATAAATTTATCATTCATATCAGCAGAATTCACAGACTCCTGTTTCTTCTCCTTGTTTTTTATATTTTTCGTGATGCTCTTTGCTGCAGAAATAAGCAGTCTGGCCAATCGGATTCTTCTTTTCGATCCAGTTTTTTGACTCGTTAATACCGCAAACTACGCATCTTTTTTCTTCTGACATTGGAGTTTCACCTAAAGTAGATTTTGAACAAACTGGTATAAATACCTTGATTTCCGCGCTCTTGCCATTCCCCACGAGAGGAGTAGTATTGCCGCGGCCCTGATGAACAGCAGTTCATTGGGACCTCGGAAATTGGCCTGGAAGCCAATTTCCGCGGAAATGAGGTGTGTCGGCTTTTCTTTATAAAGCGGCTTTGTTTTGCTAATTCTATGTCGGGGACGTGTCCCCGGAAAGGCGATCCGTTACCGGTTTCCGGTTTTGGGTTCTGTTCTTTTACGGAACTGAAAACGGGAAACGGAAAACATACTTTGGGCCCTCTTTGGGTCCGTCATATTCACAAAATAAAGTTGAGGTGAAAGATATGAAATCGGTTGAAGAAAAAATTGATGCACTTTTGCAATACAAAAACGCGCTCCCCAAGGAAGAACGGGGGGTAGTTGATGCACTGATAGCATATGCTCGGGAAATGCATGCAACAATTGAAGAGCGAAAAAGAATGGAACTGATTGCAAATTTCTAGATGCTCATTATGCACCAGATGGGGCCTGCGGAACTTCTTGGCGGGAGGTCCGCAGGATATAGATATCCTGCCTTCCCAATTAAGATAAAAATAAGGAGTTGATGGAAATGGAGATCGAAATATTGAGAAATGTTGATTGGAGTGAGGTAAGGAAAGATTCGATTGAGCAGAAAATCTATGAAGTGGATTTCTTTAAAGGATAAAAATAAAAGGAGGGGGGAGGATAACATTATGGATAATATGGCTTTCAAAGTTAATGAAAATCACACGTGGCTTGCAACACACGGCCGTGTGTTAGATAAATATTCCGGTAAGTGGGTTGCAATAGATCAGTCCAAACTTATAGCTTCTGCTGACACTCTTAAAGAATTAGATGAAATGCCACAAGTAAAAACGGCTAGGCATCCATTGTTTTTTCTGGTTCCAACAGAAGAAGAAACCAGTAGCATTCTCATTTTATGAGATGATTGAATGGGAAATGCTGAATTTTCTTATATCGTCATTAATGATAAACACTAACCAGTAATACCAATACATATCAGAAACAATAGTAGTGAAAGAGACTTGGAGGCTTTAGTGGATTCCGGTGCCCTGATGAGTACATTTAGAGTAGAAATAGCAGAAAAATTGGGGATAAAAATTGAAAGCGGGGAACGTAGGATGTCAATAGGAATAGCTGGGAAAATAGAAGTTTTTATTCATGAAATAGAAATAAAAGTTTTTGATAAATGGTTTCCTTGTAGAGTTGCTTTTTCCAAAGAACACAAAGCTCGTTTTAATCTTTTGGGAAGGGAAGGATTTTTCGATAGACATCTTATTACTTTCAATGAAAAGGAGAAGAAAACAATTTTAACTGAATTTTAGAAATCCAATGGAGAAAGATCGGATTATTTTCCTTTTTTATATATCATATAAGCTCCTAAAATATAGGCAATATAGCCCACAATCTGAATATCGCTCGGGTTGCCATCATAACCTACCAAACCTTTGAATATTGAACCGATAGGACCTTTTTCATGAAGCAATGGGTAGCTACCATCCGCATTTACTGGCGGATTTATGTTATAGACATGCTCGACATAGGTAGGTAAAACTTTCGCTTCTTGAAGTTCATGCAATCCTTGTGAAAATAAACCGGCTGCAAGTAATACCAAAACAGCAGTAGTGATTTTGAAGAATAAACCGATGTTGAATCGCACTGCATATTCAAAAACTAAAATACCGACCACAATTGCGGCTATTACTCCAAGCAATGCACCAAAAATAGATATTGATCCGATATTGAGGGATATCCCGGCCATAAATAATACTGCTTCTACTCCTTCGCGAATAGTTGCGGTAAGTGCAAGTGCAAATAAACCGAAAGCTTCCTTTTTATCCAGCTTCACCTTAACTTGATCTCTAAGTTCTTGAGCGATATTTTTATGGGATACAACCCAAAAAATTAGCCAGCTTACAAAAGCACTTGTAAGAACCATGAAAATACCTTCAAAAAGTTCCTCATTGGCCGCAAAACCACCGGATAAAAACTGGAATAAATAAGCTAGAACAATGCTAAGAACCAGGCCGGCACTAACGCCCAGCCACACGTGCTTTTCCATATCTTCGTTTTTGGTTTTATGTAAATAGGCAAGAATTATTCCGATAACAAAAGCAACTTCCAGGCTTTCGCGAAACATAACTATGAATTCTGGTAGCATAGAGAATATATATTCAAGTTAGATGGTTATATATAGTCACTTAAAAAAGTTAGGATTTTATTAAAAAACCTAAATCTAAGATAAGTGTTCATGTTAGAGATAAAAATTTATCAAAAAGTATGTCGCTACTATTAAAATAAAGATTATGCACCAAACCCACAAGTTCCATTTTTTTATTGCTGCGCCAGGCATTGGAGCAATTGGAATAACTTCGGTAAATGCCAAGCCCGAAGCTATTGCTATGAATACTTGTAAAATTTTATCTGGTGATTCCAAATTAATGAAAAAGATAATTACTGCGAGTAGCATTGTTATGAAAGTTATTGAAAACTTCATAAGCGCTAGTTTCTTTTGATTCTCAGTATTTGCTTCTTCTAGTTCATAACCAGTAGTCTGCAAAGTATTTCCCAAAACTGCAGATACCAAACAAATGCCGCAGCCTTCTTTCCATAAGCTAAATACCGATTTCAGCTTGAAGAAGCGCTCGAACAAAAATCGTATGACAGTCCTTAAAGAAAAAAGGGCTCCTGCGAAAATGATTGCATAAAAAAGGATCTCAAAATCGACCTCCAGCCCAGTGAATGCATATGATACTGCAATACCATACACTAATGTGGCAATCAAAAGACCCAAGATCTCTTTCAAACGGATTGTAAAACCAAACTTGTTTGCATGTTCGGCAACTTCTTCAATGGATGTTTTTTCTTTTGCTTTTGACTTGAGAAAACCTGCAGAATACACTTTTAGAAAAGTACCGGATATGATCAGAATATTGGGCCAAAGTAAAAGTAATGCTGAGGATATTGCACTGGCTACAAGAGGAACATAATCGGGTGAAAGACCCAAAGTAACTAGGGGAGATTTATGCCGGGCCTGCATTTTTATGTTTTTATAACCTCTTAAGTCAGAGAAAATAACTACAGTCTGACCAGAACGAAGGGTAGTTGATTTTACTAGAAAAGAATTAGATCTGGCAGTGTTATTGAAGATTAGATCTTTTTTGGTTATTTGTTCAGTTATACTGTTCTTATTCGGCCCACCTACCAATATAATGACTTTTTTAGATTTTAGCAATTCTTCAAGATGTACAGATTTTGCAGTTATTGCCTTTACGGAGTTTAAAATAGGATACTTCTTTTTGGCAGAAGATAATAGCTCTTGTTCCATTATGCTAATTTCTTCGCCCTTTACGATTATCATTTGCTGCTCAGCAACCGATTTGGTTATCTCTCGTTCGCCAAGCGTGTCTTTTATTTGGTTAAAAATTATACTCAAATTTTTATTGAAAGCCGGGCTAAATTTCAACACACCATCAGAAGTGACATTTTCTGCTGCATAGCTAAGAGTTAGCAGTATAGAAAAAATAAAGGTTAGGATAAGTATAAGTCGCATTTGGATACGTAGCATTTGGCTTCTCCCTCATCTTGATTACAGATAGAAGTTTATCAGGAAATAAGTCGGAACGATTAGCAAAAACAACAAGATCCAGATTATCCAGTTCCATTTTTTTATCGACACTCCTGGCATAGGCTTTATTGGCATTATCTCAGTAAGTGCAAGACCTGAGGCAATCATCCTAAATAGTTGTAGTGTCTTAGTCGGGTGAACAAAATTCGCAACAAAAAGTGCTATCCCGAGCACCATAGTTATCAGAATAATAAATGCCTTCATTTTTGCAAGCTTGCCTTGGTTTTCAGGAGTGGCATCTTCAAGTTCATAGCCAGTAGTCTGTAAAGTATTTCCTAAAATCGCGGATATCCAGCAAATTCCGCAGCCACTTTTCCATACGTGGAACTCGGATCTTAGTTTGTATATGCGCTCAAACAGCATCCGCATAAGGGTCCTTGCGTAGTATAGAATTGTTGCAAATGCGATTGCATAAAAAACAAGAAGAAAATCAATTTTGAATCCCTTAAATGTATATGACACTGCTAAACCATATACTATTGCACCTATTACAAGCGCAACAAACTCCCTTAAGCGAATGGTAAATCCAAGGATTTTGGTGCCTTTATCAATCAGTTCGGATGGTTTTTTTCCTTCTTTTGCTTTTGATTTAAGGAAGCCTGCAGCATAAACTTTTAGAAAACCAGTAAGCGCAGTAAGCAGATTCGGTAAAAATGCGAGCAATACGAGCGAAACCGCAGTAGCAACAGGAGGGACATATTTTGGAGGAATGCCTAAAGCAACCAAGGGCGAATTTTCAATCCCTTCCATCCGCATATTTTCATAGCCTTTTAGGTCGGACAATACAAGAACATCTGCGCCGTGCTTGATCCGGAACATTTTCACTATTCCAACATTAGGAAGTTCTGCCACATAAGTAACTTCTTCGTGCTGCTCAACATAATCGGTTATTTTGTTTTGGCTCGGTCCACCAATTAAGATCAAGGTAGTATTTGACTGTTTTATGATTTCACTTGGAACAACTGAACCCACAGTAACTTCGGTAAATTGGTTAAAAACCGGATAACTATTTTTAGCAAAAGAAAACAGCTGTTTTTCGGTAAGGGTGGATCCTTCACCTCGGATTATTATTCCCTGATATTTGCTAGGAAGAGTGAGATTAGAAGGAAAGTTTTCATTTATAATATTATACATTTGGGTTAGGTTTTTGGAAAATTCAGGGTTGCTCTTCAAAGCATCTGAAATAAATGGCAAATCTTCTGCGCCGGCTGCATAAACAAAAGTAGTAAGGCTGATCATACCGAGCAGGAGAAAAAGGAAAAGCATCGAAAATACAGATGTTACTTTCATCGTTTGCTATTCACCGGTTGAATTATTAAAAAGGTTTGGATTTTCATTATGCAGCTTCAGCAACTAGATGAGTTTCTTCATAGAGTTCAAATACAAATGGGTAGAGCGGTTTGGTATGGAGCTGGGAATCTATAACGCGCCAGTCTAGGGCAGGTTTTTTTGTATGAGCTTTGGGCTTTCTCATAGACGTAACAGCATGAGAAAGTTTCACTATTTCAGCTATAAGATCCAAAGCATCACCTTCGAGATTAGGTATTCTTACATTTACCTGGCCCAAATTAATATGTTCCATTACCTTCAGAGTATCAGAAGAAAATACAGGAGCCTCTCCTCGAGCTTCCATTTCTGAGTTTATTTCCTGAAGAAGAGTTCTTGATTCATTGTCCAATCGCAATAATTTCTTTCTTATTTCAATATCGTCGTGTCTAAAATCTGCAAACTGTTTAGCTGAAAGCATTGCTATGAAATCTAGCCGCTCGGCCCGATTTTCCTCTCCGTTATCCATGATTAAGTTAAGAAGGCCGATATCGGAAAGAAGGGCAGGCAAGACAACATTATCAGCAATAAAATTTTGTAGTTTGTCTTGGTCAAAACCAATTATTTTTGTCGCATCATTTGGATCCACTTTGTAAAGTCCCCTTTGAATAAGATCACCTACTACTTTTGCCAAAAACCGGTCTTGTGGGGCTTCATTCATCAGTTTCTCCAAAGTGTATAGAGTCACTGCAGTTGCCCTGCAGGCAGCCTCATAAGGGAGTGTGGGGGAACCAGAAATCTGAGCCACATTCATGGCATATAAAAATGCACTTAAATTGAAATCAGTTTTTGGTGAGATCCCATAGGCCCTTGCAACAGCGGTAACAAAGGAAGTAACATTTGCGCTATGCAAGATTTTTTGAGTTTGCGAAGCTCTTGGAATTGCATCATCATCCTCTTCTAGCGGCTTCTTGCCAATGATCTCGCACATGCCGTCAAAATCGTCTTTTGAAAGGCCTTTAGTCTTCAGTTTAAGTAATTGCTTGTATTTTTCAGCAGAGTAAAGGCTTTCTACAGCTGACTCACGCTCAACTATTTGATTCTCTAAAAGGTCAGGCCAAGTTGAACCAATATAAGAAAGAAGCTTTACTTTTGCATGCCAGTATGCCAGCATTTTGGTCTTAAAAGGTTGGTCGGTTTTGCTAAAGTAAGGTTCCCCAACATTCGGGTCTTCGAAACAACCTTTTAAAATTCGATAAAGTGCTATAAGTCGGGCAAGAGTTTCAAATTTCTCAAGAGCTTCAACAGAATTTGCTGGTTTTGAAGATTGTCCTCCAAGTTTTGCTTCTAGCTCTTCAACTTCCCTAAATACTTCTTCGCCAATTTTTAATGGTTTGAGTTTAAAATAAGGCCGAAGCAGCTCTGCACCACGGGCATTGACAACAAGACCCATACGCTCAGGCAAACCATTCATTCTTGCGGCATGATTCATAAGATTGCAAATTGCTGTCGGTTTAATTGGATTATCATTTATTCCAACCTGCAAATCTTCCTTATCTCCAACTGCCATAGATCCGCGAATTTCTAGTTTTATATATTTGGATCCACCGAATTGCCTATTTTCCATTTCAACAAGATGATTGTGGGTCCTAAAAAGATCCCTCAGAGTCACAAGGAACCTTGCAGATTCAATTGCACTTAATTTGATATTATCATTAGGGGCTTTTGATACAAAACTTACAGCATCACCTATGAGTGTATCGGTTATGATTCTAAATGGAGCCATTGCTACCATAAAGTAAAGATGCATCAGCCTAACTGTTGGATCCAGCTGCTCTTTTGATTTTCCATGTGCATTTCCAGTTGAACCAGATTGATCAACAAAAATGCAAGCGCCAGGAAACTCAAGTTTGGCAAAATCTTCTTTCACATATTCTTCTATAGATTTAAAGAAATTAAGATCAATGCAGTCTAGAGTTTTTTCAAGCCGATAAACGAATTCTGCAACTGGAGAATCAATGCCATGCAAGCACCTTGGAATTCGCTCTTCCCTGTTCCAAGTTGAAAGATTAATCATATCAAGTGGAGAGGTACTAAAAAAGCGCCTCACATGATCCTTTTCGCCTTCACTAGCCATATTATGGATACTTTCGTATAATGCATTTACCTTAGTCCGGTCTATGAAAGGCGCCCTTACTCCCCCTGACCAGGGAGGCGAACGTTGTTCAAATTGTTTAGGATCTAGCTTAAATGTAGCAGCACGCATCAACAAAAAATCTACTTCCGGAAATTTACCTCTTCCACCTGCTGAATAATATAACGAGGAATTTATAAAACTGCACTTTCTAACACTAAAAGGGAAAACCCACCGCCATTATGCTTATTTTGGCTGGGTTTTTTCGATATTTTCAATAAACTGGATTAGTTTTGTTAAAGTTTCTTCGCTCAACTGATGCTCCAGATAGCATGCATCCATAAACGCGGTTTTAGGAGATACACCGGCCATGTCGAACAATTTAAGAAAAACCTGGTAGCGGCTCTTTAAGGCAGACGCACTCTGTTTGCCTTGCTCAGTTAGTGTTACTGCACCATGCTTCTCATAATTAACAAGGCCCTGCTTTGCTAATTTCTGGAGCATTTGGGTAACACTTGGCGGCGAGATATCGAGTGTAGTTGATATGTCTTTTGGCCGCGCATAGCCTTTTCGCTCGATTATTTCGTAAATTACGCGAAGATAATTTTCAGAAGTCCGGGAAAGCATAGTTATGTTTAATAGTTAAAAGAATTTATAACCTTAGTCCAAATCTTGCCGATGGGGTTATAAATCTCGTCTACAATAGATAGTTCCACTATTTCTAAGAGGGGCTTTATGGAGGTAGACCTTTCAGCATCAATATCTGCATTCACTGATTTCTTCACTACTACTTATAAGGCTAAGATCGACCATCTTGCAACCATATACCCAAAACAGCGAAGTTTGGTGGTCGATTATTCGGATTTGGAAAAGTTCGACCCGGACCTATCAGACGCGCTAATCAAAACTCCGGAGCTGATAATCGACGCAGCAGAGGAGTCAATAAAAAAATTAAATCTCTCGATTGCAACTGGGGCGGTGTTTGCACCCCATATCCGGTTCAGTAACCTGCCCACAGAAGATATGCTGATTGAGCAGGTCAGTTCGAAAAACATCAAGGAGTTCGTTGCATTTAAGGGAGTGGTAACTAAACGCGCGGAAATAATGCACCGGACCAAGGTTGCACTATTCAAATGCACCTTATGCGATAGCGAGATCAAGTTGTTTGTGGGAAGAAATTTCACCCCACCAAAAAGATGCGACAGCTGCGGAAAATTCGCCTTAAAGCAGATGGAAGAGGAAAGCACTTACACTGACATCCAAAGGGCAGAGGTGCAGGAATTGCTAGAGCGCGTAAAAGGCGGGGCACCGGCAGCGCATATTGAATTGTTGCTAGAGGATGATCTGGTCAATAGTTTGGCCCCAGGAGACAATGTTGAAATTGCTGGTATACTCCGGCTAAAGCCGCCGATGAAAATGCGCCAGAAGCAGGATATGATTTACAGCCGCTATATTGAGGTAAACAGCATAACGAGCATGAGGAAAGATTTTGAAGAAATTGAAATAACCAAGGAAGAGGAAAGGCGGTTTAAGGAAATGGGTAACGATCCTAAAATAACAGAAACGATAGTAAATTCCATAGCGCCTTCGATTTATGGCCATTACGAAGTAAAAAAAGCCCTGGCACTCCAATTATTTGGAGGAACCCATGGAAAAACCATGCGTGGCGGAATGACGATCCGAGATGATATCCATATTTTGCTTATTGGAGACCCAGGTTCTGCAAAATCCAGGTGCCTGCAAAGTGTTTCTGAAATAGCACCAAAGTCGATTTATGTAAGCGGAAAATCAGTCAGCTCGGCCGGGCTCACGGTTGCGGCGGAAAAAGACGAATTAGGCGAAGGAGGCTGGACTCTAAAGGCAGGTGCTCTTGTTCTTGCGAGCGGCGGAACTGCACAAATTGATGAGTTTGATAAGATAGAAGATGAGGATCGTGCAGCCCTTCATGAGGCAATGGAATCGCAATCGATCAGTGTGGCAAAGGCGGGAATTGTGGCAAAATTTCGGACAAAAACCGCAATACTTGCAGCAGCAAACCCAAAATACGGAAGGTTTGACCAGACAAAAAATCTGGCAGAGCAGTTTGAAATCCCTCCAACGCTTCTTTCAAGGTTTGATTTGATTTTCCCGATAGTAGATGTACTAGATGAAGAAAAGGATGCAAAACTGGCAGACCACATACTATCTACCCATATGGGAAAGGAAAAAATTGAAACAGAGTCAGTGGATAAGGACATTTTGAGAAAATATATCGCATATGCAAGGAGAAAAATTTTCCCAAAGCTTATGCCCGCAGCTTCTGAAAAAATAAAGCAGTTCTATGTTGAATTAAGGGGCAGGAGCAAGGACTCTGGATCAGTTGCAATAACCCCAAGGTACCTTGAAGGGCTGGTAAGATTAGCCGAAGCCCATGCGAAAATACACTTAAGTGAGACAGTGGAAGAAACAGACGCCGAAGTTGCGATTAACTTATTCAAATATGTCATGGGCCAGATCATGACCGATAAGGCAACCGGGATGTTTGATATCGATGTAGTTACTACTGGAAAACCGAAATCCGAGCGGGAAAAGCTCCAGAAAGCAGATACCATCCTTGAAATTATCCGCGAGCATTTACGGACAAAGGACAGTGCCCCAGTTGAAGAAGTCATTGGCGATGCTAAAAGCTATGATATTGATGAACCTAGCGCAAGAAGGATCATTTCTGAATTACTAAGGCGCGGGGTAGTTTACGAAAAGGAATACGGGCATATAAAGATTGTTGGGGAATGAAGTAATTGAATAAACTACATTTATAAGCGATAAAGAATACTGGTTAGTTAGTGAATTTATGATACGCCCAACTACAATGATCATAATATTTTTTGTTATTGCCCAGCTTCTTGGAATTTATGTCGGTTCCGTAATAATCAAAGATGTCAATAGCAATCCATATGTCAGCAGCATGGTAGTTACATCGGATGCAAATGATGCATCCAACGCAATAGTTTTTATGCTCTACATTCTTTTGGGCGCAGTAATGATGATAGTGCTCATAAAATTCAAATTGCCCGCAATAATTCTTAGGGTAATGGAATTTCTCCTTATTGCAAGCGCAAGCTCGATAGTTTTCTACGCATTTTTCAGGATATTTACCGGCTATGACATAAGCACGACTGCAGGAATAATTTTTGGGTTAGTTTTTTCTGGAGTGCGGATAGCACTACCATACCTGAAGAATGCCGCGGCCATACTTGCAACTGCAGGAGTTGGGGTCATTTTCGGAATTTCGTTAGGCGTGCTTCCTGCTCTTGTTTTCCTGATCCTCCTTGCAATTTATGATTTTCTTGCGGTCTTTATCACAAAGCATATGGTTGAGATGGCGAAATTTGTTGTTGAAAAGGATTTGGCATTTACAATAACTGCAAAATCGCCAAGTGCGGTCCCTGGCAAAAAAGAAGACCGGATTGATTTGGGAACTGGTGATATGATTGCACCAATAATGCTCGAGGTTTCAGTACTTAGCTGGAACCCAATTGCAGCATTATTTGTATTTGTCGGTGCATCAGTTTCTTTGCTGTTATTTTTGAATTTGGTCTGGAAGAAGAAAATGGTTTTGCCAGCGCTTCCGCCGATTGTTGCTGGAATGATTGTTGCGCTCGTGATCGGATTTGTAGTTAAGGCGTTTTAGGGTTTTGATATGAGCAAATCCAAAACAACCTGAACTTTCGATGGAGAATAAGGCCGAACGACTCTTTTATGTTGTATTTCAATTCGCACGCCAGATTCTTTTGCTTTTTGCTCTGCTTTTTCTATTGCTTCCTCAAACGCTTTATATGAGCTAACTATTGTGTAGAAATGGATTATACCGCTGTCTTTAATCAGCTCAAAAGCAACATCAAGAAAATCTTCTGCACTTTTTGGAAGTGGCATGAGTATTCTGTCAAAGAAGTTTCTATATTTTTTGTTTTGTGAAATGATTTGTCTGGCATCTCCTTCGATTGGTTCGATATTCTTGAATTTGTTTAATTTTATGTTTTCGCGCAAGTAGAGTACTGCATCAGGATTCAATTCGTTTGCAAAAATCCTTGCCTCTGGGTGTTCTTTGGCAATTGCAAAGGCAAATGGCCCAATTCCGGCAAAAAGAACAAGCACTTGCTCTTTATCGCTAACCAAATCAGCAATTCGTTTTCGCTCAGTTGCAAGCCGTGGCGAAAAATAAACTTTGGCAAGATCTAATTTCATCAGTACTCCATTTTCTTTGTAAATGGTTTTGGTTGTCTTAATGCCCGCAATACACTCAAACCTGCGTACCCGAAACTCGCCTTCCATTGCACCAAGTTTTTTTAGCACAGTGTGGATGTTTTTGTGAACTCTGAGCAGGGCATCGCCTATTTGGTTTTCCTTAGCAACCAGTTCATCAGGAATTTCAACTATTGCAATGTCTCCAACAATATCAAATGAAGTTTTTAGGGAGGCTAATTGGTCAGATGAGAGGGTTTTGGAAAGCGCATCTTCCAGACTAAGTGGAATTTTTTCCCGTTTGCTAACCTTTCGTTCAACTAACTGGAAAGTTTTCCATTTTTTTGTTACAGGAAAAAGAATGAGTAAGTCTTCGGAAATAATCGGATAATCTGAAACAAAAAGTCCTTCTTCAATAAGTTCTTTCCTGACTTTTTCGCCTTTTGCTCTTGGAACTTTTAGGTATTTCATAACAAAATCACAGAAAATTGCTTAAACTTTTTTAAAAGGATTTATAACTTTTATTCCGGGAACTTTCTTGAAATCTTTTTCGTTTTCAGTAATTATGGTATCTATGTTGTTTGAATTCATAGTTGCAAGAATTAGTGCATCAAAAAAATGAACTTTATAAGTTTCAAAAAGATGATTGGCTTTTTTTATCTCTTCAGTAGAATAAGAAACAACTGAAAAAGAAGATTGATAATCAGAAATTCTTTGGTTAATTTCATTAGCAGATAACTGAGTTCTGACTTGATTTGAAAACTCAGCCAAAACCTGAGTACTGACTACCCCTCCATTAGTTTGTTGAAGTTCTTTTGTAACTCTAATTGCTACTTCGTGTTTTTGAGGATCATCAAAATCTTCCAAGTAGAGGAGCACATTAGTGTCTACGAATTTTTTCCATACGCTCGGCATAAATTTCCTCCCTTGAAGAGTATACTTTCCCTTCCTTATTCAGAATACCTAGTTTTTTTGCGTGTTTAGCCCTTTCCAAGATTCTTTCAAAAGCAGCGTTTCGTTCCTGTTCTTTTTTGGTTTCTGATATGTAATGGGCTATTGCCTGCCACACGAATTCACTAAGCGATCCTTTTTTGCCACCTGAAATCTGCTGGGCATACTTTCTAAGTTCCTTTTCATCATCGTCCTCTAGTGAAATCATCACATTTCCCATAACAATCAAATATAGATATATATGAAAAAATTTATATATCTATATATTACTATCATTCAATAATTATCGCAGGCTTATCCGGCATTGCGTTTTTGGCCTTTTCGTGCTTTGATTTTGCCTCTGGCAGCACTTCGACTTTGCATGAAAACTCAGATTCAAGGAATTTAACTGCATCTTCTAAAGTTTCCAGCTCATCCTGCTCTGGAAGAGGTTTTTGTATGCTGTGGACATTTTTCATAATATTCTTTGCCACCGTTGATACCATTTTCATGTCCATCTTCTGCGCTGCTGCTTCCTTCATCAGCCCTTCGAAGGATTTTTTCTCTTTTGCAATTTCAACTAGCTGTCTTTTTTGTTCATTTGCTATGCAGAGGGTAACTTTTTGTGGTTTCTTTCCTATGATACCAGAAATTTTCTCAATATCAGCATGAACTGTTTTGATTAGTTCTTCTCCATGCTCAACTAGATCATCAATTGCTTTTTCATCAGCATCTGGTATTTTTGCAAGTGAAACAAAGGGCTTTCCCCCAATTTGCTCCCAATACTCTTCAGCAATATGAGGCATAAATGGAGAAATCAAAACAATCCATTTGTGGAAAAAGTCATGAAGATTAACTTTTCCTGCTGATCTTTTGGAATACCATTGAAGATCTGATACAACATCGTAAAATAGTTCAAGGGCTAATTCGCGTATGGCAAGTTCTTCATAAAGGTCATGTGCTTTTGAAATTTTGCGATTTAATCTAGATAAGAGCCAAAGGTCGATTCTGCTGTGAGTTTTTTGACCTTTTTTTGCGGGTTTTTTGGTTTTACTAGATTCTTCAATTAATTTGCTAATTAACGCAAGCCTTGAGCGAACTCCTTCAGCCACAGTTCTATTGAAATCAGTATCACTAGAAATTTCGGCGCCAGCAACAACAGAAAACCGGATAACATCTGCACCATACTCTGCAATTGCCTTTCTTAATGGAAGAATATTGCCCATAGATTTGCTCATCTTCTTTCCGTCCATTAAGACAAAACCATTTGTTACAATCTGTTTTGGCCAGAGTTTTTTCTCGAAGATTGCCACATGGTTCAGTATGAAAAATGGCAAATGGTTCCGTATAAGGTCAGCGCCGCTATGACGTGAATCTAAAGGATACCAGTAAAGGAAACTTGCCCGCATGCCTTCTGCCTGCTTATCCGGAGGGGTACCCTTTCCAAGGAGCACATAGTCAAAGAACTGCTCGTCAAGTTGCTCATGCTTGCGGCCATGGAGTAAATGCGAAATGGTATAGAATGCCATGTAGATTGTCGAATCGCTTAAGGCTTCAATAACTAATTTTTCATCGAACGGAAACCGCGTTCCTAAACCCTGGCTTCTTGCACATGCTTTTTGCTTTAGCCAGTCAATTGTGGCAAGATATTCTGCCCTGGTTTTTTCCGGAATTATATTCATTTGACTAAGGCATTCCTTTGCTTTTACCTTCCAGGATTCGTTTGAATAATCAATGAACCATTGGTTGCCCAGGAGTTTGACGATTAAGTGAGTTCCGCAGCGGCAATAAATCGGCTTGTTATTAAGCTCCCAAAACATAACTGCATCACGGGATTTTAGCAAATCCACTTTAATTGCTTCCTGACATTTTGGTACAGTCATCCCTGAATATTTCCCGCAGCTCTTGTTCATAACACCTTTACGGAAAACACGGCGATTAAGTTCTCCTTTTGCTTCTTCTAATTTTTCCTTTTGATCTGCAGAAGTAATTCCAAATTCCTTTCCAATTGAATCTCCTAAATCCTGGCCCATGCCTTCTATGTTTATGATAGGAATTGGCTTTAGTTTTGCAACAATATTCTGATCAAGACTGTATTCCTTAACCCGATCTGGAGCAGATTGTAATTTTCGTAACTCGTATAAGTCAACCGGGTCCTCAAGTGCAGAATATACTAACCCGGATCCAACAGAACTGTCAATAAAATCTGCAGGAAGAGTATAAAGTTCATAATCAACTATTGGACCGCTAACCCATTTGCCAATTAGTTCCTTTGGGCTAATTTCGCCAATTACTTTTGCATTGGGATCGCATTGGTCATATACTTTCTCTACTGCACCTTCTCCAACTACCCATTTTTCTTTTTTTACCTGAACGATTTTGTACTTGCCATGTGGATCAACCCAAAGGTTGGATTGGCCTAAAAGCGCATCGGGTCTCGTAGTACCGGTCATTAAAATTAAATCCGATCCTTTTAGGTGAAATTTTATCCAGATAAAATCTTTTAGCTCCGGATCAGCATCGCCTTTGGTATCATGACCTCCCACTGCCTGATTGTCTTTTGGGCACCATGCAATAGGATGCTCACCCTGCACCAGAAGGCCGAGCTGTTTTAACTTAAGGAATTGCCATTGGATAAATCGGTTGAATATCGGATCAAAAGAGTAGAATTTTCTTCGCCAGTCAATCGAAAAGCCCATTTCCTTCATTCCGACTTCGATTTCTTTCGAAAAATGCATAACTAAGGTTTTTGGATCAGATAAAGTTTTGGTTTTTTCAGGAGGAATGCCATAAATTTTATCAAAAATTTCATAAACTTCCTTATCCCCTTCGCCAATTCTTCTTGCCATTGCAAGTATTGGTGTTCCGGTTACATGGAATGCCATTGGAAAAAGGACGTTGTAACCTTTGAGCCTTAAGTAGCGGGCGTAAATATCAGTAGTTGTATAGGTACGGGCATGACCTATGTGCTGGGGTGAATTTGGATAAGGAAATGCTGGAGTAAGGAAACGCTTTTCCCGCTCTTCTGGGTTAGATTCGAAAACTTTTTCAGCACTCCATCTCTCGGACCATTTCTTTTCAATTTCCGCAAAATTGGTTGAACTAGAACTATCCATATAGAAAACCTGCTTTGATGAGAAAAGATTGTTTCGGAGAATTTTTAAGGAAATGTTTCGATAGTCTTCCATGACCAGTAGCGCAATCCACCATCTCCACAAAAGGAAGAGGATCCATCAGAAGCACGAAAAATATCCGCATCCGGACAAATGGAAAAATAGGCTCGATCTGATTGTTTTTGGAATCGGGTTATTTGCAGTTTTTATGACTATTCCGCAGGTTATAGAGGTTTGGACGAATAAGAACGTTGCAGGGGTTTCACCAGCTACATGGATAACTTATGCCTTGGCATCATTTTGCTGGATGATTTACGGGGTGGTCCATAAGGAGGATAAGATAGTAGTCGTAAATGCTCTTTATGTCGTCCTGAATTTGCTAGTAGTTGCCGGAGTATGGGTGAGCATAGGACATCTGGCGCTTTAATCAACAATAGCCATCAAACCCCACTAAAAAACCACTCTTTTTAAATACTTCCACAGTAGTTCCTAGTTATGGGGTCAGATTTAAGAGTGGGAGACATTATGACCAAGAAAGTCGCGGTCGCTCCATTTGGAACTTCTGTCATAGACGTAGCCAAGCTCATGAAAAAACTTGAGATTGGTTCTGTGATAGTTGTCCAAGATAAAGAAGGCAAACACGCTAAAGGCATAATCACTGAAAGGGATTTGGTACATAAAATCCTTGCCCAGAGCAAGGATGGCCAGAAGATGATGGTTGAAGAAGTTATGTCAAAACCTCTTAGGGTGATTAAGTCAAGTACAACTATAGAAGAAGCTGCCAAAGCGATGCGCGAAAATAAGATAAAACGACTTCCGGTCGTAAACGAGCATAATGAACTTATTGGCATATTAAGTGAAAATGACATCATGAAGATATTCCCAGTTGTTGTTGACCTCCTTGAAGAGAGGGCATCGCTACTGGAATAAGATAGTCATACTGCTGTGCACGGATGGCCACCTGAGCTTTATAGCGATGAGGGAAAGAGGCGGTTGAAAGATCGCCCGCCTGAAAATGGCGGTCAACAGTGCACAGCAATTATGTCGTAAATATGTCTCCGATCTTCAGCGCATGGCGCTGGAGAGTAGAGAAACAAGGTTTCTCTGAGCCCATGGAGAAGAAATAAAGTGGAGATTAAGAAAAAAATAAAGATATTAAAACAAATACTCGAGCAACTTCGGGAACACTATGTGTTTGTAGAAGGTAAACGGGATAAAATAGCAATGCGGGCATTAGGTTGCCTGGATGTGCTTACGATTGCCGGAAACCTCAACATAAGTTGCGATAAAGTCCAAAAACTTAGCGTAGCTGGGCCTATTTTTGTGCTTACTGATCTTGATGAACCTGGGAACGAGCTGGCAATCCTAGCTAGGGATGAATTAGAATCACGGTCAATAAAAGCAGACATCAGCACACGCAGGACACTTGGACGAATTTTGAATATTAGGCAGTTTGAAGATGCGAAAAGAGGATATGATGAACTAATGAAAGAATATGAGGATAATAATTGAAGAAAATGACGAATAAATAATGGACAAAATTTCATAAATTTTGTCCGAATTGGAATTTATACAAATTCCAATACGATAAAAAAACGAATGAAATTATAAAAAAAGAATTTATGAACGAAATGATGCGAAATATGAATAGAAAACAAAGGTGATTAACTATGGCAAAAACATACATTGATACAGTAAAATATTTGGTTTATACGAATTTGGAAATTGACGGTCTTGTTGAAAAACCAGACGTAGTTGGTGCGATATTTGGCCAGACAGAAGGCCTCTTAGGCGATGAATTAGACCTTCGGGACCTGCAAAAAAACGGCAGGATCGGAAGAATCGAGGTCGACCTCATACCAAGAGACGGCAAGACAACCGGGATAATCAAAATCCCAAGCTCGCTCGACATGGTTGAAACCTGCATTATTGCTGCGGCACTGGAAACGGTTGACCGTGTTGGCCCATGCGAAGCAAGGTTTAGGATCACAAAAGTTGAAGATACAAGAAGCGTAAAGAGAAAAACACTCGTGGACAGGGCAAAGAGCCTACTTAAGTTGCTTCTTAATACCGAAATTCCGGAAAGCAAGGAAATATCCGAAATGGTCCGGGACGAAGTAAAAACTTCAGAAGTAGTTGAATACGGTCACGACCGCTTATCAGCTGGTCCTGGAATCGATAAGAGCGAGGAGCTCGTTTTTGTTGAAGGACGGGCAGATGTCGTTAACCTGCTAAAGAATGATATTACCAATGTCATTGCAATAGGCGGGGCAAAGGTAACCAAAACAATAATCGACGTTTCCAAAAGAAAGGAAGTGACGGTTTTCTTGGACGGTGACCGTGGCGGGGACATCATACTCAATGAGCTTGTCCAAAATGGTGTGGATATTGACTTTATTGCACGCGCGCCAGCGGGCGTTGAAGTTGAGGAACTAACAAGAAAAGAAATCATCAAGTACTTGAGGAACAAGGCTCCGTTCGAGCAATCCGGCCCGCGCAAAGGCCCTGAACGAAGAAAGATGGACATTCCAAAATTCAGGCAGGACTTTATGCAGAGCCAGGTAGCCCAGGAAAGCGAGCCCCAATCGATACGGGAAGCTGTAATGGACCAGGTGGACTTGCCAAGACGAAAACCGGTTGATGATTTGCCTTTGGAAAAGACCGAAATAGACATTCCGGAAGCAGACAAACATAGCCACGTACATCCGCATGCTGCAAATGACTCCCATCATTTCAATAAGGATGAACTAGTTAAGGAGCTTGATACACTTGCAAACAGCCTGCGGGCAAGGTTCTACAACAGCAGCATGCAGAAGATTTCTGAGGTAGCGGTTAGGGATGTTATAAAGGCCCTAAGCGAGACCAAAGATGTCAATGCAATTGTCTTTGACGGCATAATCACCCAAAGATTGGTTGATCTGGCTGCAAGGCAGGGAGTACATGTCCTGGTCGGTATAAAGATCGGGAACGTGAATAAGACTCCGGAATCGATTGAGATAATTACTAAGAATAAGTAGTAAGCAGTCGATTAATAATAAATGAAAAAATTATTTTTTTTATTTTTTATCTTTTTTATTTATTTTAATTTTATTCTTTGATTTACTTTATCTTTTTCTAAAATCTTTTCCATATCTGAAAAAATAAAATTTAAGTGTGAACTCTTGCTGCTTGCACTCGAGATGCTGCAACAGGTGATGATCGCCGCTCAGAAGTGGCTGCGCGCAATTCAATCAGTTCTATTGCATGCGCAACAGAGCTTCTTAGGCTGGTTTTAATATATGAGGTGGAATTGTGGGAATCGCCATGCCATTGACCGCCTCTATCCGTCTCTGGCCCGCCCAACTGGCGGCTAACTTCAAGGATAGTATTTCTGTCTCCGGAGTCCCTGCATTCCACAATCATCTCTTTAAGAGAATAACCTGCTGAGCTTCGGGTCTTTGGATCATCGTGTGTTTGGATTAAGTTGATCAAAATGCTTATTGCAGCAGAATTATGATAAAGCCGAAGCGCACTAACTGCAGCAGACCGAATAGCAGGTTCTTCAGAAGAAACCAAAGCAGTAATTTTTTCCTGAGAGCCTTCTTTTGCCAAATGGGCCATAGCATAAATGGCGCCAGTTTTTTTATCTTGAGAATCACCGGCAAGCATTGTTTCGATTTTAGCATATTGCCCATCAGTTACTCCAACAGATGCAAGCGATTGTGCGGCAAACCATTTCAAAATAAAGGCGCTGCCGTCTACCGAAGACCCTTTTTCAAAAGTTTGGCCCAAAAAATCAATAAGGGCATCTGCAACAGTTGTCTCGTTAGTAAATGTACCTAATGCCTTAGTCGATTCGGAAAGTACTGAAGAATGGTACTTATCGTTTAAAGTTCCAATCAAAGCAGCCGTGGCAGTTGGTTTGGTTTGGGCTGAACAAACAATTTGGCCAAGTGCCTTTGCTGCAGCAGGTGCAACCAGGCCTTCAGTTGCACTTTTTGGCTCAGGGCTTTTTAGAACTTCTGCTAACCGATCAACGGCTCGCTCGTCTCCAATAGTTCCTAGCGCACCGTAGATTTGTGTTTGGTCATACCAGCCTGCAACTTTGGAAGCTTCGACAAGGCTCGGAACGTCACCAAAGTCAATCAATGCCCGAACTGCAGAAAAACCACAAAAACGGCCCGCACTTGCACGAACAAGAGCAGGCAAACAGGAGATATCACCTATCAGCACCAAAGCTTCGATAGCAGCTCTTTTGATATCCAATTCTGCCTGTAATTTATATCTATTGTCAGATCCTGGATTATTTATGGCCATTGAATTCCAGGAAGCATCAACAAACTCAATTAGTTTTGGCACAGCACCAACTTCTTTTGCTTTGCCAAGCGCAGAAATAGCAGCAATCCGCTCTCCGGAATCAGGACTGTCCAAATGAGCCATAAGAACTTCTGTTTCATTCATAAGATCACCGTTTGAATGACGGTATCATGCACCAAACCGTTTAAAAGGACATCTTTTACCACTAAGGGTTAGGCAAAATGTTTAAATTAACTTAATTCTAATTAAAATCATGGAAAGGAAGAAAGTCATAGATATAGTAAGGAAAATTATGTCTAAAAGTCATATAAAAAGAGCCTACCTCTTCGGCAGCTTTGCCAGGGGACAAAAAAAATATAACGACATAGACATAGCAATAGACCCCCCGAAAGGCTTTACTCTGCTTGATTTGTCAAGAATAGCCAATAGCATAGAAGATCAAACAGGACGTAATATTGATCTGGTTACTATTCGTGCAATGAACCCGAAGATTAAAAATGCCATCAAAAAAGAGATGGTAGCGATATGAGTAAGGATCCGAATTTTTATCTGGGTCATGTGATTGAAGCCATAGAAAAGATTCAGAAATACACTAAAGGTTTTGATAGATCAGATTTCTTAGAAAATGAACTGGTGCAGGATGCAGTAGTCCGGAACATTGAAATAATTGGAGAAGCAGTTAAGAATCTGCCAAATGACTTTAAGAAAAAACATTCAAATGTCCCTTGGAGGGATATTGCAGGAATGCGTGACCGGATCGTTCATTTTTATTTTGGCATAGATTTCGAATTAGTGTGGGATACTATCGAAACGGACATACCAGAACTTGAGAAAAAGATCAGTAAACTGATTAAATAGATCAAAAAAACGATTCAGTTAACAGTTAACGATATAGCGCCACTTCCATCCAAGCAAGATAGGTCTTTTTTACTCCTTTTGAATCGTTGTAAATGGAAACTACGCGCCTTATTTTAACGACCTCGTTCGGCGCATCTGGCAGGTTGCCACCAATTGAGAAAACGATTGGTTTTTGCGAATTTGAAGAATCGGAAAGTTCAGTTACATTGATCGAAACATTATACGGAGTTCCAAGCTTCTGCTTTAGCCAGTCCTGGTTACCCTGGCCTTTCTTTAATGCACATTCCATAGTTGATGCATTTAGCCTTCGGTCGTCCACGCTGAGGGCAAAGCCTAAGCTTTCAAGGTCCTGGCAGTTAGCGGATGAGCCGGAAACAGAAAGAAGCTGGTTGGAAATGCGCACAGAGTCTTTGGAAAGTGATGCACCCTGATAATCAAGATAGTTCTTTACTGAGTGCCAGTATGAGAGCAAGGCAACAAGTGCAAGAACAAAGATTACAGAGGCAACAATTGCATCAAAACTGAAATATTGACCACGCATTTATTCACCCTCAAGCTGTGATATAGTTAATTTTTCACCGTCGTTATTTAATATTAGAAGGTTAGTGCATTTATTGCTTTGGATAATATATTGCCCAAGCTCCTGGGCAATGCACCCATTGCCATTATCAACTTGATAATCATAAGCAGGCACCTTATATGAATAACTAAAAGTTCCGTAAGGGCCCTGCCAATCAAGAACTAGGTTATAATTTTTATTCGGTAGGGTAATATTATAGGGATAACCAAGTATGGTTTTTGGGAAAGTATAGTTATAGGAAAATCCGCGGCCGCCCTGGACGCCAAGAGCAATTGCATTGGAAAACCCTTCACCAACGCCTTGCGCAACAGTATTTTGCCGTAGGGGAATTTCTGAGGATTGTATATTGTTAATGACAATAAAGGCAGCTATAACTAGCACCATAAAAACAGAGATGTATAACATGAATTCGGCAGCCACCTGTGCGCGCAGGTGGCTGGCAGCGAACGGAGTTCGCTCAACCGCGACTTGCCCACGCAAGTTGCGGGCATGGCAAGAAATACCTTGTATTTCTTGACAGTCTTGAACGGATCGCCGTTCAAGGACAGAAAACGAAGTTTTCTCAACAGCGACCTGGCCTCGAAAGTAGCTGACTTGCGCCTTTTTAGAATTGTTTTTTTGTTTAACCTGGTGCACTAAGTTCCACCTTACCGTTATTGTTCACCAGAGTAATTGGTAGAAGTCCGCTCTTTGCCTTAAGGTTCTGCTCGTAGTAGTTATTTTTATTATTACTAGAGATATTCGCGATCGTTGGGGAAACTGCCTCAAAATTACCTGACGAGGTTTTTATGGTGATAATGATTTCGCCACTTTTAGCCTGGAGAGATTCTGTGGACGAAGGAAGGTTCAGTACGACAACGCGCTTTGCACCATTTCCCTGCGCAAAAACAAAATCAGCGGCTTCAGCTAGAGAGCGGCTCGATGATTCTGCCTGGGCCTTGGCAGTATTCTCATAACCTACTGAATTTAGCGAGAATAAAAGGAACAGGACCGGCACGGTAAATGCTAGCACAATTGCGATTGTGACAAAAAGTTCCATTGAAGATTGGCCCTTCATTGCTTACACCCCGCACCGCTTTTGCATGAAAGTGGATCCAAAACATAGTCCTTTATTGCAGTATCGCTGAGGGTAAATATTCCAGTTGTAGGGCTATCCGAACACACTTCGGCATTTCTGCAACCAGGAAGGCCACGAAGCGGGGAGTATACTGGTTGTGAGCTAAACAGCTCGCGATCGAGCCTGCTGCGGCCAAATAAGACCTTATTTGAATATTCACCGACGACAAAAGTTTCGATACCGAATTTCTTATCAGATAAAGAATATGAACCAACCATAAGATGCTGTAAATAGGATGGCGCTTTTTCATTGTGGGTATAGTAGCCACACATTACAAAATCACGCAGCGGCTCGATATTGAAGATCCCTGTTGAGGAATCGGATTTGTACGTTTTCTTATCCGGATCGCTCAAAACATCGGATGGAGAGGATTTAGCGATTATAAGAGCACAGCGGCGCTGTTTGGTAGGGTCTGATGAGGAATCAGGACAAATGCCTGCAGAAAGCGGATCAAAGCCAAACGAAATCACAAATGGTTTTCCCATATAATCTGGGCCGCCCCATTTTATTGGTTTGCAGTTCTTATCATACTTAAGGGGGTTGAACGTAGTTGCAGGATCCTCATCTTGCTTAGGGCAAAGGGAAGGAGGTTCAAGGAGGGGATTGGAAGTAATGATGTAGCCTCCAAAAAGTTTATAGATTTCTGGTTTAAGCTTGATTATATCATCATATTTACCGACAATTATGTATTGGCTGGCATTGCCCAGAACTTCTGGATCCTTTGCGAATTTGACTGACGGATCATTACTGGGAGTTGCACTCGCCAGATAACCGTAAAACCATCCCTGGCCTTCTTCGCTTGGTTTAATTTGACTAACAGATACTTTTGATTTATCAGGATACTCGCTCGTGTTAAAGAAAAATTGCCTTCCAAAGTGCTGGTTTAAATTTGAGTCTATACTTGCCTTTGCAAGGGCAGGATCAATCAGTCCGGTAACCTCAAGATCCCCGCTAAGAGGATAAGTCCTTGAAACTGAGGAACTATTCGAAGTATCTTTTAATTCCAAATGAAGGACCAGAGAATAGTTGACTTTGTCAATAGCGCTTTGGTTTAATGCGAAACCGGAAATTTGGTAAGAGCTGACATAAACTCCGGTTGAAAGCAATGAGGCATTTAGGCCACTTATCCAGGCAGTAAGGGAAGAATTCTCATTGGAGGGATTTGCCTGATCAGGCGGAAGCCCCTGGAAATCCTTTTTATCTGCAACTCCGCTCAGCAGCATCTGGTACATGGCATTTCTTATGTGGATGTTTTGGTCATTATCCGGGCCTTTCAATAGAGGATATTGTATTGCATTTTGGTTTAGCTTGAAGAGGTTTCGGGCCATTATCTCATGTGTAATATTTCCGACTTTGGCTGGAGTTATCTGGCTGATTGCAAGCTCAACTGCAGATTGCTTATAGAAATCTGAAAATGAGCGCTCGGATGTTTCCACTGCCTTGACCCATACGGATATGGAAAGCAGGATGTATGCGAGAATAAGGAATACGGTAACGGTAAAGAGGAACCCTTTCCGGTCATTTTTTTTGTTATTTGTTTTCTTATTGCTGCGCATGGTTAACTATCACCTAAATGAAAATGGTTAATTTTACCACCCGGGGATTAAGGGAAGGCACAACTTCAGGATTTTTGAGGTTGTCATTTACCGAATTCCCGCAGGTAAGCAGTCCATAGCCGCCATTGCAGCTGTTATAGGAATATTTTGAAGCTGGAGGCTTGGTTGATTTGCCTGAGCCAAAAGTAACTACTTGGGATGAAACAGAAAGCTTTCTGCTTGATTTGGCGTGGCTCTCATACTGATCATTTATCGCCTCAGCACTTGAAGTATCATAGAGCGTAGCCCAAGTCTTGCCACCATCACCGCTAAGTTCGACACGATAACCATATTGGGGAGGAATTAGCACCCCGATGGTATTTTTTATCATGTTTTTGTTGGCATTGTTTGGATTGCCTAAATCATTTGAAGCAAGATCATCCAGAAGACTTATGCTGTTTTTAGTTTCCTTATCATAACCAGTACAGCCATATGAGGGCTGGGTATATTGGTCACACACCGAAGATGATAGGGAGATAAGGACATCTTTAGAGAGGTAGTGGGCCTGGGTGAGAAGGTAATAGTAAGATGAGGGGATGCTTGAGAAGAAAATTAGCGAATAAATTGCGATAAGGGCCAAAGTAAATGCTACGAAAGAGTCGAGTGAGAATATGAATGCCCGCATGGAATAGACTATGCTGGGCTATTCTTTAAAAACCATAGGTAAAAGGCAGTTACGGGTTACCAGTTTCGGGTTTCCGGTTTTTTCTTTCTGCGGATTCGTTTCTGGCACGATCGCGATTAAAAAACCATTTAATTTGAAGGCAAACACTTCCCATACCCAGTCCCGCACGCATTGCAGGTCTTATATGTTGAAGCGCAGCCATTTTCCAGGCAAGGAGCGATTGATCCCGGAGCACAAGCCTGCTGAGAGTTACAACCGTTCCAAACGCCGTTGATACAGGTCGTAACCCCACCGCATCCATTATATGTGCAAGAGCGGGTTTGACCACTTTCACAAAATGGGGCAAGGGAATCTGCAGATATTTTTACATTCTGCAGGGAAGAAAGGGCCAAAAATGCAATTGTCGCAATCATAAGCAGGCCGAAGAATAATAGTAGTGGTTTGTGTATGTCCATCAGATTTTCCCCTCTTGCAGGCCCGCCTCCAGAGGATTTGGATTCGGTTTTGACAGATTCGGATTTTGGAACTTGCCCTTTCTTATTAAATTTTTTCATTTTTTTCATTTAGTTCACGATGGTTTTTTACGTTACCTAAAATTCAGGGAAAAACCGGATTTTGCATTAAGCTGCCTGAGCATTGCTGCCAGGTTGAAAAGCCCGCTTTGCTGCTCGCCAAAACTTACGGGGCACAGGGTAACTTCATCGGAAGAACGTGCGGATGAATTGGCCAATTGCGCAGCTTTTAGGATTGCATCTTTTTTCGAGCCAACCTGGTCTATAAGACCGACCGCCAAAGCCTGCCGCCCATCCATAATCCGGCCATCGGACATCTTCTCGAAAAGCTGCATGTTCAAGTGCTTGCCACGGTTGGCAACTACAACTGAGCGGAATTCGCCATAAACATCATCAATTAGGGATTGTAATATCTCGCGCTCTTCCGGAGTCAAGTTCCTAAACTCGGAACCAATATCCTTGTGCGGGCCGGATTTTATTGCAGTGACATTTACGCCAACTTTTTCCATGAGTCCGCTAAGGTCGGAAAATGTTGCAATCACCCCGATACTACCGGTTATCGCATCAGGGTCAGAAATTATATAGTCAGTGCCAGTTGCAGAATAATATGCACCAGATGCTGCAACTTCACGGAAATATGCAACTTTTGGCTTGTTAAGTGATTTAATTGAGCTGTAAATTTCCCTTGTAGCTACTACCGAGCCACCAGGCGAGTTAAATACAAATAAAACAGAACCGATATCATCGCGCTTATTGAGCGCATCGATCGCAGATGCAATATCTTCAGAACCTGGCGCGCCTGCTGAAAATAAGCTTGGAGAGGCGGATGCAGTAGTGAGTTCACCATCAATATTTACCACGGCAACGCATTTTCCCAAAAAGCTTGGCGCTGCCCAGGAAAATGCAAAGAAAAGCAGCAGGATTATAATAAAGCCGGCTACAAGCACGGCTGCAGTGCCAAATAAGAGATTATTGTTCCTAGACCGGTCTGGCTTTCGGGTATTGAGTGGTTCCATAGGATCGGTTTACCAACATACAAATATAATGTTTTCGTGGCACTAAAAACACATGCTTGACCTAAATGGCATTTTTAGTCTCCTAATTTTTCTCATTCCCCCATACATAGCAAATTCATCACCAGTAGTCCTTGGCGGAGGGGCACCACTTGATCAAAACATAAAACTTGGTGATGGCCAGAGATTGTTCGGAGATGGGAAAACCATCCGTGGTTTTTTAGGAGGCACCATTGCAGGGGCTGTTGCCGGGGGAATTGTTGCACTGTATTATCCGCTCCCTTTTTTCCCAAATCCGCAGGTCCAGTTTATTGCAGGATTTGCACTTGCTTTTGGGACCTTATTTGGCGATGCGGCCGGAAGCTTCATAAAAAGAAGGACACAAACAGCGCCTGGAAGGCCATTCATATTAGACTCAGTAGCATTCCTATTTTTTGCACTTCTATTTACCTATCCTTTTGCTAGCAGCAGTCTTTATGATCTGCAAAATTTGGCTTTTTTCCTCGTACTCACTCTGATAATCCACCCCCTGACAAACGCTTTAGCTAATAAAGCTGGGCTGAAAAATGTGCCGTGGTAATTAAATGGCTGAAAATAATAATTTTGAAGAAGTGATTGCAAAAGGATTAAGCAGGAGAAAGATGGAAAAACAGCAATCGGATTTTGAATATTATAGGGTCAGGGAACATTTTGGGAAATTGGAGCGAGGGACAATTTTTGTAGATGGTTTGCTAATACCCAGTTATCCTCACATAAAAAGAATTTTCACCCTTGAGAAGGGACTACTCAAAAACATTGGAGATGATGTTGAAATTTATGTTGAGGAAAAAATTGACGGGTTCAATGTCCGCATTGCCCTGATAAGGAATAAGGTCTGCGCATTTTCCCGGGGCGGATTTCTTGACCTTTTTGTAACTGAAAAACTGGCGGAAGAGCCAGGCCTTGCTAAATTTTTCAAAGAAAACCCAGGATACATAGTTTGCGGGGAGATGATCGGGAACACTCCGCATACCAGTCCAACAAAAGAATTTGACACTAAGTTTTTTGTTTTTGATATTGCCAATCCTGATGGCACTTTGATAGGCACTAAGGAGCGGTACAAAATACTAAAAAAATACGGCATTTTAGGAGTCCCGCTCCTTGGAAAAATGAAAAGCAGCGATTTTGCCAGGCTAAAAAAAATAATTCTCCGGTTGAATAAAGAGAAAAAAGAAGGGATGGTCATAAAAACCGCGGACCGAACCAAAGTTGTCAAATACGTCACTGCATTTTCAGATATCCAGGATATCGCCCAGAGCAGCGAGCAGTTTTTCGATATGCCCCTTGGCTTTTACTACCAGCGAATTTTGCGATCGGCAATTTTTGTGGATGATTTTGGATTTGATAGGAAGAAATTTTTCACCATGCTTGGCAAGGCATTCTACGAGGGGCTTATTAATTCTATAAAAAATGCCAAATCAGGAAAGGACATAAGCGAGGAATTTGAAATTTCCATAAAAGATGAGCGGATTTGGGGCGATATCCTCCACCATATGGGCAAGGAAGTGCGGGTGGAAGAAATTTGGAGGAAGAAGGAGCCGCAAGGTGATGGGAAAGGGGGATCGGCAGCAAAAACCAGGATACGGTTTAGGAAAATCTACAGGGAAACCAGCAAAAAACTAAAATCTTATTTAGGCGGAAAAGGAATTGCGGATTGATTATTACTAATTAATATTGCAGATTAATTTTTGGCCTTTTTAATTTTCTTCAGAAGAGCATGAAACTTTTCCGCATTAAGGTAGGTGCACCCGATCTCAGATGCAAATTTCAGCACCCCTTCATCTGAAGAAATAAGTGTTGCATCAAGCTCTTTTGTAAGCAGGACCAATTCCACATCTTCCTTGGAATCTATTATTCCGGTGCGCATCGCATCACGGTATTTTTCCCGGAGCTTCCCCAATTTTATATCATTATCCGGATGGTTATCTTTTGCAAATTCTTCAGCAAGGCGCATGCCCTTATTTATCCGGGTGCGGATATCATCAATAAAATCATAAAGGACTGCTGCCGGAAGGTAAATCGAATACATATTAGGCGCGCGCTTCTTGATGTGTAGCTCGAGTTCATCAGTTGTTTTCTTTTCAATAAAATTTTTCATTTCGTTAAATACCGAAGGCGGGATAAAAAGCTCAATGTTCATTTTTGCGATTATCTTGAGGAATGCCTTAACTGCCGCAGTAGGACTCTTGCCAAAATGACCCCGGGCATGGGGATTGACAAACAAGGACGTATCGATAACAAAAACTCGGTTGGGCATATGTAATAGCATAAAAAGACGTGGAATAAAAAGGTTTGCTAGGGAAAAGATATTTGGACATAAAAACATAAGGAAGGAATCAAATGAAAAAAGAAGAACGGGTAGTACGAGTTCAGATCCGACCAACTGATTCCGAACAAAAACCAGCACTGGGAAAAAGAAGAGCTCCCATGAACAGCAGTGTAACGATAACGGCAACTGAAGTAATTGAGAGATTGAAAGCAACTGCAAGTGGCTGGGATCACATCGTAGCTAACATGATCGGACTTATCAGGTTAGAAAAAGAAGAAGTAAAACTTTTCGTAAAGGAAGGAGAAAAAACCAAAATTTATTCTCTCGATGATGATGATCAGATGTTTGGGATTCTTCAGGCGCTTTCACTGGGAAGCTCATTGCCAAAAAGCCTTCCAAAATTTGCAATTGCAGTTGTAGAAGAAACAACCAACATATATTTTGTATTGGTATCGATAAATGAGAGGAGAAAAATCATAGTAAAGGCACTACTTTCTAGTTACATGGATCGAAATGAGAGTGAGTGGAGAGAGGTATTTGTTGCAATAAGGGCAGCTGAGCAGGAGTATCTCATGCCAGGAAATAGGGGCAACCTTGTCATTTCAACTTAATAAAAATAGTTAAAACTATCTAGATGCACGCAATGCTTTTTCCGCCATAGCTTGGGCATCAGGGAGAATATCAGCCCAGATATTTTGGAAACCGTCTTTGCCACCTATAGTAAGCAAGTGACTGAATATATCCGTTGCTTCAGGTGCATCAAACACGACACGACCATGCCGATCAGCCATAACATAATCACGCTGACCATTTATCGGCATACCGACCATCACCTGCGGAGGGTCTCCCTTTTGGCCGCCCGCATAGTATGCTTCAATTTCTTTTATCGCAGTTGGGGAAAGTGATTGCCCAGCTCCAACCATCTGGCCATCATTTTTAGCAAAAGCAGTCACCAGGTTGCGTTCAAAATCAGGGGTACTCCCAACTTCAGTATGCCATTTTTTAGCCCCCTCTTTTATGGAATGGGTTGCTGATTGGGCCACTTCAGAAACGGGGCGGCCAGACAAACGCGCAAGGCTTATAAAAACTGGAGCTAAATCTTTTGAATATTGGGGGATTAGGTGTTCTTTGGAGGAATAAAGTTCATATCCCCCTCGTGTATTTTTAGTTACCCGAAAATGGCCTGCGGCATCAGTATCTATCCGCCCGATTTTGAATATTGCAGACTCTCCCCTAACATCTACAACAGTATAACCTTCACTCTTAAGTAATGCAACCTTTGAAGGAGGCACTTTCAGCAACATACCCTGAAGGTTTCCAGAATGATTATCCCAGGAACCTCCCATCATGAGTCCAGTGCATGCATAACCAATTTCCTGATGAACTACCTCGGGATGTTCTTTATAAAATTTGGTTAATTCGGTATTGCCTTTCATTCTAGATAAACTAGCTGCTTCCATAGTTGAAGTTTGAATTGGTTCACCCCCAAGGTTGAGAGTACCGCTAAAGTATTTGATATGGTCTATCAAACCCCATTTAACCGCCCCACCCTCCGGAGAGGAGAACGTAAGCGGTTTACTATTTGATTCGCTAACCACTCCGGCAGTTGGAACATTTGCTATTTGCCCGGTTTTTGCCCCGAAAGCAGCAGGCCGTAAATCCTCGGCTTTTGCAATAAATGCTCGCTCTTCACCCGAAGGGGCAACTACTTTTATCTCGTACGCTCCAACCATACCATCATGGCCGATTATCCGAGTAATTTTACTGCCTTCTGGAACTTTGGCAAGGACAGTTTCAGAAAGATTACCGGATAATAAAAGAGATCCGATTGTAGAAACCTGCTGATGATAGTTACCCGACCTAGGATCAAAAGAATGAGAGTAGAGTCCTTTTTTCTCTAAATAAGAGCTTACATCAGCCACAGCCGCTTCATTGCTCTTTGCATTAAGATAGACATTTTTTAATTCACCTGAAGATAAGCCAAGTGCTTTCTCAGATGCAGGCACTCCCTTAAGGTTTTCCAAATAAGTTGCAGCCGAGTGTTCTCCGGCAAGAGTTAGAGTTCTGATGCTTTGTTCTTGTTGGGCAGGAGGAGCTGCTAAAAATGACTCTGCGGATTTTGTGCGTTCTGTGACGGCTGGGGATCTTAATGATGCTCCTAATTTCTGTGCCTCTGAACGCTCTGCGCCAGTGAGTTCGTGCTGCTGCGCACGAGGTTCAGCTGGAGTTTCTAATGCCCGAGGCAATTCTTGCACCGGAACTGCACGTTCTTGAGCCGGAGAATGCCCCGTGGCTTTATTAAGTTCAACAACCTTTGGCGCAGTCGTCAAGGAGGTGCGTTTCTTTATTTCACTATCAAGACCATTTGCAGCCTTTTCTAATGCAACTGCCAAAAGAGGATTTGTTTTTTGACCGCTTTCTTTAGGGGGATTACGCCAGAACTTTGCTTCATCTCGCAAAGAGCCGGCACGCTCGGATAGCTCCCCAACTTCGATTTTAGGGTTATCAATCAAACGTTGGGTCTGGAGCTTTGCCGTAGCCTCAAGGGTCACGGAGTCATTCTGCAACTGGGGAATATGCCCTTCATATATGGCCAAACCCGCTTCGTTTAATGCGAGATTAAATTCTTGGTTTTGCCTTGGAAGTCTTTCGGTTCCGGAAACGTGTTCCCGATAAGATCTGGCGAGATTGCCTGCAGCACGGGCAGTCCGTTCTGCTTCTCCCACACCCATGCCCGAATTGATCAAACGATCCTTAAGTTCGGAAAATGCACTTTTCTCTGCGAATTTATGTGCCTCTGCTGCGACCTGTTCTTGAGGAAGAGGTTTTGCGGATTGGTCAGAGGGATGCGCCAATTCGAATTCCGCAGCTCGCCTAACCGTTTCAAATTTTTCATTAATTGCTCTAGCGTGAACATCAAGTGCACTTGCAAGTTTTACCTGCTGCTCCCGCACAGGTATTGCTTCTGCGCCTTTTCCTAGGGTATAGACAGTACCTTCTGGAGAAACGGAACTATCTGAAAATCGCGACCGAAATCTTGTTTCATTACGAGTAAATTCAAAGTTAGGAGTTTTGAATCCATCAAAAAGTGAGACGGGTTGGCTGCTGGTTTTTTCCTGAGCCACTAAAACATCCGCACTTTGACGCAATTGCTTTGCGTCAGCAGTAAGTTGTGCAGCCCGATCTTCGAGTACTTGCGCCCCTGCAGAATCCCCCTGGCGGTTCAATCTTCGCATTTCTGTTAATGCGTCTGTTGCTTGGGCAGTAATATGATCTGCCTGAGCAAGCAATTGTTGCGAACTTGGAACTTCTGCTTGATGGGCCATAGGCCGTACTGGAGCTGCTGACCTATTCGTCCGTTCAACTGCCAAACGCCTGGAGATGGCTCTGGAAAAATTAATTCCAAATCGGCCAACTGCACCAACATCAATACCAGCATTTGCATAAACTGGGGTCCGGTCTACGGCCTCGACAAAAGCAGCCCCAAAAACTCTAGCCCCGAATTTTACTTTATCAAAACCCTTACTCGCTGCTGATTTAGTTTTGTCTTTAGCAATCCGTGCTGCTTCTCCGGCGGTTTCTGCAGCTACGGCCATTCTTCCAACAACCCGCTCAGGCATAGCAACTTGAACATTAGGCCCAGTAGTGACTTTTGGGGCAGATTTTCTAGAGTTAACCGTAATTTCTCCGGAAACAACATCTCCTGCATTAACTCCTTGAGGCATCCGGCTAGCCATAGAGTTTGGAATTTTACTTTGAGGCAGTTTCAAGGTTGGAATTTCGAAAGTTGATCCGAAGGCAGCAGTGCGCACTTTACTGGAAAAACCTTCAATAACAAATGAGCTGGTCCTCCTATAAGAGGATTTAGCCAGATTAAAAGCACTTTTACGTGAATGCCACAAGGGCAGTGCATTATAGAGCAAATCAGCCCCGCCACTTGCCCAGTCACCTTGACGGATCTGACTATACGCGCTACCAACTCCTTCTACAGAAAAACCGAGATTGATACCCGTTTCTGCCACCCTAAATGCCACGCCGGCATGGCCTAAATTAAACGCATTTGCAGATCCTTTGAGAAGCGGGTTAAATCTAAGCCCAACTACGCTAGTGATAAGCATGAGTTGGGTTTTCCACGAAACATCCCCGGTAAAGTATTGCTCCCGAGCAGCGCCCCGGAATGCACTTGCAACACCAAAAAATTGGCCGATAACCGGAATAAATGCAACTAGCCTCTCGGCCCATTCATTCAACTTATCTGCAACGTGCATTTTATGTTTTAGTTCATCAAATCGGATTTGAAGCTCTTCCCCGGCCTGATCAGCAAGTGCCTGAGCACGGTAATTCTGCTTAACTCCGCTATAATATCCTATCAGCTTTTTTGATTGGGCAACAATGGCATCTTGGAGCTTGCCTTCACCAACTGCAAAAACACGGGAACTTGAGGTGCACACGGAAGCTTCAAAGCGGGCCATAACTTCTGCAAGTTTCTGGTTGTTTTTATCAAAACCCTTCCCTTCCAGATGTTGATCAAGCAAATGCAACGAAGCATCCATAAAAAATCCAAAATTATTTCTCACAGGATCTATTTTCCCGCTCCTATCAAGAAGGGCAGCTGCAGAAGCATTGTATTGTTCACCCATCGAACGGGTATCTATCCGAAGCATATTCATTGCAGCGGCCTTAGCCCTAACCGCATCCGTGAATGATCGCCTGACGGTTTCAGACATTCCTCCAGAAAGATAGGAACTTAGGGCAGCATCATAGGATTTTCTCATAGTGTCAAGACTTTCCATACCGCGAAATTCTTTGGTTTCTTTCCAGTCGCCCTGACGAACTGCCTCGTAATATCCTGAAGCATTCCTGGTTTCATTCATCAAAAAGATCCCGGTAGAGACAAAAGCAACGGCTTCGTTTCTGGATTTATAAAATTCTGCAATTTTAGCACTGGCTGCAGATAAATCAGAAAGTTTTCCGCTTTTTTTTGCTTTTTCTATTTCACCCTTAAGTTTTGCAGATTCTGCCTCTACAGATTCTAATCGTGCAATGAATTTTGGGATTTCATACCGAAATGAGTCTCCAAACTGTGAATGTACGAATTTCTTTAGTTCATCAGTACTGGCCAATTCGCCCAATTGTTTTTCCTGTGCATTTACATATTCGAGTTGTTTTTTTGTTATGAACTCATTGGTTTTTTTATCAAACTCAGGAAGTAGTTTGTTTACCTTAGCAACATCTCTTTTTTCTATAGCCAATTTCACTTCATCAAGGGATTTTTGAAGCTCGGGGATTTCGCCGTAACTGGCAGATAGTTGCATATATGCTTCTCTGCGTTGTTCCAGAACAGATTTCGTCGTAGGAATTTTGCCGTCCTTATCTTTCTTGCCAGGCTGTGGCTGCGTAAGGCTAATACAATATTTTGCATCCTCAAATTTTTTCATGCCATGTGCAAATGCAGCTTCTGCATTCTGAATATCGCCCTTAAGGTGTAATGAAACTGCTTCTTTTAGGTCGTCTAGGCCGTCTGATTTTTTTATGCCCTTAATATTTAGGGCATCTTCGTAACTCATAAGGCGGTCAAGTGCAGCATCTGCTTGGGCAAAGATTTGGTGTGCTGATTGTGGATTTTTTTCTTCTGGTGCAGAATCATAAAGTTTTTTGATTTGTAATGCAGCACTTTTGATGAAGGGGTCAGATGAGGCCAGAAGTTTTGGAACAGTGGAACGAAAATCACCGAGTGCTTTTGACTGCTCTACTTCATTAACACGGGAATTCATCTGCCCGATAAGTGCCCCTGCAGCGCCTCTTAGACTATCATCAACCTTGTTTTGTTTAAACTGTAAAAGTAAATAATCAGTTTGGGACTTAAACTGCTCAAAAAGATTTACAGAGTGATCAGCTGGATCGATTTTGGCTTTCCCTAAGTCATTCATACGGGTAAGCAACTCCGCAAGTGCAAGGCAAACCTGCCCATTTGCATAACTAACATCGGTTAGGCCTTCTTTTTGAGCGCGGACAAAAAAAGCATTAGCCCGTTTGCCGAGTTCACTTACGCGCACATCGTCAGATCTCGCATACCCTCTTGCAGAAGCCCTTAATGCGTCAGGAGCACTGTTCAGCTTAACATCTTGAATATCTTTAATGGCAGTCTCTTGTGCACGGGCAGCAACTGCACCTAATACGGGGGCAAGTGCACTAACTTGTCTTGTCGGGTCATTTTCCTGAGGGTTGTAGAAGTGGGGCATAGGCATTACCGATAATCAGGGAGAAGGCAACTCACGACAGAGTTCATCCAAAACGCCAAGACTTTCTGAAATAAGTTCTAAATCAGTACTATTGCCATAAACATCTCTCCAGTATTCCAGTGCGCTTTTCCATTTTTCAAGCCGTACGAGTTCTTCAGGAGGAGTTTTGGACTTAAATTTAGGGTTATTTAGGTTTAATGCGATGGATATTGACTTAATACTTTTATCAACTCGGTAGATAGAATTACCGTAAAGTTTGAGCAATTCGGAATCTAAATTCTGATCTGCCATAATTGTGGTATCACAGAACGTAAATAAAAAACCACCTTATGAGTAGGACTCAATGGACCCATAATAAAAAGACCTAGATCAGTTTCACCAGTCCCCTTCCTATTTCCGGGATGTTTCCCCCAAATAAGTTCGCTGCGTTAAGGGTGAATGTCATAAATACCACCATTGCGATTAATGGGAAGAGGCAAATTGCTGAAAGCAGATGGAGGGCAAGATCCGAAAGATGGTAGGTCACCAATTCAGTAAGCTGGCCATAGTTTGCTCTTAATCGGACTACGGATTCGCTTAAGCTGCCGACGCTGGGGCTCTGGCAGGCATAAGTTGAAAGATCATCTGGAACAGATGGAAGCATGCAGTCGTATTTGAACGAGCTTTCAAGGGGCGCGGGATTTGGGTTTGCAACAAGCAGAGAGGTCTGCACATGGGGAAGCGACATAGTTGCCACTAGGATATAAGTAAGGGGAAATACGAAATATATGCCTACTGAAATTGCCATCATAAATGCGCCGGCACCGCGCACTGGGGGAAAGGCACGGAGTGCAACCCCAACAGAAAAGAAGAAACCAGCATAATATTTGATGAAGGTGAAGGTATGGACAATAAGATAATACATGTACATGTAAAATGACATTGATTTTGTTGCGGTTGCAATTCTTTCTGAAAGCCATTTTATACCAAATCCCGAGGCCACTTCGGACATGAAAATTTCCATATAAAC
Organism: Microcaldota archaeon; assembly: GCA_016212505.1. Lineage (GTDB taxonomy): Archaea > Micrarchaeota > Micrarchaeia > Anstonellales > Bilamarchaeaceae > Bilamarchaeum. The sequence continues at coordinate 60,701 of JACRGB010000003.1, forward strand.
AGATGAAATGGCCTCCACAGGGATGCTGAGGCCATAAAGGACTTTCATAAAACCGCTAACGCATCTTGCCGGGGTTTCCATATAAAGGATCATCCAGTCGATGAGCGTGTTTTGGCTAAATACCACGCCATTCCAGGGAAAATCGTTCGAGTTGAGCTGGAAGGTAGAAAGATAAAGTGACTTTGCAACAGAACTGTGGAGTCCTGGCAGGGGCGCTCCTTGGGCAAGCAGGGGTTCGCCAACCTGGGCAAGCGCGGCCACCATAATCACAATAAGCACGGTGGATACTGCATAAACAAATTCCGTTTTCGCTGTCTGCTCGAGGTTACGTAGGGAAAAGAGCCGGGAAAACATAATCAGCATGGCAGCAACTACTACTGATAGTGATGCTGCGGCAACCGCAAGCAATTCCCAGCCTGCATAGAAAGACGAACAGAAAAAAGTTGTACAAACCATCTAGATCATCCTCGTTAATGAACTTATATCTACTTCTTCGCCGAAAATTGCGCTGAACCTCCTTGCAGCTTCAATAAACACAAGGACATTTAGGGCAGGGGCAAGAAACGCGAATAAAAATGCAAGTGCTACCACGGAAATTGGGATCATTATAATTATTGTAAATGTATCCCCAACAATGGACTGGAGGATGGAGCCAACTCCGCCATAAGTACCGCTTACAATGTCAGTAATGCCTCCATTGCCAAAACCTTTGGAGAAAAAATCGCTTGCATGCTTCATGAAACCGCCCGGGGTCAGGTCGCTAAAGAAATTGCGGAGGAAATCTGTCCAGTTAACTAAAGGATTCCCAAGACCGCTTAACATGACACTAAAGGTAAGGACGGTAAGGAGGGGAAATACAAGGAGGAATGCTGCGGAAATCCCAATCAGGGTCCCTCCAACCCTCCGGGTCGGGGTAAAGCAGCGGAGGAAAATACCTGCTGGCAGATAATAGTGAAGGAATGCCTGTAATGAAAATAGGTAAACAAATAGCTGCGCATACATTATGATATATGCAACAGATAATGCAACCGACATATTATACAGCAGTTGTTTTATAGGGGAGAAAAATCCTGCAAAGGGAGTTGCTACAAGCCCAACGCCAAGAGGCCGGGCATAGGGAGTAACCGAAGCGAACTGGTCTACAATCACATTTAGCAGGTAGCTCATATCCAGCCAACTGCCGACATAGTATCCACCAAGTTCAAAAAATGCCCCTGCGACCTTATATACTGAATCTCCGGCCACAACACCAGTAAAACCAGAACCTAGTGGAGTTGCTTTTGGGAAAAAGTCTTCTGGAAGGGAGGATCCCATATCAATATTTGCAAGGACAGCAATTGAGCCCAAAATGATAACTGCAAGAAAACCGGAAATGACAAGTTCGAGAAGTTCCTGCTTTACGAAATTTATGACCATCTGGTTCCTTAGCAGGGTACCAAAAATATAAAATAATGCAAGAAGCACTGCTGAAACCATTAAAGCTAAACCCGATGGGGCAACCCAGTCCCACATGCCGGCAAACTGGGTGGAAACTATTGAATCAGCATCAAGCTTGAACATTCCTGCAGTTCCCTGCGGGGGGGAGGGGTTTTGGAAAGGCGGGGCCTGCACACAGCCCGAGCTGATAAGAAATAGGAAAATGGCGGCGAGGAGGATGAATATTTTGGTTTTTTTGTTGCCGATCATACGCATAGTAAATCTCCCCATTCATATAAGTTTTAAGAACCCAAAGAAATTAACATTAACTCCGAAGAACTTTGCAGTTTCCTTTGCTGCAGTAAGGGTAACGAAAATATTAAAGAACGGCAGCAGTACGGCCATCATGACGATATAGTATACGGACCCCCGCACAAGCTCAAAGGCCAGTGAAACTATCCCTCCCATGAAGAATGGCACCAGCACGCCGCTCGTAAGCAGCATTGAAATAACCGCAGTCCCAAAGACATTGAAGATCCCGCTGTTGGTAATGAAGCTGTTTATTGCTTTTTGGGCATCGATGATATTTCCACGCATTAGCTTGTGGACCTCATAGTCAATCAGGAACATGAACGGGTAAACGAGCGCGAGCGAAAATGCAATTGCGATCAAGGCTTCGCCTGCATTCCGCGTAAAAGGTATTGCACGAAGAAGGATGCCTAGCGGAATGAATAAGCTCCATGTCCACTTTTTGATTATGCATAGGGTGACAAGGTGGAGCAGCCATTCGCTAATGCCAAGGGAAAGGAACTGCAACGACGTACCGATAACATCAATAAGGGGCTTGAGTATGGGACCCATGTTAAACGAATACATTGCACGCCAGGTAACGCCAAACCACATTGTAGATGAATAGATCGTATGGACTACGGTGTTGTAAAGAAGGAGCATGCTGTAGTCGGTTGACATTTCGGTTATCATAACCCGGGTGAACTGTAGCGCGGCATCCATCATATTTGAATTGAAACGTGGATTGCCATAAATAGGGTCGGCACTTGCATTCCCTGCACTAAATGAAAACCATAGCCCGCCCATGCCAATTGCCACAAGGATGACCATCACCCTGCGGATGGTGATTGTGGTCTGGTAAAGCTCATCTTTTGCAAGTGCGATTAATGAGGGCGAACTGAGAAGCTGGCCGAGCATATAAAATGCAGCGATTCCAAAAAAAACTACAAAAAGTGCAAGAATTGTAGGTGCAATCCAAAGTACATTTACAGTATCAGGAGAAATTGCAGGATTCGGGTTGGGGTTTTGGACTGAGAGGAAAGGATCATCGCAAGAGCTTCCCTTAAGGGTGTCAAAGAGGCTGTTGATGCCTACTGCGGCAGCTCCGGCGGGTGCCACTGCAGTATTTTTTATGTCATCCCAGCCCTTGTTCATATTGTCGACGAATTTTTGGAATGCAGTGCTCCCAGCATTTTGGTCTGGCGGGTCGGCAAATAGGATGGAGGTGGAGAAGATCAGGATCAGGAATATGGGTAGCACCTTCATATCAAATCAGCCTCGTAAGTCCTGCTATTTCTATATCCCCGCCAAAGGTCATGGAAAGCGAACGTATTGCGGCAATAGTGGAAATTATTGCAAGCAATGAAAAGAACATTGACCAGAAACTAAGCCTTGCAAGGATATCGAGCGGGCCATTTGGTTCCCAGGAAAAATTAATCCAGCTATCTTGCTTGCTCGCTTGGGAGAGTTGGCCGAACCAGCTATCCCGGTCGGTAGGATCGAACGCTTTTTCTGCCGCGGCAAGCGCTTTCTGCTGTTCTGCAACTACTGCCGGATCCTTGCTGGCAGGATCATCACCTGGGCCTGCATTGAATCTGGGAATTAACTTATTGGTGGCTGGATCATTTTTTTCGATAGTTTCAAGATAGGCCAAATCATAGGGATTGACCCCTTCCTTGGCAACACCCGAATACCCTTGTATATTTGCAAGAGTCTGCTGAGCACCCCGGGTGTCGAGCTTATTGCCCCCTCCTATTACAGGTACAAAACCCAGTATATACATGGTGTTTGCAATTGGAGGGTCGGGATTGAGTTTGCCAAGAGGATTGGCTTTTACATTTAGGGGAGAAACCCAATCATCACGGACATTATCCTTGAGCTGGATCATTACCAGCCCGGCAAAAGCATAGAAGGTCGGATAGATGAAATAGAGGGCAATTGCAATTGCAAGCATAAGGCCACCAAGGCGCCGGGTAAATGTGAATGTACGCAGAAGGGTCCCGGCAACAAAGAACGAAGGGAATATGGCAAGTGCGATAAAGCGCAGGAAAATTTCCTGCATCTTAGTGATCATAAGGATTTTCATGGCCCATTCAAATGCCAGAGATTTGACATTATTGCCCATTGTGAAGAATCCCCTCCAGGGGTTGAATGTGATGAACCCGGTTTTTTCAAAAATAGTTTCAAAGTTTATAGTAAATTCTGCGGCCATAGAAGTCCAGATATAGTCGATATAGGTATTGAATGCAAAAGTACTAGTTTCATCAAACACTTCCCGCAGGTGCCAGATGCCCATACGTACAGAACAGGAGGAAATGCCATTGTAAACAGAATATTGGTTTTCAGCAATATCGTCCCCGCATATGTCTATACACGCATAGTCACGTATGCCATTGTTTACCAGCGGGATCTGACCTGCACGAAATTGTTGGACGTAAGTTGTAGTTGCAGTAGTTGCGCCAGGGCAGAGGGTCCCAGGAGAAGGTTGGGGATTATTTCCGATACCCTGGTGCGGCATCAGGAGAATAGCCCCATGCACAACACCATCAACAAGCGGAAGGCTGGTTATTGCAAAAGAAAGGATTATCGCTGAATAAAATAATTCTGCTAGTTCCATTTTGGCCCATGCCTTTATTTTATCGTTCATGAGCATGCTGCCGATCATATACACTCCGCCAATTAGGCAAGTAACTATTCCGAATGCAATTCCGGCAAAAGCGAGCCAGTCGCCCCAGAACAATTTTATAGTTGTAAATACATCGACCATATTGCATCCTCAGAGGTTTACTCATAAATTCTTCAAAATACCTACATTTTCATCAGTATAAATTTCGTCATCGCATTTATGAATGCTATAGTGACCATAATTGAGAGTGCGGGCATAAATAATGATAGAAGGGTAAGTACCGCAAAGTGCCGCATGATTATTGTAAATTCCGGCATGGGCAGGAGCCCCAGTACCCCTTCTGAGAAAAAATTACCCAGTGACTTTTGCACCGCAGTCCCTTTGGGAAGGTATTCGAATATTTTCCCCGGTGCAGTAGCGGGATTAAAGAAATAGCCAAATGCACCGTATTTTACCGGCCCGCATATTGAGTAAATTAAGGTGTTGGGGCTTTGGTATCCCGAAGGCCCAAGGTCCTCATACGCTTTCTTATCGATCAGATAACCCATCGGAAAAACAATTTGGAAGCCTAATGCAAATGCCATAAGGAATGCACCTGCATCGCGGGTGGGCGGGAAAAAGTGCAGGATAAGCCCCGCAGGGAGGAAAAAATTACCCATAGTAGAATCTATGAAATAGAGAAGGCTGATTTGCGCAGATAAGCTGCCATAAACAGCTACGAGCCCATAGGAAAGGACATTGGAAATAGAAACAAAAGTATCGATTCCAGGAAAAACCTTATAGGTACGGGTAAGCACGGATTCTCCGATCCTTCTTGCATAAACGCTGAGCATGGAAGTGCAGGACTGTATCGAGTAAACATCATATATGCCGTTTAGTACTGGATCAAGTGCCTTCTCTTGCAGGAAATTTATTGCGGCAAGGGAAGGCGAGTTGGTATGGTAAGCATCATTTGCCCAAGCTGAAACGATCTGGCTGCCTACAACGAAAAGTCCTGCCACAAAGAGGACAAGAAGGAATGAGCGGAAAAGGTTGGAAAGTTCGACATTGAGGTAGCCCTCCCATTCAGGAACCCGGAAAACTTTTGAAACTATATAAGTCAGGAAAATTATCAGGGAAACAAAAAAGAATACGTTGATCATCAGGTCAGCGTAGGGAGAAATGGATGCGGCAGTGCCTATTTTTGTCTGAAGTATCGAATCAAATGCGCCACCTTTAGCTAAAAAGACCTTGAATACGACGAAATAGACTATTGCTACAATAAAAGTACTTGCAAGGAGATTATTCGCAAATCCGGTTGCCCTGGCCCGGGTTTCTGCGCCAAACATCATCCCGGCAGCATAGAAAACCGCTGCAAGAATAGCAAAGACGATTGTCAGGAATGCAAGTGAATTTTCGGATATGGTTTTTAGGTCGCTGAAGATTTTTAAGAAATCGACGGATGATGGCTCGCCACCGGCATTAAGGCTGGGCTGGATGATCGAGAGGAGGAAGAACATTATGATTATTACTAACGCCGAAACACCAACCGCAGTAAGCATGCTTTCAGTCCAGGTAGATGCTTTTGCTCTTAAGTCTGCACCAAACATCTGGCCAATAACATAAACTGAAGCCGCTATTACGATCATGGTGATTAGGAGAATCCCCATGACAGAAAGGGCAAAGGGAAGTAGGGAATTAGGGGAACTGTTAAGGGCGGATAAGGGATCAATTGGTGGATTGGCGGCAAATGAAAATGAGGGCAGGAGTAGCGATAGAAATAGCACAAGCAGGAAGAGCGAGAAAGGAGTTTTTATGTTTTTTATTATATTGGAATTTGCAAATTCCAATGCGTGGAGAAATTCTTTGGAATTTCTCCTGTAGCGAACCGTGTTCGCTACGGACAAATTTTTGCGAAAATTTGTCCTTGTAGTCTTCGTGAAGTCCATTAATAGCACCCTTTTCATACCACTTTTGTTAAACCGACCAATTCAGCTTCACCGCCAATTAGCATAGAAATGCTGCGGTACATTGTCACGGTGATTATTATTTCCAGGACAGTGGTGAGTATCACAAGCACAATAAATGGTGAAATGGTCCCAACTTCGTTCAATATGAAGTAATAGAGCCCGGCTGAAGAACTCGTAGGAAGGAAAGTTGATTTGGACCCAAAGAGGCTGGGGTAAAAATCGCCGGTTGTGCCTACCATAAAGAGCCAGATATTTCTTACAGTTGCAGCCAAAGATCCTCCTGTATTCCAGGCTGCACGAGCCATATTTTTGAGACTGCAAAGCAGACCAGTAACCCCATCACATCCGAGAGTTGGGGTTTTTGTTGCATCTGCAAGCTTGTCTGCTTCTTGAAATTCCTTGGTGATCGCATCGGTCCTACTCCCCTCCCTCCATTCAGTTATGAGTTTGGTCCAATAACCCTCATCATGATGAGTTGCAAGGTAAGATGGAGTTTGCGGGGTGTAAACAAAATCCGCTGGTTTGTACATGGAAAAAATCAGATAATGTGAAAAAATTGTGGCAAAGGGAAGGACAAAATACATTGCAAAACAAATTGCGAGGATGCTTGAACCTGTGGTCCGGTAAAAGGGAAATGCACGGAGGATGAGGCCAAAGGGAAGGATAATTAATGGGATTGCGTCTTTAGTGAAAATGAGTATAAATTCCTTGGCCATTAAAACAGTAACAAGATAACTGATAGTCTCTACGATTATGGTGTGGGCATCACTAAGAAGGGTTAGTCCGGTAAATGGTGCAAATGAAAATGAGATAATGGCTACTGAGGGTATGGGCGAGCTGACCGGGAAACTGACTGTGGAAAGGAAACCTATCAGGGCTTCAAAAAGATAAAGGTCAATATACTGGGAGAAAAGCTTTTCTTTTAGGATAGTTAACACGCCAAGGGCAAGGTTGATATGTGCAGAGGTATAAACCTGATTTGGGTTTGCATTATTTATTACCCCACCAAGCCCTGAAGTACTTGATTGCAGCGCACCCTGGACCAGGGCATTTAAGGTGGTATCGAGGCTAAGCCAAAAGAAAATGATTACTGCAGAAAAAATTAAAGCAGCCAGTTCTTCCTTTGCAATAGCAGTAATTGAAGGGCTTTGTAAAAAATAAGCCACAAGAAATATTGAGCCGGTTAACCCCGTGGCAAAACCAAGGGAAACAAATATCATAGACCAGGCTGCTGGCGGTAAAGTTATTGCCAATAGCAGGGGAAGTAGCATAAATAAACTACTTCAGCACTTTTTATAAAAGCACCTGATATTATTCTATTTATGCACAGAACACATTACGTTACAGAAGCTAAAAAGGCTGTTGGGTCGATTGTTAGGATTGCAGGATGGGTACATGATGTCCGTGACTTGGGGAAAATGCGGTTTGTCATAGTAAGGGACATTACCGGCCTGATGCAGGTTACTATAAAGAAAGGGTTGGTGCCTGATGATCTGCTCGAGCGGACCAAAGTTAATAAGGAGGATGTTGTCAGTTTTTTTGGCTTGCTAAAGGAAAATAAGATTGCTCCGGATGGAGTCGAACTTATACCTGAAGAATTCGAGCATCTGAATAAGGTTGAAGTTAAGCTGCCGGTCGATCCGACAGGAGTGGTTCCTGCTGAAATCGATACGAGACTTGACAATCGATGCATTGATTTACGGAGAAAAGAAACTACCCTTATCTTTAGGGTCAAATCAGTTGCAGCAAATGCATTCAAAGAAAAGCTCCTGGAGAAAAAATTTATTGAAATCCATACTTCCGCGATAACAGGTACTGCAACCGAAGGCGGATCGGATGTTTTTGAAGTTCAGTATTTTGAAAATAAGGCATATCTTGTGCAATCGCCACAGCTCTATAAGCAGCTCGCGGTGATTGGGGGGCTGGACCGGGTGATGATGAGCGTTCCAGTTTTTCGGGCTGAAAAACACAACACTACAACTCATTTGAATGAAGTAACGCAGATGGATATCGAGATGGGTTTTGCTGACCATAATGATGCGATGGAAATTTTAGAAGAAGTTGTTTTGCACATGCTTAGCGTAGTAAAGAGAGAATTGGGCGAAGAAATTGAAAAAACATTTGGCGAACTTGTTGTGCCAACAAAAGTCCCAAGATACAGCTATACAGAATTAGTCAAGAAGCTTAACGAAAATAATTTTGAAATGAAACACGGATGGGACTTTACCAAAGAAGCAGAGAAAAAACTTCATGAACTTCTTGGCGATGAACTTTACTTTATCTATGACTGGCCGACTTCGGTTCGCGCATTTTATTCAATGCCGGATTCAAAAAATCCGGAAATCTGCCATGCATTTGATTTGATGTATAGGGGACTTGAAATATCTAGTGGTGCAATGCGCATCCATATTCCAGCATTAATTGAAGAGCAATTAAAGAAGCGCGGTTTGGACCCAAATAATTTTGAATTCTACATTAACGCGTTTCGAGTGGGTGCACCGCCACATGCTGGCTGGTCGATAGGTTTAGAGCGATTAGTCATGAAAATGTGCAAGCAGGAGAATATCAGAGAATGCATGCTTTTCCCAAGGGATAGGAATAGGCTGATGCCGTAAACAGAAAAAAGTGATTGAGATGTTATGTCAGATCTTTGATTCAAAAGAAGTGAAAAAAATTGAACAATGTACTCAATAGTTTTCCGCAGTAATTCCAGGAATCCTTGAAAAATGCTTTACATTTTCAGTTATTATAACGTTTTCTCCATTGGTTAATGCAATTGCGGCAATTAGAGCATCAGTTTCATTCACATCTTGGCCTTTTTGTTTAAGTTCTGCAGAGATACGCGCAGCACCATCGGTGCTTGTGGCATCTAATTCAAGTATGGTTATTGAATCAAGAAAAGCATAAAAAATTTTAAGTTCTTTCTCTTTTACATCGGATTTTTGAAAATATATTCCAACTAGCACTTCAAAAACATTTATTCTCGTAGTAAAAACATCTGAAGAAAGTGTTTTTACCTTACGTAGTGCGCTTTGCTTATTTTTTAAAAAATGAATAATGAAGGTCGTATCAAGAACTACCATTTTAGAGGCACCTTTCTCCAGTTTTTCCTTACTTTCTTTACTACGGTTTCCATTTCTTTTGTCTCTTTTTCAGACATAAAGCTCCATGAGCCTGCAAAGTCCATAAAGTTTTTTTTACTCTTTTGCGGATGTATGAACTTGTGGATCACCTTACTATAACTTTCGCCAGGCCTTTTAAGGGTGGTAAGTTCCTTGTAAACTGCATCAGAAATCATTATTGCATGGGCCATCAAGTCACCTATATATACATAGTATATATACATTTAAAATAGTTTCGAAAACAGGAGAACTACTAAATTTAGGAGAGATAGAAGTAGATTAATGCTATAAATTAATGAAGCAAAATCAGGGTTTGGTTTTGATTCTAAACGGAGCATCCGGACTGCGCATAAATTCTTCAAAACCGGTAAGATCTAAATCGGTAATTCTCTTAGGGAGATTGTCTTCGAAGTTTCCTTTACCAAATTTGTCGCCATAATAACGTATTATCTGCTCTGCCCTCATAATATTCAGCCTAGCCAACCGTCCTGGATCGCATTCAGTTTTATCCACAAAATCCACAAGAAAAAAAGATTCTTTTGGAGGTTTAGCAGAGGGATCAAAAGCTTTCCAAAGGGCTGAATCTTTGGGAACTAATACAAAAAGCGTTAATTTGGAGGGATCTTTGGCAACTTCTTCGCTTTTGCGAACTGGGAGTACATCTGCGAGAAAATTTTGCCTACCATAAGCGTCAGTATAGCAAGAAATTTCAATTTTTAGCACCCCGAAAGAACAGTTTTGGGCGGCATCGAAAAGGAGAACTTTTTGTACCATCACCTCAGGTACTATCGGCCAATCGGAAAGATTGCCGGAACTTATTGAAACTTTTGTTACCGCGCCGCCAGTGTTTTCGAATATCGCTGCGCCAGTAGGGCTCAGCTCGAGTGTTAGGTCCCTATCAACAACACAGATAGACTCAATCGAAGGTGGCTTATCTTTTTGAAGGTCTAATTGTATTGAAACCGCTCGGCCTTTTTGGCGGAGTGATTGTGAAGGCATCTCAGGGGCCAGGATATGAAATTTGCCCACTTCTCTTTGGGGCGAAGGAGGCAAACCAGTAGTCTTCCTTGTTGGGCCAGTATAAGATGCTATTGAGTGTTGAAAAGCATCGGATAATCTTGCCATCATATATACTTGGTAAAAACAGTTTATAAATGTTACTAAAAATGATGAAAACTGTAATGTGGGGGGTAGTAGCCTAGGGGGCAGCGCCCCCTGGCCCTGCACACTTGTTCAACCGCTTTTTCATTGCTTGAAGCTCAAAGGGCCATTACATGTGCAAAGGAATGATGATAAGAACAGATTAAAAATAGGGAAAAGAAGAGAAAAAAAGAAACGACTATCGTTTCTTCTTGCCCATGAACATGAATGCCGCACCGCCCACAATAACCACAAGGACGATCAATCCGATTATGATGGGAATAAGAAGATCGGTTTTTGGAGCGGGTTTAGCAACAGGAGCAGATGGAGCGGATTTTGCCAGCTGGCCTGCAACTGAAGAAACAGATTTGGCAAGGCTCAACGCGGTGGCGTAGTCTCCCTTATTGAATGCAATAACAGCATCATTTAGTTTTGATTGTAATGAAGAAGTATCCTGGCCTGCTGCTTTTGCTTTTGCAATGTCGCTCCTTGCCTGTGAAATGGCCACTTGGGCGCTTGACTGTGCTTCCAGATTAGGGGACGGGTCTTCGGGGGGAGAAAGCGGAACAGGTGTGGGATTAACTGAAGGGGATGAATTGTTTTGCGGAGTAGGTTGGGGGGTTGGAGCAGGTGTTGGAGTAGGTGTTGGTGATGGAGTCGGGGCAGGTGTTGTTGGTGAAGTTGAGGTATTTGTAGAAGTAGAAGAACTGCTTGATGAACTGCCAGAAGAACCAGAAGATGGAGGAGTTATACTCAAAGTAAGTGCAGCAGCACTTATTGTGTTACCGTTAACATCAAAGCTTACTGAACCAGAAGTGGTTGGAGTTATGGTCCATGAGAGTGAAGAGGAACTTCCACCTGGAATAGAAACTGAACCAGATGTCGAACCACCTGAAATACTAGCTCCGGAAGCACTTAAAGAATAACTGGCAGTTGCCGTGCTACCACCAGTATTGGTTATAGTAACAGAGTAAGTAACCGACTGGGTTGAAGTTAATGTAGATGATGAAGGGGAGTTTTTAGAAACTGAGAACTGATCTCCAGCCACAAACTCAATTGCCTGCTGGGTACCAGTTGCAGGGGTGCCAGATGATGGAGTAACTTGAGCATTAAAATTATAAGTTCCTGCAGATGAAGCAGTGATAGTAAAAGTTTTAGAATCGCCAGTCTGAACTCCGGAATATTGATACGAAGAAGATGCAGAGGGATCAGTTACGCTGAGTCCGGAAGTAAGATCATAAAGTTGGAGGGTTGCGCCACTACAATCAGAGTCTCCGCCAACGATTACAGTTACAGATACGGAATTACCAACAGTAGCGCTTGCAGCAGCAGATATTGAAGAAATGCTGCAAGTTGAAAAAGCCGCTAGAGATAGCAATAACAAACCAAAAAGAAAAACTTTAGTAGACATCATAATCACCTGACAAAAACATTAATCATCCTATCCATTGAGTTCGTATCCTCAATAGAACCAGTATTGTTAATTGTAAAGTAGACCTGGGTAGGTGGACCGAAATTGGAAGAAGGCCATACATCTCCGGATAAACCACGTGGACTGAGAGTAATTAACGCGCAGCCTGAAGGGCCAGTTGCAATAGAACTTATTGATTGATTGGTATACGGATCAAACATCGCCAATGCAGTAGTCTGAGGCGGAGAATTCTGTGAGAACGTCATTGCAGTCGCATTTGTGATGTTTGCATTTGATAGAGGAAGTGGCGGGAAGGCATAGCTTTCAGCGCAAACCAGCACAGAAACATTTTGAGCAGAGTTATTGACATTTGCAAATGGAGTTGTGTCAGTTCTTGCCCTATAACTTCCGAATTTTAGGAAAGATAGATTACCGGAACTTGAATTTTGCATTACTGCAAGTTTTAGCTGGTCCTGGAATGGGATCTGGAAGAACTGGAATACAGATGAAATGGTGCAGTTTGCGCCATCGCAGAATGCGGGAGTGGAGGTGTTCATATTGCTAACATAATTTATTGAAATGGACTTATCAGTTGAATTGAAAGTGACATTGGAGGTCTTGTTTCCAAAATTGTAGGAGAAGAGGGAGAGGTTTGTGGCGTTGAAAAGTTCTACGTTGCCTGTAGATGCATTTGAAAGGGTTACATTCATATCATTAGTTACTTCCCGTATTTGCCTGAAATTATCAGCACCAAGGGTAGAGGCATAAGGCCTGAAGTTACGGGCCACAATAGTCGGATTTGTTGACATACCGAATTGGTTGCCTCCGGGGCTGGAACTGTCGTTATAGGTAGTGCCGTTGATTCTCCAGAATATAGTGTACACTCCGGAAGTCGTTAGGTTAAGGGTAAGAAGCGCAAGGCCATTTGAGTCAGTAACATTTGTAACTACAGTATAATTAGAAGGATCGACAAGAGTCCCAATTCCAAAACTATTTCCAGTGCGTCTATATAACGAGGTTATGTTTGCAGTAGAGCCATTGGCTGATAGAGATCCAGCTTTGAATACTAACGGGACAGTTATGTTGGTATTGACACCATATTCACCTAGATTAAACATGGAAGAAAATAATGAGCCAGAACTTATTGGTCCAGAATAAACTGCCCTGAAATAGCTGCAGCTGTCAATTGAAACCAACGAATAATTGGCACCGATAGAACGATTTGTCACATTAACGATAGTGAAGGCAGAAGCATTGTTCATACTATTCGGAGTTGTTTTATTTCGTACAAGTAAAGTATCAAATCGACCGGTATTGGCAGAATCAAGAATCATAAATGATACGTTCGGGAAGAATGAGGTATCAGCGGGTTGATTCATCGTAACATCCTTTAATGGAATGAAGAAATAGTCATTTTGGCCGCCGAATGCAGAAATATTATTATAACAAACAGTATCACTGAAACTAAGGTTGCCACCTAGAAGAGTTTGATTAATAAATGACATATTCCATCCATATTGAAGCAACTGCATATCCATGAACTGTGGTATTGCCATGCCGCCATTCCCTTGTCTAAGATCGCCACCGTATAAAGGCACATAAGCAAGAACATTTGCTACGGTAATATGATAAAAGATAGTGGAACGATCACCGCTTGCACCAACCACTTCAATCATTATATTATTTGAACCTTTTGATATGCTCGTTGGTATTGTCATATTAAGTTCATATAGCATAAATGAGCGGTTATCAAAGAATCGAGTATTATTTCGAAGATAGGACATATTATAAGAGGTTACTGTAGTTGGAGGAAACGGACCTTCTTTGTTCATTCTTATTGAAGTTATATTTGTAAGATTGGCAAAGGAGGCAATTCTTAGAGTTATATTTGAACCAATGTTCCCAGTCTGCGGTTGTTGGAAAGGGTTGCTCTGATTTCCAGCATCTGGACCAAACGGTATATACGTTTCTAAACTAGAACCAACTGGAACGCCGCTATCAAAGTCTTGGCAAGCGACATCGCCAGAAGTACAAACTCTAGGTCTTATGGCAAGGAAGCCACTCCCTGATCCCCATGAGGAAGCTTGAGAGCCATTTGATGTGGTGAAGTTTTGCGGGCAAATTATTAGAGAGCCGCCGCTTTGGTTAAGACTTGCATTTAAGGTACTCGCACTAGAACTAAGAGAATCAGGCCTTTGACCTCCTGAACCTCCGAAGAAATTCATAAATGATACTTGTGGGACAGATAGAGTGCCTGCAGTAAAGTTAGAGCCATTTGTTAAACCTACAGAAGTTGTGTTGAGTAAAATACAGCCAGATTTTGAAACTTGGAAGAAAAAACCTCCGCCAGAAGATGATGTCCCAACGGGGGTGGCCTGAATATTGGCACTAATCACACTGCAAGAGAAGAAACCAGGAATAATCTCATTCCTAACTACTCCACCATCAGGATAAGAAGCATTAAACATGACAACATATCGACCTGGAGGCAAAGAGCAACTATAGGAAATGTTTGCAGCAATTGAACCATTTGAATCACTAGTACTCGAAGCATTCATAGAAAGACAGGAAGAGACATCTCTGCCACTTAATTCAGAAATTACTTTAGATAAATTACTTGTAAATGATACGCCACTTATGGCTGAACCAGTTTCTACGAGATTTACTCTACCATTAAAGGCTACAATGTCGCCAGAAGCGCAACGAATTTGACCAGAACCCCCAAATCCGCCAGGTCCCCCAGGAGGCGGAGGATTTTCGCCAGTTTTATTTGCAAGGCCACCACCAACAGCAGGTGCCATAAAACCAACAAGGCGTTTTGCAATTATCGGAACATTTGAAGTGAGACTGTCTCCATAAATCGTAGTTGCCGAAACACCTACGAGCATAATATCGGTATAATTAGGAGGAAGAGTTATTGTAACTGTGTTTGTAGTATTACTTACACTATTGTTGAATCCATACTGACCAGGCAAAATATTTGTACCAGAAACAAAGTGTAAAATATTTGTGGCATTCATCATGGAAAATGCATTTGAGATTTCTGCACCCTCGTTGGAAATATTATAAAGTTGGAATAGTAAAGTAATATTAGATCCTGGTTTAAGAAGCATCTGGAAAGAGTCTTGGCCAGAGCCTCCTGAACTTAATGGAACTACTTTTAGAAGATATCTTTGAACTTGAAAAGTATACACTCCAGAATAATTTCTTCCCTGATAGGTAACTTGCGCAGTGGTTTTATAGAATCCAGTATCATTTGGTGCAGCAAAAGTCAGTGCACAGATAGTTGAACCCAGATAACTAGTATTAGTAAAGTTGAAACTTCCCACATAAGATCGATAATCAGTATTATTTTGAAGACGAAGTAGAGAAGTTACAGTTACTGCTGAACAATTAACGGTATTATTATCTGAAGGGAAAGAACTATGAGATAGGAATTGATTATTACTGAGATTGGTGAGCAGGAAAAACAAAGTCATATTAGCACCTGGTTTTGCGCCATTAAATCCAAGGTCAGATAATTCAACAAATTTGCCTTCATCTGCATTTGTAGGTTGAAGAGAGGCAGATAACGAGGTTATACTAAATTTAAATGATGATTCCAAAACGTTACTAGAAACAGTTGATTGGGCAATTAGTTTATACGTACCTTCGGTAGAAGGAAGAGTTATGTTTTTCTCATAAACACCTGGAGAAGTTTCACTAAAACTACTAATTGAGGAAGCAGTACCATCTGGATAGGTTAAAGTTGCAGCCACGGTTTGACTACTAAATACCGAACCATTTGAATTTGATCTAAGAAGAACACTGACAGTAGCATTTTCAGAAGGTGAAAATAAATTTGAAGCAAAACCGGATCTCTTTAGGGTTACGATAAGTTGACTATCTGAGATTAAATTAATGAAAAGAGTTCCCGCACCATGGCCAATTACAATAAAGTAAGACCCTGAATTGTTAGTAGGAGTAACTGTGTAATTTATATTTCCATTAGAAGCACTGCCATTTGAAAGATTGGTAAAGACCCAGTCAGTCCCATTAGCAAAACTTGATGCTGAAAATGCATTGATATTTGGAAGGATATTAGCAACTCCCCCGCCAGAGGAATTTGTAAGATTTATCGATATATTGAATGGTGTTCCTGGAGAAAAGGAAGGCGAACCAATAAAAGCAATTGAAACATTTGATATGTTAGAAACAATTAAGGGAAATATAACAGTTAGTGCGGAAGAATTTGAGGTAATTGTTATGTTATAGATACCTTCTGAAGAAGGTGAAGTCAGATACACCCTAAATGTTCCGTCACTTCCGCTCAGATTGGATGCAACAGACATGCTACTATTTGAAGAATTACCTATAGTTACGGTTACATTAACATTAGAATAATTTTGTGAAGATGAGTTCAGTGCCTGGCCTCCCACACTAAAAGCAGTGGAAGGGGCAACAAACGGGGGGGCATTTGGTATAACCGCATCAGCAAAAGAGACAGCACAAAAAACCACTAAAACCGAAAACAATAATAAAATTGGGCGCATGACTGAACAAAAAGAATAAAATATATAAAGCTATCGTTGAGTTGTCGGCGATTGTAAAGAAAAACGGTGAACAGAACATAAAAGATTCGGAAAGAATTCTGTATGCATTCGGAGCGGCACCTAAAACATTATTTTGTTTGTATTCGTCTCGCAACCTCTTTCAGATGCCCGAACCGTCTGTCCATATCATTCTGCATTTCGCTCAATGTCTGCTCGAGGTTATCTCCTCGAAGACGATAGATGCGTCCGTCCCGAATTACTAGGCCAGATCGCTGGAACATATTAAGATGATAAATAACTGCAGCCTGACTTACTTCGCTTAGTTCCATAATATCTTTAGAAGAAATACCAGTTCCTTGCCCGCTTGCTTTGACCAAAGCCCGGAAAACTAAAAGGCCAACGTCGTCCCGTTCATCCCCAAGCCCAAGACACTGATATATATAGTCTATTTCAGCATTCTCATCCTGCTCCTGCTGAGGGAGGGCGATATAACGGATAATGATCTGACGGTAATATTTTCTTTGCGTCATAGGTAATGAATTTAACCTAAATATTTAAAAATCCTTCTAAATATTAAACAATTTGTTAAAAAAATCAACAGAACATGAAATGGTGATTACTATAGCTGATGATAAAAAAACAATAGGAAATCAAAAATTTGATGAACTCAAAGCACCACCAGAAGAAAAGTTAGTTGAACATGAAAAACAAGACTTGCTAGAAGAAAAGTCCGGAACGCATGAGAAAGATCAGAAACTCAAGGAGTTAGCAGATCGAATGTTAAGAATGCAGGCAGATTTTGAAAATTACAAAAAAAGGACTGCCAAGGAAAACGAATCGATGCGCGAATTTGCAAATGTGGATTTGCTTCTCAAACTACTAACTATTGTGGATGATTTTGAAATCGCCTTAGACCATGTTGAGCAGTCCAAATCCAAAGAGTTCAAAACAGGAATGGAGCTTTTGTATGCCAAATTTTTAGACTTACTAAAAAAAGAAGGAGTAGACGGGATGAAGGTAGCCGGAGAAAAATTTGATCCATACAAACATGAGGCGCTTCGGCAAGGTGAAGGTGAGGAAGGGAAGATAGTTGAAGTAATGCAAAAAGGATATTTGTTTAGGGGAAAAGTACTCCGGCATGCTAAAGTAGTTGTCGGAATGGGCCAGGGTGAGAAAAAGTAAGAGGTGTTGGCATGAATCGCCAGATTATGAGCATGGATAAATTAGCTGAAATGGGATTCGATAGCGAAAAGCAGTTAATAGAATATTTGAAAATAATGCGATCACTGCAAAAGCAAAAAATACTGGTGGGTATCGCAAGTTAGTTTGGTTATGCTAAATTGAATTATGTTAAAAAAAATGAAGTGTAATAAGGAGGGAAATTTTTATGGGAAGAATAATTGGTATTGATTTAGGAACAAGTAATTCAGCAGCAGCATATTTGGAAAATGGAAGGCCGAAAATTATTCCAAGTGCTGAAGGAATAACTCAATATGGGAAAGCATTTCCAAGTTATGTTGCACTTACAAAAGATGGCCAAAGAATAATTGGTGAACCAGCCAGAAGGCAGGCAGTAACAAATGCTGAAGGAACGGTTTCAGCATTCAAAAGAAAAATGGGAACCGACTATAAATACCAGATTTTTGGGAAAGAATATCGGCCGCAGGAATTATCTGCATTTATTTTGCAGAAGATAAAAAAAGATGCAGAAGAGTTCTTGGGCGAAACTGTTGATAAAGTTGTGATCACAGTTCCTGCTTACTTTAATGATAATCAGAGGCAGGCGACCAAAGATGCCGGGTCAATTGCAGGTTTAGAAGTGACCAGGCTAGTTAACGAGCCAACTGCAGCATGCCTTGCATATGGGTTGGATAAAGTCGGCAAGGACATGAAGATCCTTGTTTTCGATTTAGGCGGAGGAACCTTAGATGTAACCATCATGGATTTTGGTGGGGGCGTTTTCGAAGTAAAATCCACAAATGGAGATACACAATTAGGCGGAACGGATATGGATAGAATAATTTCAGAATATCTTACCGATCAATTTAGGAAGGAGAGTGGTGTCGATGTCAGTAAAGATAAGCAAGCACAGCGCAGAATCTTGGAAGCAGCTGAGAAGGCGAAAATTGAGTTATCAACAACTCTTGAATCTGAGGTCAATTTGCCTTTCCTTACTTCAGTAAATAATGAGCCGAAACATTTTGTGCACAAATTAACCAAGGCAAAACTTGAGGACCTTATAAGGCCGATTATTGAAAAATGCCGTGGCCCAATTGAGCAGGCAATGAGGGATGCAAAACTATCGCCTGCCCAGATTGACAAAATAATTATGGTCGGTGGTCCGACAAGAATGCCAATTGTGCAGAAATTCGTTGAAGATACTGTTGGCAAGAAAGTGGAAAGAGGAATCGACCCGATGGAATGTGTTGCAATGGGCGCAGCAATCCAGGGAGGAGTTCTTTCTGGCGAAGTAAAAGACATTCTTTTGTTAGATGTTACTCCACTTTCATTAGGCCTTGAAACAATGGGTGGCGTTTCAACAAAATTGATTGAAAGGAATACAACAATACCAACCAAAAAGAGCCAGGTATTCTCTACCGCAAGCGACATGCAGACCGCAGTCGATATCCACATCTTACAGGGCGAGCGACCGATGGCAAAGGACAATGTTTCACTAGGTAAATTTACCTTAGTTGGGATACCACCAGCGCCACGAGGAGTACCGCAAGTTGAGGTTACATTTGATATTGATGCAAATGGTATTTTGCATGTTAGCGCAAAAGATAAGGCTAGCAACAAGGAACAGAGTATGAGGGTTAGTTCGCCAATGAAAATGTCTGATAGCGAAATAAAAGCAAAAATGGGAGACGCGGATAAATTTGCTGAAGAAGATAAGAAAGCATTTGAACTGGCGACTGCCAAAAACGAAGCTGAATCCATGCTTTATTTGGTCAAGAAAACTGAGGAAGAATTCAAGGCTAAAATGTCCAAGGAGCAGTTTGATAAAATTGAAGAAGCCAAAAAGAGACTTGAAGATGCTTTAATTAGCGAAGACGTTGCGAAGATTCGAAGCGAAACTGAAGCGCTCAAAAAAGTTTTGGAAGAAGTTGGCGGATCATTCTACCAGCAGGCAGGAGGCCCGAACATGGGCGGAGAGGGACAGCCACCTCCGGGCGGAAACGAAGGAGGGGAAAAGCAGGGAAACGGGCCGGACGAAAAAGTTGTCGACGGGAAGTACGAGAATGTTAAATAGGATTAACTATTAGAAATTTCGAAAATTGGATGAGGAAAGAGGCAAAAAATGTCCAAAAAAAAGAATAACGCAAAAGAATCAATTCCTGGAATTGTCGACGAGTTAAAGAAACTTAACACGAAAATGGGCAATATTGAAAAAAATATGCGAAAAGATAACTTAGACAGGTTGTTTGGCAAACTCGAATTTCCTGCAACATTCTTTTTAGGAATTTTGACCCTCTGGATACTCTATAATCAAAACGCCATACTTCAATATGAGAAGACTCCGATTGTCGATGTGGCTTATTCTTCTTGCCCTCTTAGCTTTACAGGCTATTATGTTCTGGATGACATTACCTTGCTTCCGAGAGGAGTACGAACCACCCACAAAGTGAAGATAGAATCGAATGAATTAAATAAAGCGTGCGTAAACATTTTCGGTTCGCCCATTAATACCACGCCTCCAGTTGGTTGTGAGTATGACAAGGCAGAAACATTTTGGTTTTCTGCGGCAGATAATCAAATAAACTATTATTTCATCATCTCTCCGAAAAATTGGGGAGACTATCTCCAATATAATATTAGTTACGAATATCACGATAGAATTCAGTTTGGGGATAACAGTTCTATAGGCAAAGCGTATCGAACTTGCGAGTATAAGTCTACGAATGGTACATACATATTAAAAAATCAAAGTGGATGGGTATTCGGTTAAAATTTATATGAGGCGAAAGTATGCCAAAAAACTACCGTTCTGTGCTTGGAGTTTCCAAAGATGCTAGCGAAGAGGACATAAAAAAAGCATACCGAAAACTGGCACTCTTGTACCACCCGGACCGAAATCCAGGTGATAAAAAAGCTGAAGAAAAATTCAAAGAGATAAGTGAAGCTTACGCAATACTTACTGGAAAAGAAAAAGAAGCTCCGGAAATAATTGTAAGAAGATCGCGAAGCAGGGCAAGAGAAGGCGAAATATTCTCCTGGCAAACCGAAGTGGTCCAGATATGGGACGAGATAATAAATCAAAGGGACAATAACATGTATCGCTAAGATAAAGGTAAGTGAGAGGATGAAAAAACCCATACAAAAACCCGCTGATTTGATGGATGCCATGGATCGGTTAGTCAGTAAAACCAAAACACCAGATATATTGGAAAAACTTAAGAAAAGCAGGCAGGAATGGTAGGCTGAAAATAGCATTAGTTAGTTTTCCTCGAAAATGTTTTTTTAAATGACCTAACTAGGGATTCGGGTTGGATGGTTGGGTAAATATGAAACAGTAGATATGATGAATTTGTGATATTTATGGCCGAAAAAAGAGATTATTATGAAGTCCTAGGTGTCGCGAAGGCGGCCAACAAAGAGCAGATCAAGGATGCTTATCGGAAATTAGCGCTAAAATACCATCCTGACCGAAACCCAGGCGATAAGGCATCAGAAGAAAAATTCAAGGAGCTTAGCGAAGCATATGCTGTTCTTAGTGATGATGGGAAGAGAAGTCAGTACGACCAATATGGCCATGCTGGCTTTGACCAAAGATATTCGCAGGAAGATATTTTCCGAGGTGCGGATTTTTCTGATTTTGAGGATATGGTGAAAGGATTTGGTTTTGGTGGCGGCGGAGGTTCGCCATTTGGGGACATGTTCGGTTCAATGTTTGGTGGCGGATTTGGCCAAGGGGGAAGGCGAGGCGAGTATGGAGCGGATCTGCAAACCAGAGTGGAAATAACTCTTGAAGAAGCAGCAAAAGGCGTAAAAAAAGAAATTAGTTATCATCATTCTAAGGCGTGCAACAAGTGTTCGGGAAGCGGAAGCGAACCAGGGAGTAGAAGGACAACCTGCAGCACCTGCCATGGCCGTGGCCAAGTGCAGCAAGCGCGGCGTGCTGGGCCAATGGCATTTTACACAGTAACCACCTGCAACAAATGCAGTGGAGAGGGCCAGATGGTTGAGAAACCATGCAAAAACTGTAATGGTTCTGGGAAAATGAGCGGGAATGAGCACATCAACGTGGATATTCCTGCAGGAATTGAAAACGGGATGCGCATGAGGCTCGAAAACCTAGGTGAATTTGGCAAAGACGGATCCGGCGACCTTTATGTAGATGTTTATGTCAAAAAACACCAGACATTTGAGCGGGAAGGGGAAAATATTTGGATAAATAAGGAAATTACTTTCCCAGAAGCAGCACTTGGCGGAGAAGTTGAAGTGCCAACACTCTTTGGAAAGGCAAAACTAAATGTCCCGGTTGGAACAGCGTCGCATACGGTTTTCCGCCTTAAGGGAGAGGGAATGCCAAAGCTTAGGAGAGGCGGAAAAGGGGATGAGATGGTTCGGGTAATTGTTAGCATCCCAAAAAAGCTGACAAAAAAACAAAAGGAACTTTTGGCAGAATTTGAAAAAGAAGGGGAAAAGAAAAGCGGGATATTCGGGGTATTTTAAAAGTGAAAAAAACTACTCGTGCTCGACCATATAGACAGTGACTTTAGCAGTTCCTGGTTCTGATCCTCGTTCTACCTTTATACGCATTCCATCACTTATTTGATGGGTGCCGTAAGAATAGCGTTTTCTTTCGGTCTCACCTCTAGTTAGAACTTCGATCCCTTTATCATCCACTTTATCAACAATTCCGGCATGAAGAAATATGCGGGAGTCTTGCTTCATCTGAATAACTACAAATTCACTTCTTTGTCCAACGATTCGGGTTCCGAAATCTTCATATTTTTGACAACCGCATAGGGTTCCCGCCATAAGCGCCGTACTAAATAAAGCAGCTCGAGTTAGAATTCTGGCTGTCGAATAGGTACGGAAAACAATATTGGATCTTTGTAATACTCCACTCATTAAGTCCACCTCAATGAAATAGTATATCGACAAATGTATTTAAAAGACCACCGTTATCTTTTGTATTTCTATTGAAGGTAACTTACAAGAAAAACAGAAAGTCGACGGTGCTGCACAATTAGAAGCAAACTTCGGCACAGCCAATCAATTTTTCAGGAAATTGCGTATAAGATCGCTAAGGGATGGCGAGCTGCTGTTTGTGCTTTCAAACATATCAGTTCCATGTGCCGATCCATCATAAATTTTTGTTGTGGTTTCCGGAGTGTTCCTAACCGAAGCAATTGTTGAAGCTGCCTGGGCAGAATAGCGGTCATTAGTTGTTGCAACCACAAGAATATCATGCCTATAATCAGAAAGCGAGGATTGTATATTAACATCCTGATAACTCATACCAGGAGATAACATGACTATTTTTCCTATATAATTATCCTGCGCACCAGCCAAAATAGCAGCAGTTGAGCCAATGCTCGCACCAACAACATAAAATGATTTGACGGTCGGGTATTTTTCTGCAAAATATTTCCTTGCGCTTAGTATGTCGGTTTTCATATCCATAAAGCCAGCACTATCGAAGCTTTTCCAGCTGCCCAGGTTTGTGCTTTTCCCATTTCCCCGCGCATCAATTGCAAGGATCATGGCATCGGGAATTTCATCATGAAGTCTTTCGATAAATCTTTGGGGGTAACTATCGCGGGTCTTATCGAGCATTGGTACCAGCAGGATGAGCTTGGTTGCAGACTGGGAATTCTTGTTAGGGTAAAGGGTGCCAAAAATTGTCCAGCCTGAAGAATAATAGGAAATTTCCTGCGAGGGTATTGTGCTAGCACCAGGAGTTGGGACCGGGGGAAGGGAATTGTTTATCGTATTAGCTGGGTTAATGGGCTGGGATGGCGGAACGATCGTAGGTTGATTAGGCGGAACGGTTGGAGGCGGAGCAGATGGTGATGTGGGAGTTTGATTTACTGAAGGTTGCGGAGTTGGTTCGCTGGGAGTGATAGATCCAGTTTGATTATTTGGTAATGGGGAGTTATTTGCAGGGTTTTCAGTAAGATTGACAGCGGATTTCTGGCCGATACAGCCAAACAGCAGGACAACAGATAACAACAATACTACAAAACGCATGATAGTGGTTCGCCTTTTGGCTTTTTATCCATTTGGATTTTCAACTAAAGCGGCAATTTCCAAGCATTCCTCTTTTGAAAGGGTTCTTGGCCTTCTTGATGCAAAGGCACCAAGCGCTCCTAATTGTTCCTTGCTAAATAGTTTTGAATTTTCGAGCGCATTTTTGGTCGTCTTGTTACGATGCTGGAACAATGAGCGTACAACATCTTCCTGGAGCTTTGTCATTTTGAAGTTTGTTGGCTTAAGCAGAATTATTGCAGAATCAACTTTTGGCCGTGGGGTAAAAAGGCCTTTGGAAACATACCTTTCAATTTTAATTTCAAAGGCCAGCTGCGAAGTAACACTGAGCCTTCCATAATTTTTATCCCCTGCTTTTGCGATCATTTTCTGTGCAAATTCTTTTTGAACCATTAGCAGAGCATTATTGAACTTGAGGTTTGGCAAGCTGAAGATAATATCTGATGAGATGTAGTATGGGATATTTCCCACAATCACATCGGCTTCGGGCAACTTGCCTAGCAAGTTGAGAAAATCGCCTTCAATTATTTCGACTTTTGTAACGGTATTTTTCTGCTCAAAATCAAAAAACTTCTCGCGCAATATTGATACGAACCGGTGGTCGAACTCGACAATGAATAAATTTTTTGGTTTTTGTTCGAGTAATTTTTCGCTTAAACGTCCGTCTCCTCCGCCAATTTCAAGCACTCGTTTGTCAGTAACTTGGGCTAAGCGCGCTTCAAGCGAAAGCATGTTCGGGTCAGTTAGGAAGTTCTGGCCGAGGCTTTTCTTAAGCATGCGTTTCCTCTTTTTTTCCTTCGATTAAAAGTATGGCATCGATAAAGCCATATGCATAATTAGCAGCAGCAAAGGAAGTGAAATAGTCGCCTTTATCAAAAAAATGCTTTGAATCATCATAGTAGTTGGAAGCATAGTCAAGAATTTGAGGATATTTATTAGCAAGACCGAAATTTTTGAAAACTTCGATTATTCGCTCGAGTTTTTGGATATCTTTCAAAACGCGGTCTTTTTCGTCCATGAGAAACAAAACCCATTCAAAACAGGAAACTTAAAACTCAAAACGCGAAACCCGAGACACAAAAAGATCATCGGATAAATATAGGTGTCAGCAGCAGCGTACCTTCCCGATCAGAGATCAGTACAAGTATTGCCGTGAAAGGTCTTCACTTCTGAGTTCGGTATGGGATCAGGTGTTACCCCCTTCCTATGACCGCTGACAGGATATCTATGAGTATAAGTATTTAAAAAGCTAGGCGAGGCAATAATTATACATGCCAAATGACGAAAAAGCTAGTCCTACCAGCGCAAAAAAGCCAACTTTATTAGACCAGGCAACAAACCTAATTAGCCCGACAATTGAATTTGGGAAAAAGAACTTTAAGGACCTGTTTGTTAAAATGCTAAAAGTCCAGTTATTAAGTTCAGCTGTAGCAGTTTTATTGCTCATCATATTTGGCCTCTTGACACTGGGTTTTCTTCTAGCACTAGGAATATCCACTTCGAAGGGTTTTGAGATAGAAAGAATATTTGCAAGCGTGGCAACAATAGTAGCGCTGGTAGTTTGGGCAGTATTTGCCCTGCTTGTATTCGGAATCGTCAATAAGACAATAACATTAACCAGGCTAAAAATAATAAAATGCCAATACGAGGGCACTTATCCGGGGATAAGGAAAACTTTTGGGGAAATTTTGGTGCCGGTCATCAAGGCATCAGTAATAGATCTGATAATAAACGCAGTTGCGCTCGGAATTCCGATCATCATTTTAGTTCTCCTTGCAAGCATGCCACTGGTTTTGGTGTTAGGAATATTCGTATTCATCATTTATGCAATACTGTTCATTGTGATCTACCGGTTTTTCGCACAATTCTGGTATTGGGAACTTGTGATTGACCAAAATGATGCTTATACTGCTCTTATGAGATCCATTTCCCTTGTTAAAAGCGATATCGTAGCCGTACTTATTTACGATATAATAGAATTTTTTGGGGCAGTAATAATCTCGATCCCGTTCATCATCCTATCAACAATTGTTGAAATAATATTCAGGGCAGGAGCACTGGTATCCGCGCTTGCTTCACCCCTAGGAGGAATCGCGATAGTAGGATTGTTGATCCCGTATATTATATTCAAGGTTGTTGTTGCACTCGTCCAGAGCGGAACTTCAGACGTTTTTGTCCTTCCATATAAATATTCTTTCTGGATGATCCTGAAAAATGCACCAAAAGAAGACACGAAACAAAAAACAACACCAGAAAGTAAACAGTTAAAACAGAAAACTACGGAAAAGCCGAAAAACGCCTGAGTTTTATTGAATATTGGGAGTTACTAATCAATAAAAAGCTGAGTATATCATAATAACCATGATCTAATTCAAGAGGATTTAATTCATGTCTGAACACAAACACTGGTCAGAGTGGCTGGCAGAGCGGGTAATTGAGGAAAAGAAAGAGCCCTATGCCATAAGCGGTGGCATGACTACTTCAGGCCCGGCACATTTGGGAACCTTATGCGAATTCATGTTCCCATCAGTAATACAAAAGGCAATTGAAAAGAAAGGTAAAAAATGCGCATTTTACTTTGTAGCAGACATACTGGACGCTTTTGATGGGGTTCCAGTTGCAATGGAGCAATATACCAAGGAATTGGAGCCGCATTTTGGAAAGCCCTTATGCAACGTCCCTGATCCAACTGGAAAAACCAAAAGTTTTGGTGACCATTATCTTGATGAAGCACGCGAGCTGATGAAGAAATTTGGCGTCGGATGCCAGCTCATTAGGATAAACGAGTACTATGAAGAGGGCAAATTCGATGAGTACATAAGTTTTTTCCTTGAGCATGCACCAGAGGCAAGGAAAATAGTTGAAGAAACCAGCGGCAAGGAGGAGAAAAAGGACTGGTCTCCGATAATGCCAATTTGCCAAAACTGTGGAAAGGTAGCTACTACTAGAGTAGTTTCGCACACAAATGAGGAATACGAATACATTTGCGATAAGGATGTCAAATATACCAAAGGCTGTGGCTACAGAGGCAAAAACAAAATCAGCGACCACAAATGCAAGCTCGTCTGGAGGCTGCATTGGCCGGCATGGAAACAGATTTTTGGGACCTCTATTGAAGGGGCTGGAATAGATCATCATACACAGGGCGGAAGCGAAGACACATGCCGAGAGGTCACATTGAATCTTATGAAAAAAGACTACCATATCCCCTATCGGTACGGGTTCATTTTATTCCAAGGCCGAAAATACTCAAAATCAAAAGGAATCGGGATGGGCGTAACGGATTTGGTCAAATTGTTACCGGTTGAAATTGTCAAATATATATTGGTAAAGCCAGATCTGGAAGAAAACATCGACATTAATCCAACGCCGGAAAATTTGCTAAGGACAGTGGAGGATTTTGAAGGCGCGGGCAAATTCGATCAGTCAAAACTAAATGAGATGACCCGGGCGGACCGTAAGAGGGCTATTGCATATTCGATTAGCGTTGGCACTGGCGATAACGGCAACAATAACCAAGAGAATAAAGTGAACTGGAAAAGCTCGTTTTTGGATACATTACTTTACTACCAGCTCTACAAGGACTGGGGCGAAGTTGCAAAAAGAACTAATGACCCAGATGGAGTAGCCTATCTTAGGCCATATATCGAAGCGTGGATAGAGAAGGGATTTGTTCCGCAGGATTATGATTTCAAATACCAGCCAACAAACAGCCCGAGTGAGAATGTGAAAAAATTCGTAGCGACATTGAATGATAATATGGACGCGCTCGCCATACATAATGCTGTTTTCGAATTTGCAAAAGCAAACGGAATCGAGCCAAAAGCTTTTTTTGCTGAACTTTACCAGGCACTGCTCGGAAAAGAAAAAGGGCCAAAGATGGGAAAATTGCTTTCTGCATTAAAACCAAGCAAAGTCCAGAAAGATCTGGGAATCTGAGGTTATTTTGTTTTTGTATGGTAAATTTGATAATTTACCATGCAGACAAATTTTTTCAAATTTGTCCTTTCTAGCAGAAATGGCAAAGGTAATGGCACAATAATGACAAAATGATACAAACATTTAAATACATATTTAGCAAAGTAATGAATCAGTGGACCCATGCCACCATTTACCCCCGTTGAACAAAGGTATGTAGTGTACGAAGGTACAGGAGTAATAAACGAAAGAGGGGGACCAAATTTATACGACATTTCTGTAGTTTGTTGTTCTACTTCTGGCAATTGGAAAACTGATGCAATAAGAGCGGCCCACAAGGCAGGCGTGTCCATTCATATGTTAAATGAAGGAACAGAAGTAGGAAAACCTAATTTTGGAGAAACCGGGGTTTTCAAAGGAAATTCATTTGCAGTTTCAATAACACCAAATGGAAGAATAACAAAACATTATAGCGAAAAGCGACCAAAAACAGTAGTGGTTGAAAAAGTAGCTGAAGGTGGATTTAGGATTGCATATACGCTTCATGATGGTCAATCCTTAGGTCATTCTTTTAGGGGGCCAGCTGGTTCAATTGGAGCGGCATTACCAGCCAGAAGGGCAGTGGCTGGAGGAAGACGGCCATAATAACTAGATCATTCATTCAAATCGAATTTTTAAGGGCAGCACACCGGATGTAAGAGCTTATTGAGTCCTACAGCACCGCCAAATTCCAGTTCATGGACAAAATCACTATGCGTAGCGATCGCAGAACCAAGATCATCATGAAAACAAAATGGATTGCGTTTATAGGCAGCATATCTTGAGCGGAAAACAGTTTCGTACGGGGCCGAAGTGTCTCCAGGTTTTGTTTCTAGTTCAAGATCAGAACCATTGAGGGTAAAACAGGTGGTATGGCTAAAAGGCCGCTCGCGTATTTTTTCCCTTCCTTTTCTTAAATCACCATTTCTGAGCATTTGTTTTTGAGGCTCGAAAAAAAGCATATTGCCCGAGCTTTGGGTCCTGGGCATAACAAAAGCGAGAAAGGCCGGCAAATCCAGAAGGATCGGAAGTGCGATCACTCCCAAATCTGAGACTGACGGGGGGTTTGAAGGGGAAGCAAGTTCCTGGATTGGCCAGAAACGAGAGGTGCCAAGAAGTTCGTAAATAACCAGATACATTGAAGCTATGGGCGAGCCAGGTTCTTGGCCACATCGCAATATTCTCCCCATTTGGGCAGGACTATCAGTAGGGCAAACCAGGAAAGGAACTCCAGCTTCATCAATTAGAGGGATTTCGGTACGGGCATCATGGGCAAGGATTTTTGGTCCCTTTCCAGTAAGTTTTATTGCAATGCCGTCGCGATCAACAAGGCTTAGCGAAAGCCTTCCGGTTGCCTTATCATCTTTGAAAGCCAACACTTTTGGCACATTTGTCGGGGCTGATGGGCCGGCAGCCATAATATCTTTGAGGAGAGTAAATTGTCCAAACGGCCTTGAAGAGGCAGATCCATGGGCAATAGGCGGAACAAATGATGTTGCAGAGGAAGAATGGTGAGGGACAAAATGAGTGCCGGGTCGAGTTGGAAGTGTAACCATAAAATCAGTTTTATCAAAGTGTTTAGAAAACAAATATTATGGCAAGGGGGTTTTAAATATTGGCATTTTGATTCTGTTATTTGCTCGAATTGATAATCAAAATTTCATTCAAAAGGATAGAAATCTATTTTGTATTGCTGTACGATTTGTAATGAGTCAACGTTACGGATAATTTCGTAGAATTTGTTGGCTAAATCCCGAAGGAATATGTCCAGTTGCTCCTGATTTTCTACCTCTACTTCAAGATCAATATCATGATCCCCAAGGATATTAACAAGATAAACTGAATTCGGATGGCTCTTGCAATAATCTTGTATCTTTTTCCTTGCGGTTTCAGAAGCATTGGATAAATTTATTGAGATAATGTAAAACAGTACGCCTAATTTTGAATAACGGAATGTGAGTTTATGCCCCCGAATTATACCGGATGCTTCCATCTTTTTGATATGTGATTTTATTGTCTCCACGCTTGCTCCTGCGTTTCTTGCAAGGTCAATTATCTTTGTTCTGGAATTTTTAGATAAATCTTTGAGAATTATGTGATCTGTTTTATCTATAGGCAGGTTTTCAGTAACTCCTCCATAGACTGAATCAATACTTCCTTCAGAATCACTTAGGTAATCCCTAGTCGAAAATAATACATTTTGAACCAACACGATTTTTTTGGCCAGGATGTTGCCTTCAAATTCTTCTACGATATTTTGGTATGTTTTGGCTAGTTGATCCGTATCTTTCGCATAGATACTTACGACTAAATCCCAGGAACCCCTGCATTTTACTACCCAGGTCGTAAAAGAATTACTGACAAAAGCGTCTATTAGCGATTGTTCCTTGTTTGAACTTATGCGCTGAAACTTAAGATAAATACGGAAATACAGGTAACCTAATTTTACGCCGTTTATTATTGTATAAAATTTTTCTATCAGGCCTTCGTTTACCAGTTTTTCGATCCGATATGCGACTAATTGCTTGGAAATGCCCATTTTCTTCGCTATTTCAGCATTTGAGGTCCGGCTGTTCTTATCGAGAATCTTTATAAGTTTTCGGTCTTTGGCATTGAGCATATTTTTACTTTAATACAAAAAAGGTTAAAAAGGCTAGTTTTTAGTAAAAAAAATTATCAAAAAGTTTTAAATAACTAAGAAGTGTTAGTAATCTGTCAAGAAGTGTTTATAGATCAAAAATGAGGTGTTCAGATGAATAAAACGGAAAAGGGTTTACTTCCATCGAAATGAATTGAAAAACTGCAGGAGAATAGTTGTAAAAGTTGGCAGCTCAACAATGGTGGATCAGGAACGCAGGTTTAAATCACATGTTGCAAGTCGCCTTGCAGAAGACATTGCATGGTTAAGGCAACAAGGAAAGGAAGTGCTGCTTGTATCTAGTGGGGCAGTGGCCCTTGGCAAGAGAGGAAATGAAGGACTTAAGCGTGAGCTTGCGGCCGGCAAAGGGCAGCGGCTCTTGATGGAGGGCTGGGCAGCAGCATTTGCACCTTTTGGACTAGATGTTTGCCAAGTCCTGGTCAATGAAAATGATTCAATTGACTTTAGCTTGCTAATGCAGGCTGAGCTCCAGGCGATTATAAATGGTAATGATTTATCCTGCATAACGAACAATGATTTAATCGCAAGTGCAATAGCAACAAGAACACAATCAGACCTGTTGGTTCTTTTGACTGATGTTGATGGATATCTAGATGGAGAAAAAAGAAGAATTGAATATATAGATATTAAAAGTATAAGTTTGGCATCCGCAAGTACTGACAAAAATTGTTTTGGTACTGGCGGCATTTGCACGAAATTGCAGGCCATGGCAGAAACAACTGCAACATTCGGCATCATAGCAAATGGCCAAGAGGTAAATATATTGGGTAGTATTATTTCTGGAGAAGATAGGGGAACATTATTTACAAGAGGTGGATGAATTGAGTACAATAACCTGGGGGGACTTTGAAAAAGTGGAGCTTCGGATAGGCCGGGTGGTCAAGGTTGAGGATTTCCCGGAAGCAAAGAAACCTGCCTATAAATTGGAAATTGATTTTGGTCCTGCTATTGGCCTAAAGAAAAGCAGCGCACAACTAACAAAACTTTATTCAAAAGAGCAGTTGCTTGGCCGACTCGTACTGTGTGTTATTAACTTCCCGATAAAGCAGATTGCAAACTTCCATTCCGAATGCCTGACAACCGGATTTGTTACGGAAAAGGGAGTGGTGCTTGCAATGCCGGAGCAGGATGTTCCATTGGGATCGAAACTGGCCTGATCGGCAATCGAAAAAATAGCAAAACAAATTCAGAACCACTGATCCAGTTTACTTTGCGCCCCTCTTTCCTTTAGTATTTTTTCTAAAGCAACCAAAGTGTTTTGCACCCGGTCAGCAGAAAAATCATGATCTTCAACTAAAAGCTTGGAAACTGCATCGATATTCGAATTGTTCCATTTGGGCGGCTCCACTTCAGCATATTTTGGATTCAGAAATAGGTCGATTACTTCGTTTGGTTCCACTTCGAATTCATAATTATATTTGGTTTTTGCATATGCGAGTACGTCTTCAAGAGTTTTATTTTGCTTTATTATTTTTAATGCAGTTTTTGGCCCAACGCCTTTTACTCCATCATTAAAATCAGTTCCTAGAAGTAAACCAAGCCAAATTAATTGCTCCCGAGTTAAACCAAGCAAAGATAATGTTTCTTTTATCCTTATTTCTTCAGGTTCAACAAGGATAAATCGTTCTTGCCTCGGCACCTTCCTTCTTCCAGTAATTGAAAGATTTCTAACTAGCGTAGGAGCACCAAATAGCAGGCAGTCATAATCTTGTGATCCAGCTGCATATGCTAAACCTTTCTGGACCATCATTGAAGCTTGTGCTTCGCCTTCTGTTGGCGCCTGGACAATTGGAACGCCCATTGCTTCAAGGAGTTTTTTGCATTCTCCAACCATCTCCAAAGTCAGCTTGGATGAGCCTTGGGCATATTTTTTTGCATCATCCATCCGTCCCTCGTCAAGTGCTTCTTTCCATTTTTGGGCAGCTAGTTTTTTTGCTTCCACCCGCTCAGCAATTGTCTTTTCTTTCAATTTAGAGGGTTTTCCGTCAAAAACATAAACAGGTTTTATTCCGTTCTCAATTAGTTTTGCAGTCCTATAGAACAGGCCGGAAAGATGGGCAGTAATATTTCCCTTAAAATCCATGAGTGGCCGACCATCTTCCTGGCGAATGGATGAAAGAAATTGGTAGAGGATATTGTAGGAATCGATAGCGATTATTTTTCCCGATAATGAATCTAAGGTTATTGGATGTTTCACTGCCAGATCGCCTAAATCTACGCCCATTTTCAACTCCCTAGGTATTTGTCCTTATTTGTCTTTTTTCTTTCTATCAAAAGTTAGCATATCTCCAAGAGTAGGAGGTGAGAATTTTGCTGCTGCAGCTGGAGAAGGGGCAACAGAAAGCTGCACTTTGTCAATTAGTTTTATCGATAGTTCTTTTTCCAGCTTTCTTGCAATTTCTAGTGAAGGCATCAGATGGCCATTTTCAATTCCATGCAAATAGCTTTCCTTTTCCCTTAATCGCTCGGCAATAACAGGTAATGGAAGACGTAGGCGATCGCTTGCTTGTTTTATCAGTTTTCCTGGATTTTCAATAATTTCTTCTCCAGAATCCAATGAAGAAGGAGCAGAAAACGGCAAAACTGGAGCCGAACTGTGGCCGCCGCTAAATTCATGTAGTGTTTTTCCTCCTCTTCTGCATGAGGCACATGCCAGGAGTTTTGCCCCTTCAATGAGTACCTGTGCACTAACCTGAGGTCTTCCGCATATATCACAAAATTGATCTGACATAAAGTTCACCTTATTGGTTCTTAACTCACTTCTTAAGATAGGTATAAATATAGCAGCGGTATATTTTTATTTATGATTCTTATTTTAGTATTAGTCTTAGTGGCGTTAGGGGTATTTTACGGAATCCTCCAGCTTTCAGTACCTGGATATCTTCAATTCATACTGGTTGTGGCTGAAATGCTTATTGTCAGCCATATCCTTATCAAAAAATACAAATTGCCTACAGAAATGGGCATGGTCTTGCTAAAAAGCCAAAAAGGAATGGAAGCAATTGAAAAATTAGCAAAAAAAGATGAAATATTCAAATTCTTTGCAGATGTTGGAATTGCAATGTCTTATGGCTTGTTAAGCACTGTACTTATGAAGAAAAATAGCTCAATAAAAACCCTCATCATCGGCTTGCTTTTGCTCGGATTCGTTTCTTTTTTGGTTGGACCAACTGCATTTATTTTCCTATTTGAAATATTGAAAGTCGGCTCATTCAGCAAAGGCGCAATGCCCGCAGTTTCAGTGGATTACGGGATCTATATCGTTAGCGCGATCCTATTGCTGGGCGGTTTGTGGCTTTTCATACTTTCAGGAATAGTTTATTATGGCGCAGTCATATTTACAAAATTAGTAGAAACAATTGCATTTGGATCCGATGCCCTTGCAAAGACAACTCCAGGTGGTACTTTTCTCTTGCCTGGAATCAACTTGCCATTATTCGAAGGAATTTTGGCACTTGCAATAGTCCTGGTTGTCCATGAAGGGGCACATGCGGTTCTTGCAAGGATTGCAAAAATAAAGATACTTTCTTCAGGGATAGTATTATTTGGGGTAATACCTGTTGGCGCTTTTGTAGAACCGGATGAAAAAGAGCTCGATAAGCTAGACCAGCACAAGCACACCCGGGTTATTGGGGCAGGAACTACTTCCAATCTGATGTTTAGCAGCATATTCTTTATTTTGTTTTTTGGTCTTGCCATATTGATAAATAACTTCAGCTTATTCACTACTGCACTGGCAGGCCCACTTAAGTTCATATACATAACACTTGGGCTGACATTTTCATTAAATTTCATTGTTGGTGCGGTAAACCTTCTCCCAATCCCATTATTTGACGGTTATCGACTCCTAGATATCAATATCAAGAATAAGATGCTTGTAAAGGCAGTAATGTACGGGACGTTGTTTTTCTTCGTGCTTAACTTCCTGCCATGGTTCTTCCAGAAGTAGATTTTCTTCTTGATCGTCTTGAAGAAGTTAGGCCAATCATTTGCCTAAAGAAATATGGAGGCAATCTTTTTCTTCGTGTAGTAGGGATTCTTTCAGTTGACCTTACAGGTCGAGTATTTTTTGTTTTCGTAGTTATTCTACGAACAGGTTCTGCACCCGAAACGATTTTCGTTTGAGCGATTTGTTTCAAACGGTCCTTTTGCCTGTTCCCAATTCGGATTTTGGTGGTGCTAACTGCTAGTTTTACTGAAATAGAGGATTTTCTTACTGAATTTGGCCTTGGTTCGGTTGTTTTTGGCAAGCGTAGTGGCCTAGAAGGAACTTTGCTACGTCTTGGCCTTGATTTGCCAGGAGTCTGAGGATCACGGAGTTTTCTGGAAATTGTTTCTGATAAAACGGAATTTTTAGGTGAGTTTTTGCGGGTAGAACTACTAGACACAGAAGAAGTGCGGGTAGTTTGTTGTTTTGGTGATCGTTTTTCTTTAGGCGTTAGGCGTGGTTTTGGGCCAAGAAGTTCGGTTGTTTTTGGTAAAGAAGTTGAAGACGTTACAGATCTTCGGAAATTGGATTTTGATGAAGATCTTGACTTAGATCGATTCCGAGATCGGTTTGGGTTGGGAGAAGCAGTTGAACCAGGGGGATCTCCGCCAAAATTCGCAGGGCCAGTATTCCCAATGCCCCCAACTTTCAGGGGTTTTTGGCCTTCGCCCATTTGAGCCAAAGTAGGCGCATTTTCATTCAAGCCCTTTGGTAAAGTACCACCTGAACGATTCCCTAAGCGGTAAGAAGAACTTTGTAGAGAAAAACCGTTTGACATAACATCAGTTCGAGAATCCAGGGCTACGGATTGGCGATCCTCTTTTTGTTTAGATTGTAAAAAGGGCACTGATGATAAACGTTCCGTAAGAGGTTCGGTAAAACTGCCGATGGATCTTGATGAATGCAATTGAACGTTTTGGGGTCCTAGTTGTTTATCAGAGCGAAGAGATTGAAGAGCAGTAATCGCAGTGAGAGCTTCGAATGGGCTTCTTAATATCGTATAGATGGAAAGTTGGACTTGATACGAACCATTTGTCGCTGAACCCTGCAAAGGATAAACCAGGGATTTTGAGTCAGAGCCAGAAGAAGAACTAGAATTTACGGCAGTTACATTGGGCAGAATTTGGGTTGGGATAGAAAAATCAGGGGCAAAAGTCTTTGCGGATGAAGATGCATATTCAAAAGATTGGGCACTAATTTCGCTGAACGTTATTGGATTTGAACTATCTCCGCCATATATTTTAAGAGGGAATCTTGAAGCCGTATCCAAATCTACTTTTGTGGAATCTCCTCCGCAAGCCTGGCATTTTTGGTCATTTATGCCATTAGAAAGTAAAAGGTCGGCATTTTCCAGATGAGAACTATCTTGAAAAGGAGGGGCAACTACAGGCACGCTTATGCTGAATGATGAGAATTGGGAATCAGACTTAACTAGGATATCCTGCATAACATCTTCATCATAACGAACTACAACGATTATTTTCTGCCCAGGAGGGAGAGTTGCATCATATTTGGCTAAATTTTCTGGAGTCAGATGTTCCCCACTTAGGAAAACCGTTTCACCTGAGGGAAGAGTCATACAAGGAAGACCCATGTTGGCAATTGCGCCAGTGGACGTATTTTCAACTGCCACGTAGATCTGATGGCCATTTTTGCCTTCTTGCACGAAAGAATCTATTCCAACTACTGCCTCACCAAGGCCGTCATAATGTTTTATTTGAGCGCGATCGCCAAAATGATCTTTCGTTACATGGACCATGTTCTTAGATGAGGTTGAGTCAACAGTAAACCTTTCCTGAATGCGACCCTTTGCAAAGAAGACAACCTCAAGTGATCGATATCTCTCTCCAGCCATAAACTTAACCCGCCCAAAATTAAAAAAATATAAGCTTAGCCAAATAAAAAAATTTGGCTAATTTGTAATCAACCAATGATTACAAACACAAACGGTCGATTACAAGCTTTCAGATATTTCTAGTAAAGGTTTTAAAGACTAACAAAAAGATAAGAAACTTTAAAATGCCAATAGAATTCCGAGGGAATTATTTCGCCCTCTTACTAATTTCCTTGAGCAAATCTTTTTGGAATTTATCAGGATCAACATCTTTAGTTTCCTTGCCGCTGCGGTCCCTTACGGAAATTGTCTCACTTTCCACTTCATTGGCACCGATAATTACCATATACGGGACCCGCTGCATTTGCCAGTCACGGATTTTCGCACCAATTGTGCCGCTTTTTGTTTCGATCGTTACCCGGACGCCTGCACTTTTGAGTTTTTTGTGAACTGATTCTGCATAAGGCATTTGGTTATCAGAGATGGTTAAGACTGCCGCTTGGACTGGCGCGAGCCAAGTTGGGAATTTACCTTCAAAATGTTCAACCAATATTGCAAAGAACCGCTCAATTGAACCTGCTGCAACTGAATGCAGTATGACCGGGTTCTTCTGCTTTCCATCCTTATCTTCAAAAGTTACCCCAAAACGTAGTGGCATCTGGAAATCTAATTGCTCAGTAGCGCATTGCCAGGAGCGGCCCAATGAATCTTTGATATGATAATCTATTTTCGGCCCATAAAATGCACCATCACCTTCGTTGATCTTGTATTCTTTGCCTAATTTATCGAGTGCTTTTTTGAGCGCCCCTTCTGCAGCATTCCATTGCTCATCCGTTCCCATTCGTTTAGGCGGCCTTGTTGATAATTCAAGTGAATATTCAAAACCAAAACTATCATAAAATTCGTCAATATAACGCACTCTTCGCTCGACTTCAGCCTCTATCTGCTCTTGCGAACAAAAGACGTGCGAATCGTCCTGGGTAAATGCCCGTACCCGGAAAAGGCCGGATAGAACGCCAGAGTATTCATGGCGATGAACCAAACCAAATTCCGAAAGCCGCAGGGGGAGGTCGCGATAGGATTTTCTGGAATTTTTGAAAACTTTAATCGAACCCGGGCAGTTCATTGGCTTGACGCCGTTTAATTTGCCATCAATAGTAGTGAAATACATGTTTTCCTTATAATGGTCCCAGTGGCCTGATTCTTTCCAGACTTCGGCATCAACTATGACCGGGGTACGTATTTCAACATAATCGTGTTTTTGGTTAAGTTCACGCAAATAATTCTCGATTTCATTGCGGATAACCATTCCATTTGGATGGAAAAATGCCATTCCAGGCGCAACCGGCTGTAGCGAGAACAAATCGAGTTGTGTTCCTAGTTTGCGATGGTCGCGGTCCTTTGCTTTTTCTTTCATTTCAACAAATTGCTTTAGCTGCTCGGAATTCGGAAATGATAGGCCATAGATCCTCTGAAGCTGGGCTTTTGATGAGTCGTTAAGCCAATATGCACCACCTGCTCCAGTAAAATCAATTGCTTTTAGCTTGGAAAGGTTTTCTAAAGGTGCAATATAGGATGGAATGCAGATATTATCCACACAAAGGACATTTAGGTAGGTTCCTTCTGGCATCTGCTTTGCAAGATCAAGAAGATATGGCTCGTTATTTTTAGCAAACAATTCCTCTGCTTCTTTTTTCTTCACTAATTTTTGGGTTACTTTTTGGTCTTTGATTACTGACTGTACATCAGCTAGGAGGCTTGGAAGTTCCTTTGGCGAAATAGCCCTGCCAAAATCCACATCCATTGAAAACCCATCTTCAGTTAGTTGCGGCAACCCCAATTTTGATCCAGGATGTTTTTCTTTAGCCATTAATGCAAATGCCAAAGCAGCAGTTATTCGGTAAGCATTTCGATCTTGTGCAAATCCTATCGTTCGTGCTTCCTCGAGCATAACTGAGTACAAAACTTCGTTTAGGGTGTGAACATCTCCGCTTTTTGGTTTTCTTGATGGTTCGACAAAGCCGCCAATTTGCCTTGATAATTCAGATAGTGGATGACCTTTTGATTTTATGTTAAAACCCTTGTACCAGCCAAAAGGCGAATGATCGCAGTTAAACCCCCGGTCTTTGATTATTTCCTGGGCCTTAAGAAGAACGTCTTGTGCGACTTTTGGGGCAGATGGGCCTGAAGTCAGATGGACCCAAGGGTGAAGAAGGACATTTTTGCATTTTAGCTGGTTGGCAACGTTTTGGGTTTCATCTGCAAGCTTTGCAGCAGTATCAAGTACATTTTCATCCCCTTTTTCAACTGCAGTAAAGACAACTAGCACTTCCTCGAATTTTCTTGGCCAGGTGCCTACTAACTCTTCTGGTTGCTTGATAGCAGGCTTTTTCACATCAACTTCAATAAAATCTGCATGTACAGTAAGAATTCTCATATAAATCTAGACCTCATTTAACACCTCACTTGTTTAAAAAAAAATAAA
Organism: Microcaldota archaeon; assembly: GCA_016212505.1. Classification (GTDB taxonomy): domain Archaea; phylum Micrarchaeota; class Micrarchaeia; order Anstonellales; family Bilamarchaeaceae; genus Bilamarchaeum. Next base: position 99,326 of record JACRGB010000003.1, read on the forward strand.
AATAGAGGAGTCACTTGAAACTATAGCCTGCAAGGGCTAATTCGGCTTTTTCGACTGCATCAGCGTACCTGCTCTTAAGGACGTTTATGAGAGCAGAGACATCCCCTCCTTTGCTCAGGCGGCTGATTGCAAGTTCCCTGACTTTTGGTTTTGGGGATGATATAGCGGCCCGCTCCACTGCAGTATGGAAGTTTGGTGGGCTCATAACTTCACCTCCAAAACATAGCGCCAGATTGAAGATCGCGAAACCTTCATCATGGCAGCTAGATCCCGCAGGCTGTATTCGCCACATCCATAAAGATTTCGCACAAATCTTTTGGAGTCCTCATCCAATGCCGGTTTGCGGCCTCTTTTCCAATCTTTTTTTACTTTTTCTGAAATTTCTTCTTCCTTAACTGGTTTCTAAACACCCGTTTTTCATTTTTCCCATATTCTTCACCTCATTAAAAAGAACCTACGGTTCTTTTTGAATCTCCCTTTTTAACTTCCTTTTTTTTGTTTTAATTTTTTATTAATAATACTAACCCAAGAAAAATACGAATTCAAAAAAATATAAAATCAAATTCAATTTTTCAGGGATTGGACTGATGATTAGCAAGTAGTGCAAGTTCTTGTTTTATTTTTCCAATTCCCAATTGACATAGTTATCAAAATAACTCGCGCTTCGGTTATTTATAAATGTGTGTCACGATTGAGCGTGTTTTGTCACGAAATTAGCGCCTTAAATTAAACGTTTAATCAAGCTTTTTTAGAAGGGGTTTTTATCAAATCAAACGCACGATGGTTATTTTTTATCTTCAGATAATTTTTAATAAACGCAAGGAAAACAAGTGGCTTTTCAATTACTAAGCGGTCCGCTCGCCGCCGGGAGATAAAACCAAGGCGAAGGAGAAGAAGCTCATCCTGTGAATTTGCAAAAGATAGCGAAACAACCCCGCGCTCATCTATCTGGCCAGACCCATCAAACACGCCTGCAAGATAACTTGAAGCATAATCGTTTAGGTACTTGAACCGCTCGAGCTGCTCTTTTTCAACTTCCTGGAAAAACTTGCGGTAAGCAGTATGGTAAAAATAAACTTTTTCGTCTTCTGCAAGAAGCTTGTCGGATGTTGTGAGCTTGGCATCGAGCACCAGCTTGGAAAAAACCTCGAGTAAGGTTTTATCGCCCTTTACCCCAATACCATCAAAGCATCGGTTTTTTCTCCATAAACCGATTATATAGGATAATTCTGGAGTAAGTTTTATTTTCATGGAAAACCCTTTGAAAAATTCATTGCCAAGTGGCAGAAGTTATTCTTTCAATTTTTTTCGTTCATCGTGCTTTTCCTCATGCTTTTCAAAACCGACCGTTTTCCTGCTTGGGACTAGCGGATTGACCTTGCGGTTGCCAGAGATAAAATCGTTGATTTCCCCAGCAACTAATTCATCAATTTGCCCGGAAAACCATTTGGCTGTTTTTGTAGAAACGTATGATTTTTGGAATAAGTCTCCGAGTTGTCTTGATTCACTCTCAGTAAAGGGCTTTTTGTCAGCAGCTATGCGTTCTTCTGCCTTAAGCAGGAGCTGGCCAAAGCGTGCAACATCCTGAGTACTTGCACCACCTGCGCTAAGGGCTGCCAGTATTCCTTTTGCAAGTATGGTGTTTCTTTTTGCAGTCCTTGTTAGTAAACGGTCAAGTTTCTTAGAATCGTTAGGGCTGAGGCCTCCTTTTTTGGCTGCCGAAATAAGACGTTGGGAGAACTCAAAGAAAGAACCGCTAAGACGCATAAGATTTGAATAAGCAAAATAGGTTAATAAACCAAGCCTTTTGGCTTAGGTAATACTTAGGGCAAAGCGAGGTATTATCGAACGCTATTGAATGCACGGCTTTGAATGCACCTATTGAAACGAGAGTTTCGATAGGGAAGCACTGATGCTCTGGGCCAGGGTAAGAAATTTAATATGAACCAATGAAACTAAAATCGTGAACTTATGAAATACCAGGTTGATGTGAAAAAGGTTAAAGGTATCCAGAGTGAGATCTGGGATCAGATAAAGGCTACTTTTTCATTAAGAGGGGGAATGGACGGCGAGCCGCTTCCGATTTTTGGCCATTATGGCGGAGTTTTCAAATCAGGAAATAGCGAGCTGGTGATACATACTGATGGGGTTGGGACCAAAGTCCTGGTTGCGCAAGAGCTCGGTAAGTATGACACGGTAGGACTTGATGCAATTGCAATGTCAGTAAACGATATTCTTTGCATGGGTGCCGAGCCACTTGTTGGCGTTGATTATATTGCACTTGCCAAGGAAGATGATGAATTAGTTGAAGAATTAATGAAGGGCCTTGTTGTTGGAGCGAAAGAAAGTAATTGTCCGATTGTTGGTGGCGAAACCGCAATCATGCCTGAAGTAATCAAAGGAACAAGCAAACCTTTTGATTTGACATTTACAGTAGTTGGAAAAGTGAGAAAAAAAATAATTTTGGGAAATGAAATCGAACCAGGAGATGTAATTGTAGGGCTCGAAAGTTCAGGCTTGCATTCAAACGCTTTCACCTTGGCCCGAAAGGCACTTGATTCGAAAAAATGGGGTTTGGAAATGCTTACGCCCACAAGAATTTATGTTAAACCAGTTCTTGAAATGATCGACAATTGCGAGATACATGGCATTGCACATATTACTGGAGGAGCATTTTCAAAAATAACTAGATTGAATAAGGAAATTGGATATGTGCTTGACAATCTGCCCAAACCAAAACCAATCTTTAATGCTATTTATGAGAAAGTCGGGAATTGGCAGGAAATGTACAGAACTTTCAATATGGGAATTGGCATGGTTGTGATTGTTCCGAAAAGTGAAGCAGATAACATAATCAAAATTGCAAAGAAACAGGGGATTGGTGCGAGCATCGTTGGAAAAGTAATTGAGAAAAAGGGAGTTTTTGCAAAACTAGATGGAAAAGAAATTGAATTGACAATCTGATTGTGTTTAGAAAAGGTTAAAAAAGGTAGTAAATAAAATCTAATTATGCAACAAAGGCTTCATAGATCAGACTTTATGATACATGCCATGTTAGGCAGACATAAAACTAGGGGAGATGTAGAACCAATTACAAGATATGCCCGGGAAGTTAAACCTAGTGTAATTATTACTGAAGAGGCAGGATGGACAAAGAAGAATAGGCGAAAAATGGTAATATTACAAAATTCCGTTATCGTGGATGCTAGAAAACATCCGGAAGGAAGAGCGCGTATCTTAGATATGTTAGGAGAACAAAGGGGGCCTCTATCTTTCCCTGAATTCAACAAAGCACTTGTAGAAACAATCATGGATACCCCAGATGCCGTAAAATATATTGTTGAAGAATCTGATGAAAGAAATAGAAGACTCGTTGATGAAGTAGTGTTAGAATTGTCCTTAGTTAGAAAAAGAATTTGTAGATTATTGGGTGAAGGAAGAGTAGAAGAAGCAGTAGAAGTCTATGCAGATTACCATCATAGATCAAGTGAGGCAATGGATAGGAAAACTTCCATAGTAGAGGGATTCCTTAGAATGGAGGAAGAATTACCAACTCTATTTAGTAAAATGCCATTTTTGTCTCCCATAAATATGCTTGCAGTCTATGGCGCTTTGCATATAAACGCAATGGAAGAATTGCAGCGGCTGGGATTTAATTTAACCTTTGAAATAGATCCAGAAATAGAGCGAATTTTCTCATACAGAGTATCAAGAAGAATTCAGATGGCACAAGGACAACTAACAAGAAATGACAAGTTAATTTTACTATTTCGTGAAGTTTGTGAGCTAGGAGTTGCTTTTGGTGCACTTGAAAAGAATGAGCAAGCCGGAGAGATATTTGAACGTATAGGTTTTGAAGAGGGATTTGAAAGAGTTGTCAGAGCTACAGAACAACGAGCAGATGCTCAAGATGGAGTAATTATTCGTCGTTTAATTTATCAGATGAAAAAGGCAGCAGGAATGGATTAAATAATTTCTGCTTCTCCACGTATCTTGTCCCATTTTTTCTTCCATTTTTTGATCATTATGGGCTTGCTAAAAAATGGGGCGTTAGCAACATAAGTCTCTCCTTCTCCACCTTCAAGAAACTTGTGGATTCCTGGTTTTTTAGCTTCGGCAATTTTCCGAAACGGCTCGCCGAGAAATTCGGGCCCCAAGCCCTCTGCTGCAACTGCAGTAACGTAAATTTCGAAATATTCTAGCATTTCATCGATCAGTTCGTTACCAATATCCTTATGCCAAAGCGGAGCGTAAGTCGGGATATTCAAAGTTTCACCAATCTCATCAATCCTTCTTCTTTGGTATTCACTCGCGATTGCACCAGCGACAATTCCCTTAACTTTTAATTTTTTGAAAGTTCTGATTAATTGAGCGCGCCAATTTTCTTCAGTTGCTTTTACGAAAACTTGTCTTAGCTTCAGCGCTTTTGCCTGTTTTTTTGTTTGGTTTATGTTAGGATGATGAAACATCATAGAATATTCAGGAGGCTGGACTGTAACGAGTATTGGATCGAAACCCTGTGCAATCGCAGTAAAGGCTGCAAAGACTGAATCTTTTCCACCACTAAAAAGAATTGCGACACGCATACAATTTATTAATGACAAACCCAAATTAAAAACCATGATAAAAGCGTATATATTTGATTTAGATGGCACTCTTTATCGGGGGAAAACTCCGATTCCGGGAACCGCCCAAATCTTGGAAAAATTACGCGCCGAAGGCAAAATAGTCTTATTTTATACAAATGCAGGAACCAAAAGCAGGGAAGGCATAGTTGAAAAACTTACCAACATGGGAATTCGGGCAAGGAAAGAAGAGATTTATTGTGGGTCATACCTTCTTGCAAAATACATGAAGAAAAATTATCCAAATAAAACGGTCTTTGTAGTCGGAGAAATAGGGATATTTGAGGAGCTGGAAATAGAGGGAATAGAGCCAAGTTATGATCAGGCAGAGGTGGTTGCTGTGGGGCTGGACCGGCATTTTAATTATGAAAAACTGGCAAAATCACTAGAACTCATAAACAATGGGGCAACCTTCATTGCATCCAACACAGATAATACTTTCCCGACAGAACATGGGGATCGGCCTGGATGCGGGGCGATCGTTGCGGCAATAGAGGTGGCATCAAAGAAAAAGCCGGAAGTGGTTGGTAAACCAAACACATACGCAATTGACCTAATTAAAAAGGACCATAATCTGAAAAATAGCGAAATACTGATGGTTGGGGACAGATTAGATACTGATATCCAGTTTGCAAAAAATTGTAAGATAAAATCAGCATTGGTACTAACTGGGACCACAAAAAAGAGCAAAAAATATTCTATAAAACCGGACTATGTGTTTGATTCGGTTGCTGATCTTCCGACTACTCTTCCATAAGATCCCTAATCGTGTCGCTTGGGATTTCTGGTGCAAACAAACTTTCATCGATATTTACTATTTCAGAAGCACCGGAACTGGATGAGGAAGATGAAGAAGACGATTGCGATGAGGATGAAGAATCGATAAGATTGTAGTTAACCTGCATGGAGCTTCCGCAGTGGGAGCATTTGCCGCTAATTACGAGTTCATTGACGTTTATGTCAGCCAGTAGCTGTATGGATACTTCATTTCCGCAACTTGAGCATTTTAAGCTTCTTTTTAGGTCCATAAGATTGCATAAACATTTGAGTATTTTAATCTTTGTCCTTCGCAGGATTTTTTTCATTTTTGCCGATTATGCGCTTCTCGGTTATTACTTCATCCATTGGCACATCCTGCTCGTGCCTTGGAAGCACTGGAACAACCTGGAAATCGTAGCATATCCCAACACGGTAAGCGCCCGAAGTTGCCAGATATTTGTCGTAGTAGCCTTTGCCATAGCCTAAGCGGTGCAAATGCAGATCAAATGCGATTCCTGGGACAACTATGAGGTCGGGTTCTTCGGAATGGGGTTTTAATGTTGAAGGTTCTGGCACACCAAATCGGCCTCGTCTAAGATCTTCAAAAGAAGTAAAATGAACAAACTCAATTTTTTCTCCGGTTACTGGAACTACTACGTGCTTTCCAAGGGATAGCGCACTTTCGATCATGTTTTTTGTGCTAACCTCACTCCCTTTTGCAAGATAAAAGCAAACGGTTTTTGCTTTTTGAAAATGCTCGGTGGAAAATAGTTTTTCCTTGATGATCAGGCTCATGGAGAGGATTTGCGTTTCCCTTAACCCATCACGCTCTGCAAGGATTTCCTTCCTAAGCGCGTTTTTCATATGAGTGACCATTGTATCCCTAGAGTACATTACTTGGCCTATAAATAAAAGCGATTAGGATGGGTCAGGGTAAGAATTGCGTGGATGAATAGAGGGGGAAATTTGTATTGGGCACTCCTGCAATCAAAGCATTAACGTCAACGAGCTCCTCTGCGGTAGGGTCTCGCTTAAGTAAAGATGCAAGGGCACGAGATAATAGCGGCCCTAGTTTATCCAAAGGAAGGCCGTAAATCCTATGATAATAATCGGAATAAAGCCAGAAAACGATTTCCGCAACTTTTTTAGCCGGAATTTGCTCAAGATGCTGGCCAATTGGACTTGCAAAATAAAGATAGAGCGGAAAATCTGGCGCTCCATTTTCATGAAGGTCAGGAAGGGCGTAATCAACATCTTTAAGCACCCTCCACCCGACCCGGTCATAAAACCTAAATCTCACCAAATCTTCCTTAGAATGTGGGTTAAAAGGAGGTTCTATCTCGCCAAAAATATACGAATGAGGATTCAGTATGCTTATCTGCCTCAAGGTTCCTAGAAACAATGAGTGAGTTTGGGATCCGATACCTGCACCCTGAAATGACTTATCAACTGCGATCATAGCCCCATGAATCCCTAATCCTGGAATTATCCGCCAATATTTTGTTGCCAGAACCAAATCATCAGCAGATAAAACGGTGAAAAAGAAAAATGGATCCTGGAGAACTCTTTCAAGGGCTTGCCTTTTCTTGATATTTTTTCCGGGAAAATTTTGCTCAATTATCCCTAATCCGGCAGCAAACTCTCTGCTAGAGGATGATAGCACTCGTTTCAATTCGTAAGGGCCACTGCGAATTAAAGTTTCGGTTCTAGCAGAAGACATGTTTATCTGTGTTTAATAATGGAAAGAAATAAATAAAAAGAGTAAGTAAGAGACAATATTCATGGAAGAAATAACAAATTACATTTTCGAAGCTGGAATGCTGAAGCGGATCGCAAGAAGCGGCTGGTGGACCGAGGGAATAAAAAATCCTGAAACAGTTGCAGAGCACTCCTGGAGGGCCGCATTGATCGGATTTGTGCTTGCTAAGATGGAAGGGCTAACTGATGCAGAGGCTCAACGTGTATGCAGCGCATTAGTATTCCATGACCTTCACGAAACGCGATTGCTTGATCTGAACAAACTTACTGAGCGATATATCGAAAACAAAAAAGATTTGGAGAAAAAAATCGAAAGCGAGCAGGTCCAAAAACTTCCAAAAGAAATAAATAGCTCGATTTTGTCTTTGCTAGAACTTAGCGAAAAAGAAAAACAAATCCTTTATGATGCGGATGTCCTTGAATGCGCATTTACGGCAAAGGAATATTCTGAAACAGGCTATCCGAATGTTGCAAAATGGTTAGACAACCAAATTAAGAGAATAAAAACTAGCAGTGCCAAAAAAATGCTTGAACAAATAAAAAAACAGTCGTTTCGAGAGTGGATGAGCGGGCTTAAGAAATTATAGAGTTAGCCGCGGGATTCAACAAAACTTCTTATCCTATCTGCCCCTTCAATTATTTCAGCTACTGGAGGAAGGAAAACAGCCCGAAACCACATTGTTTCGCCATTGATTTGATCTCGGGTGAACGCAGCACCAGGAATAATAAATGTAGCTTGATTATCTGAAAGTCTATTGGCAAAATCAATGTCTGTTGCAAAACTTCCTTTTGGCAAACCAAACCATAAGTAAAAACCTGCTTTTGGGGGGACTATTTCGATGCCCGGAATGACACTTAGATGTTCAATAAGTGCAGCAGCCCTTCGTTTTACTTCAGCCATCATCATCGGAATATGCGCCGAATCACCTTTGAGTGCTGCTATTGCTGCAAGTTGCCCTGGGGCATTTGAGCATAAGCGTGAAGCGCACATTCGCAGGATTGCTTTTTCCAGATCGGCTAATTCGCGGGTCATATTTTGGAATGAAACCCAACCCACGCGATCGCCGCACATCAGGTATTCTTTTGAAAAGCTGCCAACTTCAATTAATGGCACGTGAGCATTTAGCATTCTCATATAAGAAGGAGTTTCATAAAAGCATAACTTGTTGTAAACTTCATCGGCTACAACTGCAATTCCTTTTTTTCTTGCTATATCAATTATGTCTGCAAGAGATTGTGTGGAATAAACCATCCCAGTTGGATTATTTGGATTAATTACTAATATTGCAGCAACATCATCGGTTATATTTCTCCTAATATCGTCCAGATCTGGACCTTTTTGAGGATCAACCCTATAAAATACTGGAGTGCGGCCATGATAACCATGAATTTCAATATAGGGGGGGAAACATGGAGAAGGAAGCAATATTCTTCCTGCTATTGCATGAATTAATTTTTCCATTCCTTCACTTGCTCCATCAGTCACTGAAAGGTGATCAGTCCCAATTCGCTCGGATAAAAGACGGACTAGTTCGGGATGGCCCCTTGAAGGAAAATATTCTCCATCATATTTAGCAGTTGCAGCTGCAAGCCGAATATGAGGCGGAGTAGAAAAAACATCAGGGTCAACCTTTGATGGATCTCCAAGACTAAAATTTATTACGCTTTTACCAGAAGGGTGAGCTCCGTGCGGAGGCATTGCTATGCCTATGGAAGTATTTACGATCTTTTCTATGTGTGGTCGAACAAGAGTACGCATGAAATCGAGAAACCTGTGTAAAGTAGGTTTTTTAAAGAGGAATTAAGTGGTCAAAATAAATCCTCTAAGCGACATGCTGATCCAACAAAAAAAGTTGGATCAACTATCCTCGACCAATTGTTGGAATTAAGTTGGTCGAGTATATGTTTCAAAAACTAAGCGGTCAAATCTATATTAGAGAATTATGGGACAACAGGAAAAACTAAAAGAACTAGAAGATGAGATGGCGCGTACGCAAAAGAACAAGGCTACTGAGTTTCATATCGGAATTATAAAATCAAAAATTGCGCAGATAAGGCGCGAACTCCTTGCGCCAAGACGGCATGGGGCAAGCGCCGGTGGTTTTGACGTTAAGAAAAGCGGGGATGCGACCGTAGCATTGATTGGTTTGCCTTCAGTCGGTAAAAGTACACTCCTCAATAAGTTGACAAATGCTGAATCAAAAACAGCAGCCTATGCTTTTACTACATTAAAATGCATTCCGGGAATTATGGCATACAAAAATGCAAAAATTCAGGTTCTTGATCTTCCTGGAATTATTGAAGGAGCAAAAGATGGGAAAGGCAGAGGAAGAGAAGTTATCGGGGTAGCACGCGGAGTGGACCTTATACTTATCTTGATTGAAGCAGCAAACCTGCGGCAAAGGCAGGTAATTGAAACCGAATTATTTGGCTTTGGAATCAGGATAAATGGAAGACGACCGCGGGTGTCGATAGGTAAAAATGTCAGAGGCGGAATAGTAATAGATTCAACAGTAAAAATAACTAAAATCAGCGACCGGGAAATCCAGTCAGTGTTAAATTCTTATAGTATCTTCAACGCAAACGTTGTCCTGCGCCAGGATATGACTGTGGATGAATTTATCGATGCAGTAGAAGGAAATCGGGCATACATTCCAGCAATATACGTAATAACCAAATGCGATTTAGTTCCAAAAATGCCAACTCTGCCTTTCAAATATATTGCAATATCTGCCCAAAATGATAAGAGCATAGCGCAGTTAAAAGATGCTATTTATGACGAATTAAACCTGATCAGCATTTACACTAAACGAAGAGGAGAAGATGCAGACCTTACGGAACCTATGATAGTACGGGCAGGAATAAGTGTTGGTGAGATGTGCGATAAGCTTCATCGGGATTTAAGGAAAGAATTCAGATACTCATTAGTTTGGGGCAAAAGCGTGAAGCACCAGCCGCAACGAGTTGGTTTGGATCATTCTTTAGAAGATGGGGATATTGTGCAGGTAATAAAGAAATAGAGAAAATGATGGTTGGGTGCCTATTTTAGTAATGCAAATACATTTCTGATATTTCGAGTTCTTGGTCTATTTTTTTGCAAACTAGCTTCAGAGGTAAAAAATGGTCCAAGTAACGTGCGTGAAGGTTTAGCTTTCGTAGAAGTTTTTCTAATTTTTGAGTATTCTGATGAAACAGGATAAGCGGCAGAAAGTTGGACTGACTTTAATTTTGCTTCTTTTGCATTTTTGTCCACAAGCGTTATTTGTTCTTTTTTTGGGCAATTCGGTTTGGATTTTTCTAATTTAGATTGCTCTTTAGTAGGTTCTGTACGGATTTCTAGAGTTTGGATTTTTCTTCGAGTTTTTAAAATTTCCGGTGGTTTTGAATCAGCACGAGGAATCTGGAGTTTTTTCTGGACTAATGAAACAAAACGAAACCTTCGGAGGTTTTGAGAAACCACATTTGAGGTTCTGATCTTTGAAGTTCTGATTTTTGAAGCAGCCCCATCTACTCGCCTAATTGCTACTGGTCTTAGATTCGAACGAGGCTTTCCTGGCTTTTTTTGTAATAACACAGGTAAAGTGCCTTTAGATACCGAAGCTTCTGAAGATTCGCCATCCTTAATTTGTATTGAATTGGATTGGTGTGTAGATGCACTAGTCAGATCAAATTCAAAAGAGGCCTGATCCGAAGATAATTGCACACTTATAGGTACTGAGAAATCTAACGAAGAGGCAAGTTCCCTAATTTCTATTCCTAGAGGTACATGCGTAAAGAAAACTTTTTCAGCATCAAATTGTGCAGTAACTGCTCGAAAAGGTAATGCTGAATCTAAAACCCCTAGCGAGGGAATTTCGAGAACGATTCTTTCTGATTTGGGTAAAGGTAGTTCTGATTCAGTAGACTGCAAAGGTTTTTCAGTTGGAGTTGCAG
>JACRGB010000043.1 GCA_016212505.1 Microcaldota archaeon
AGCTTCAAGTCGTCTTTCTACAATTCCAGAGATTCTTACTGCTTCAGGTATTGCATTTCCTGCAGTACTTCTAATCTCATCAGAAAGATAAACTCTGTGCCCCTCTTTATCTTTAACTGCATTATCATTTATCTTTCCAAGGGTTTTCCACATTCCTGCCTTAGTAAGTTTGGTAATCAGATGGTCCCGTATTGCATTTCTTCTTGGCTCTGGAATTGAATAATCATCTGCAGCAGAAACAGCAAGCACAAGGGCATTTTGTTTATGTTTTGGATTGACTCCTTTTCTAACAACAAATTCGATTAAACTTTCATAGCGACCCTGAGCAGCAAGATCATTCAACCTTAAATCCAATGCCCCTTCAGCCGCGTCACTGCAAACTTTAGCAGGGCAGGCGCCCCGCTCTGCAAGAGCCTCAAGGGATGATTCATTTTTATTTTCTATCATTATTTCAATAGCAGCATTACCAGTAGCTATTCGTAATTCTTCACAATTTCCCGGGTTTTCAGAAATAGCGATTAATTCTCCGCATTTTTCTTGCTCACTATAAAATTCGACTATCAGCCGAATTACATAGGTTCGGCCTTTAGAAGTCAGATAATCATTTGCAAATGCTATTGCCTTATCAATTTTACCGGCTTGGATGAAGGCTTCTCCGGCAACTTCTGCTGCCCTGGTTCTGTCGAATTCACTTCTTTTACTAGTGGGATTTGTTGCCAGACTAATTATCGTTGAATAATCTCCTGTTCTTTCTGCCTCTTCAAAAATATCTGGTTGATGAGCAGTTCCCCCTCTCGTCCCTTGTCCGGTTCGAAATATATCTGCATAAGGCCCTCTTGCAAAAAGATCACCAAAAATCTCATCTAAACTACCTAAGCCAAAACCGCTTCTTGAAGTTTGTGCTCGTGCAATTTCCTGTCGGTCAACTGTTCCAAATTGGTCATAAAGCGCTCGCTTTTCAGGTGTAGAAAGCACTTCGTAAGCCTCAGCAGCTTCCTTGAATTTTTCTTCAGCAACAGCGTTCCCTGGATTGCGATCAGGATGGAATTGCATGGCACATCGCCTATACGCGCTTTTTATTGTAGCAGAATCAGTACCACGGGGTATACCCAGTACCTCGTAGTAGTCTCGTTTTGACATAGTTATATATGCCCGAAACTCTTTTTAAATGTTTCGAAAAGTACAAAAATGTGGATTTATGTGCTAAACCATTCCCAATCAAAAACAAGGCCTTAAAAAAGCCTAATTCATAATCTATTCTATGGATGTAGAGAACAAATTAATCAAGTTAAAAAGCAGCAAGGATATTCTTGCTATTTATATCTTTGGCTCATATGTTCGAGGTTCAATGCATTCAAGATCCGACATAGATATCTGTATAATTCCGAACAAAAAAAGCGAGGAAGAACGAGAAGACCTTGAACTTGTTGCTGATATTGCCAAAGATTTTCCAGGAAATTTTGACTTCGTAAACTTCTACCGATTGCCTATTCAGATCCAATATCGGGTTTTTAAGGAAGGAAAAGAAGTTTTTTCTGCTGATGAGAAACTAGTTTCAAGAATAAAGTTCCAGATTTTAAAAGAATATTTGGAAATGCAGCCTATGCTTGAGCGAATGTATGCTCAAGTGCTGGCAAAAGGACGAAAGAACAAAAGGGCATAAACATGGATAAGGAAAGGCTTACGATAATAATCAAAAATATCGAGACAAATCTCGAGCAGGTAGACGAGCGATTTAAAGACGAAAAGTCTTTTTCAGATAAGCTACTTTTTGATTGTATTGGAATTTATATAAATTCCAATGCGGACAAAGTTTGTGAAACTTTGTCCTGCAGGGTGCATGGCCCTATTTCAGGTATTAAACCGCTCAATAGATCTTGCCGAAGAAGTTATACTTCAAAAACGCCTTCCATTTCCTTCCCACTACGGAGATGCTTTTGTTGTTCTTAAAGAGGATAAAATAATTGACCAGAATACCTGCGAGAAAATGAAGAAGCTAGTAACTTATCGGAACCTGATTTCTCATGAATATTATAATATAACCCCAAAAGATGTTAAGAAAATACTCGCTCTTGTTGAAAATATCGATATATTTCTCGATCAAATAAGAAAAATATTCTAAAATGGGCTCTGTAGAAACCCTCATAGCAGCGGCACATCGGGCTGCGCCGCCAATAGCGGCGTCTGGCCCGGGCCAGTCGGTCGCCTTCGAAGGCGACCAATTGCGCATCGAAGCGCAATTGCCGCAGCGCGCAGCCCTTGTTGATGGTGCCGCTGCTTGAAGCAATTCTACAGAGCCCTAAAATTAAATTTCTGCTGAGCCTTAGGAGCTTATTAGTCCAGAAGCTTAAGCACATCGGGCGCTATAATCGGCTTGTTAAGGGCTGAGCCGGGCAATCTTTTGAATTTGGCTATTGCTTCCTTAATCGCCTTTACTTCCTCAGGGCCTGCGGCCGATGTATGGGTCTGGACCCCGAGCGCTTTTAATTCATCGAGCGTAATCAGGCGCATTTTGACCTTAAAATGTTTCATCACCAGGTTCAATATCGGGTCGTTTTCCACTTTCCTTCTTATGTTTAGTGTTTCCCTGCTGTTATTTCCGATTATATAGTAATCCCGGATATGTAGCTTAACTATAGAATAGGCGATCCCTCCTAATTTATATGGTCCAAAACTGCTAAATGGGCTTGTTACGTTCATACCTGTTGTAAGAAATACTGTCCCTGCAACGTCAAGACCCTCTCTTTTTTCTTTAGTCCTTAGGTATCTTACGAGGGCTTCCCTTGGGTTTGGAATATCCGGAGAGCATATGAGTCCGGCAATCGGCTTTTGTACGCTCCCCCTTCTGATTTTCTCAAGGTTATTTGCAGGAAGTGCGTCCATCACATATCTCATCATGCTGGCCAAATCATCAAGAACGGTATGTATTTGGGCGTTTTCATCCATCCGTATCTTTAATCCTGTACGGTAGTTGATTATTCCATAGTTTATGTGGATCGGGACCCGTGCAAGCTCATTATCCGCATCGAACATTGACCTAAGGTAAAGGTTGGATTTTTGCGGTTCCTTTAGCAGGTCAATGCTTGTAATAAAGCTCTCAACAGTATCTCCTTCATGGGCATATGTGCTCTTCAGCAAACGTAGCAGCGTCTTATCATTATCCAATTTTGTTATTATCTCTTTTTTCTCTTGCTTATCGTAAAATTTTACTTCGGGTTTTAGCTCATAAAATAATGCGATCAGTTCTTTCCACACTTCGCTTGCATCCGACATGCCGCAGTTTACTGTGGAGTGATTATCAACTATTTCAACTTCATCAGGTTTATAGAGCAATTTCAGTTCTTTGGTCTTAAGCGCAATATCTGCATGGGCTGAGATCTGGACAATCGAACTATGGAGTATTTTGCCTTTCTCATGGGGATCAACAGTCATTTTTTCCCCTATTTCGTTCAGGCACTGCCTCAGATTTCCTTTTATCAAGTCCTTTATTTCTATGTATGATTGTTTGTTTACTACTGCGCCGGCAATATTTAGCCGGGATAAATCTACTTTTATTCCCCGGGCTGCGTATTCAATTATCAGGCTTCGCATTATTTCGTTTTCCATGGCCCCGCTGTCCCGCGAGTCACCGCATCTTATTGGAATAACGTGCTGTACTTCCTTTATTTCGTATGGCAGTTCTACTTTGAAATTAGACATTACTGGCATTATATGACCTATTTTGTTATTATCGAGGGCCCTTATTAAGTGATTTATTTCCTCATTCTCTCCAGAGCTCGGGATTTTGTTGATCGGTTGGAACTGATCGAGTTGAACGGGAATTGGAAAAAATCTGTACGAGATAACTTTTTGGACTGCCGGGCCCTCCCGTGCAACTGAAGCTTTTTATACCTTTCCGCTGAATAAATCTACGAATCCTATCTACTAAAGGTATTAGAATGGTTCCACTTGATTTATTTGTATTTGGTCAGCCTGTGCTGATTGTGTCTGCAATCGTTTTCGTTGCAGGCGCATTACTCTCTCTCCTTTTTGCAAGAAACTCCAAGTTAAGCTCTATTTTTGGTTTTGGCCTGGCCCTTGTTGCTTGCATACTCGCACTCGTTGCAGGTATAGCACCTTTTCTTGGGGCAGGTTCCGGCCCTATTGTGCTAGCTGACCTTGGATCGCAGCTTGGTACGCTTTCGGTCAGCGTAGATGCGCTATCCGGCCTCTTTGTCTCGATAATCGCATTTGTAGGGATTGCAGTTTCAATATACTCATTTGGTTATGTGGAGGAATATCATGAAAAAGGCTATAATGTCGGCCGCTTTGCTTTCCTCTATAATATGTTCCTGCTTTCCATGCTAATTGTTGTTACTTCACAGAACGTTCTTTTGTTCCTTGTTGTATGGGAGGGGATGGCAATCAGCTCGTTCTTCCTTGTAACATACGAGCATAAGGCAGAAGATGTCAAGTCTGCTGGTTTTAACTATCTTCTTATAACTCATGTAGGTGCGGTTGCACTAACATTGATGTTCCTTATTTTTGCAGGGGGCTCTGGCTCTTTGAATTTTAGTTCTTTCCAGACTGCCCATTATTCTCCGATGTTTGCAAGCGCCATTTTCATCCTCGCACTGGTCGGATTTGGTTCCAAATGCGGTATTATTCCGCTCCATACCTGGTTGCCCCTTGCCCATCCGCAGGCTCCTAGCAATGTGTCTGCGCTCATGTCCGGCGTGATGCTCAAAGTCGCGATTTACGGTCTTGTTCGCGTGCTTTTCGGATTCCTTGGAATTATGAATAACGGTACAGAATTATGGTGGGGACTCCTGATCCTGGTTCTTGGTATGTTTTCAGCTGTGCTGGGCGTGCTCTATTCCTTGCTTGAGCATGACCTCAAGCGTTTGCTTGCGATGCATAGTATAGAAAACATCGGGATAATATTCATCGGCCTTGGCGCGGCTGTGTTATTTGCTTCTTTTAAGATGCCGGAACTTGCGGCACTCTCCCTTTTCGCGGCGCTTTATCATACCTTCAATCATGCAATGTTCAAAAGCCTGCTTTTCCTGGGCGCAGGAAGCATAGCGTATTCAACGCATGAGCGGAATATCGAAGAACTTGGAGGGCTTGCAAAGTTCATGCCCATAACTGCAATATTATTTCTTCTTGGCGCTGCATCTATTGCTGCAATTCCGCCATTAAATGGTTTTGTCAGTGAAGTTCTTACCTTTGAGGCACTGCTTGGCGGTATCGGCTCATCAACAACCCTATCGCTTGTGCTTTCCTTAGCAGTACTTTTCCTTGCGCTTACCAGTGCGCTTGCGGTCGGGGCATTTGTAAAAGCTTTTGGAATTCCGTTTCTCGGGCTGCCGCGCAGTTCCCATGCAACTAAAGCAAAAGAAGTTCCGAAATCAATGCTCTTCGGCATGAGTCTTTTGGGCCTTGCATGTATCGCTGCCGGAGTATTACCAACTATTGCCGCAGAGGCTTCTTTACCTGTATTTAATTCTCTTAATTTCCCCGGCCAAATCTCATCAGTAATGATCGCTGCACAAGGGCTCCAGACATCAACAATATTATTGATGCTGGTTCTTGGTTCAATTATTCTTGGTGGTGTAGTTTGGCTTATTGGCAGGAACAAAGTTCATCACGTGGGAGATACCTGGGCGTGCGGTTTTCCTAACCCAACCCCAAGCATGCAGTACTCAGCTGCAGGTTTTGCCATGCCAGTAACAAGGGCCCTTAAGGCGTGGCTCGATCCGCTGTCAAAGCCAGAAGCTTACGGGGCCAAATTATTTGATTATCTTATTTATTCGCCGCTATCAGGCTTTTTCCATACTCTTGCGCCATTTTCAGCCATTTTCCATACTGGAAAACTTAGTGATTATCTGATGTACCTGATGATTACCCTTACCCTGGTACTTGTATATGCAATGTCATCGTGATTTTTATGTTTGAAACACTTCCTCTTCCGGCTCAGGCTTTTCTGCAAATACTATTTGTCTTTGCATTTGCACCTTTACTGATTGGTATAATGCGCAAAGTAAAGGCCCGTCTTCAGGGAAGATCAGGCGGTCCGATATTCCAGCCATATATCGATATTCTAAAGCTTCTTTCAAAAGGAACAGCAAAAAGCTCTATTAGTTCATTTATTTATGTTATTGCTCCCGTAGTTGGTTTTGTTTCAGTTGCAATTGCCGCACTTAGCCTTCCGATCCTTTCGCCAGTGCCGTTTCTTGTAATTAATATTATTATTTTTGCATATCTTTTCTCAATAGGCCGTTTCCTGACTGCCCTTTCAGGGCTTGATGCGGGAAGTTCTTTTGGAGGGCTAGGTTCAAGCAGGGAGATGTTATATTCTGTGTTGATCGAACCTGCACTTTTTGCAGTAATCCTCTTTATTGTTTCTTCCGGAAGTTTCAATACCATTATGCCAGTGGCAAGTGGTGCCAGCATCTCTTTCCTCTCAATATTATTATCTCCTGCAATATGGCTTGCAGCGTTGGGCCTTTTTGTAATAGTCCTTGCAGAAACCGGCAGGCTACCATTTGATAATCCCGCAACTCACCTTGAACTTACTATGGTTCATGAAGCTATGATATTGGAAAATTCCGGTCCTGATCTTGCACTTATCGAGTGGGCACATGCGGCAAAAATATTTCTCCTTTTCTCGCTTATTGCGGTTCTCTTTGTACCTATCCTTCCCCAAGGAGACGTTCTTCGTCTTGGTTTTGTCCTTGGTATTTCCATAGTTCTCTCGGTACTTACTGCAGTAGTCGAAAGCATAAGCGTAAAAGTGCGGCTTTTCAAAATCGGAGAGCTCCTGATACTTGCCCTTCTTCTTGCAGTCCTTTCTTTCCTAACTACTATTTTTGGAGCTAACTTAGGGGCAGACCTTTTTACTGCTACACTTGTTTTCATTATGCTTCTTGGTTCCCTGTATTTCATTTTCAGTGCAACTTTCAACCGCCGTATAGAGCTTTATGCCCTTCAGAGCCTTTGCCTTGCGCTTATTTTCCTCCAACAGGCCATCATTAGTGGTACATTTGACGGATATTTCCGTTTGGGTGCTACTGTGCTTTTCAAAGTAATAATAATGCCCTTACTATTCTACCAATTGTTCCGTTTAATGCCCGGTGAGATCAAGCTACTGCCCATACAGTTCTACAATGTGTTCCGCTCAACAAAGGAAGACCTTAGGTTAAAGCTGGATTTTGATCCACTGTTTATGGGATCCCAAATATTGCCTGCGCGCGCCCTTATGTACTGCGGCATGCTGATTGTCCTTGCATTTGCGCTTTCGTCAATTTTTGGAAGCACCAATATCCTGTTGCCGCTTGCACTTTCTCTCATACTTATTGGGATGCTCATTATCGCAGTCAAGGCCCATCTCCTCTTGCAGCTGATGGGTTTCCTTTTGATGGAAAATGGGGTCGTGCTGCTTCCAACCGCACTTCCGATACACCTTCCCTTTGTTGGTGATGCGCTTGCACTTTTTGATGTCGTAGTCCTGATAATTGTTGCAGTGCTGCTTGCACTTAAGATACGTGCTACTGTAGGCACCATGGATACCAAAAACCTTGATGACTTAATAGAAAAAATTCAATGAAAGTAAAAAGAGGAAATGAGAAAAATTAAAGATGAAAAATGGTGAAAATATGCTTGAACTCATAATATTGTCCCTTATACTTGCGGGTGTTCTCTCATTCCTATTTTCAAAGAACCCGCGGTTTTGCGAGTTCCTTGCAATTGCAGGTGTTTCTGCTGCAGCGGGCCTTTCACTATTTTCCCTTTGGGGTTTTCTTCAGTCACCAACTGCCGTTACGGACTTTTATGGCCTCCTCTATATGGATTCTGTCTCCGTACTTTTCACTTCACTCACCGTGGTAGTCGCCTTTTTCGTTTTCATCTATTCTATCGGCTACATCCGCCATGAAGTGGAAGAAAATGTTGTGAATGAGAACCAGATTGGAGGCTACTATGGGTTGCTTTGTTTTTTCTTAGCTGCAATGCTTACCGCTACCCTTGCATCAAATATTATAGTAATGTGGGCAGCTATTGAAGCCACTACCCTGGCATCGGTTTTCCTAATCAGTTTTTACAATACCACCAATTCGATTGAAGCTGCATGGAAGTTTTTCATAATCAACTCAGTGGGTATCCTTCTTGCCCTTGTCGGACTAATGTTCCTTCTTTATGCGGTTCTTCCTCCAGGTTCAGAATCAGGAGCGGATTGGAGCAGCCTCCTACTTTTGCACGGAGGGGCGAACCTCTTCTTCCTGAAAATTGCATTTGCATTCATACTTGTTGGTTTTGGTACAAAAGTTGGCCTGGTCCCGCTTCATGTCTGGCTTCCGGATGCCCACAGCCAGGCACCTACCCCGGTCAGCGCGCTTCTTTCAGGAGTTCTTCTCAATATTGCTTTCTACGGGATCCTGAGGGCATATTCTATGCTGAGCCCATATCCAGATCTTGTTTCATTTGCATCCAGCTTGCTTATTGTTTTCGGGCTTCTTTCACTTGCCATTGGTGCCCTTCGTTTGTATTTCCAGAACAACCTCAAGCGGATGCTTGCATATTCCAGCGTTGAAAATATGGGCATTGTGGTGCTAGCGCTTGGGATTGGAGGTCCTATCGGAATTTTTGCCGCGCTCTTCCACATGGTATCCCATTCACTGGCAAAACCCCTTGCCTTTCTTGCAAGCGGCATGATTGCTTTGGCATTTAAGACCAAGGAAATCAAGTCCATAACCGGAGCTGCCCAGGTGGTTCCTGTGGTTGCAATATTGTTTGTTTTCATCGCAGTAGGGATTTCCGGCAGCCCACCATTTGGCACATTCTTTTCCGAAATGGGCATTCTTGCAGCAACACTTTCTTCAGGGCAGTTTATCGTAGCAATTCTTTTCATACTATTTACTACGGTTACTTTTGCCAGTTTGCTTTACCGTACTTGCGGCATGAGCTTTGGCGAGAACTACGAAGATGTCCCGGTTTTTAAGCCCGACCTTAGTATGATGGCACCTTTTGTAGTTCTTTTGGTACTTACAATTTATTTCGGCCTGATGCCCCCTGGCGAATTCACCAGACTTCTTGGGATGGTTGTTCAGGCAATAAGAGGTGGATGAAAATGGCTGATGAAATTAAAAAATTCGCGTTAACACTTCAAAAATACCTTAAAGCCGGCGCTTTAGAACGTGTGGAAGAGCGGGGTAGCTGCATCTGGATGAAGGTCCGCCAGGGCGAACTAATCAATGCGTGCGAAGGGAGCCTGGAAAATGGCGCCATCTTTGATTCTGCTTTCATCTCTTCCTCTGCTGAAGGCAAGAATGCCAGCCGCTCTGCAAGTGCCAGCAGATCTGCAAATCCATTTGTTGCTTATTATCTCTTCCGCGTCCCGAGCCTCGGAATGATGCTCGTAATTATGGCGCAGGGCAAAGAATTTAGTGCACTTTCAGCAAATTTAAATGCAGCAATATGGGATGAGCGGAAAATACAGGACCTTACCGGCCTCTTGCTCCAGGGTATTCCTGACTCAAGGCCGCTTATCTTTCATCCAGAAAGTGGGATGCCCGATAAGCATCCTGTAGGGGGCAAGCCGTTTATTAAACCAAAAAGTTCCGATTACATAATAAAAGGTACTGGTATGGAAGGGGAATTTGAACTAGGTGTTGGTCCTGTGCACGCTGGCATAATTGAGCCAGGCCATTTTAGGGTCCATATCTTTGGTGAGCAGATTAACAAGCTCGAATTACGGATGTTCTACCTTCATCGCGGGGTTGAAAAAGCTGCGGAAGGCAAATCTTTGCAGGAAGCTCTGCCTATGATCGAATCTATTTCAGGTGATGAAGCTGTTGCTAATGCGGTTGCCTATTGCCATGCAGTCGAGCACGCACTTGGCTTTAAAGCTCCCGAGCGGTCCGAATTCATCCGTGCCATACTCATGGAACTTGAACGCATCTACAGCCACCTTTCTGATTTGGGTGGTATGCCGACCGATGTTGGTTTTTCTGTTGCTGCTTCAAGGTTTGCAGTCCTCCGGGAGGATATGATGAGGCTCAATCGTCAGGTTTCTGGAAGCCGCTTCCTCCATGGCATGTGCGTGGTGGGCGGGGTCAATAATGACCTTGACAAAAACAAGCTTTTGCTAATTAACCATTCGCTTGAGAATTTCACAAAAGAGCTTGAGCGTGTGGAACAACTGACCCTCAAATCATCTACCTATCTTGACCGTGTCTTTTCTACTGGCATAGTTACTTCCAGCGTTGCCAAGGAACTTGCTCTTGTTGGTCCTGTTGCCAGGGCCGCTGGCATAAGCTGCGACCTGCGTAAGACACTTCCTTATTCAGCATACCCCAAAGTACCATTTACCGAGTCTATTGAAAAAAATGGTGATGTGCTTGCAAGGTTCCTGGTAAAGCTTGCAGAAGTCAAAGAATCCGCAAAGCTAATAAAATGGCTCATCTCCCACCTGCCTAGTGGCGCACTTCAGGCTGATTTGAAAGTACCAACTGATGAAGAGTCCGGGCGCATCGGTGTTGGATGGTCCGAGGCTCCGCGTGGAGCATGTTCGTTCCTTGTTGAACTAACTGAAGATGGAAAAATAAGGCGCCTTGCCTGCAGGACCGCATCATTTAGGAACTGGCGCGGCATCGAGAACTTAACGCGGGGCAATATCGTGCCTGATTTCCCACTCATAAACAAAAGCTTTAATATGTCCTATGCAGGGACAGATCTGTGAGGTATTGCTATGTTGCTTGAAACTTTAAAACGCGCATTTGATTATTATCCTGATCGGGTGTCTGAGAAATCTCCAGACCCATCAGTACGTGAAGTTGCGCTTCTGCTCAAGCAGAGGCCACTATCGTTGTTTTCCCGTTCGATACATGTGCGTATGGTGGATGCTGGCTCGCCAAATGATGTTGAACTGGAGCAGCAGCTTATGATGTCGCCGCGCGTGGATGCCGAGCGGTTTGGCGTGCATTTTGTAGCTTCACCAAGACATGCAGATGTGCTTATTGTTACTGGTCCAGTTACACAGAATATGCGCATTGCACTGATAAAAACTTATGAGGCAATGGCCGAGCCACGTGCTGTTGTTGCGGCCGGAGATGGTGCTTGCACGGGATGGCCTTTTAAGGGCAGTTATGCTTTGGCCGGAGACGGGAGCGTTGAGAGCATCATTCCTGTCGATGTAAAAATCCCAGGAAACCCTCCAAATCCATACGAACTTCTTGCGGGCATACTCAAGGCAGGTATGCTTATTGATAAGAAAAGGAAACAGCGCAAATAAAAATTGGCTTGAATATTAGATGTCTGATTAATATGGCTCCTCCCTCCCAATCGCGCGGACTAAGGCGCCAGCCCTATTTGCCTCCTGAAGCTGAAACCTTTTCTTACCAAAGGGATAAGCCCCAACTTGCGCTAGTTTCTGGCGATGGTTCTGGTTCTAATGATTTGCGGGCTAAGCATCGCATCATTGGTTTGACTCCGCAGGAATCGGTAGAGCTGATGCTCCAGGGAAATTATGATCATGCAGCGCGTCTTTCCGAACTTTCCCTTCATGGGGTTCCTTTGCAAGTTAGGAGAAATATACTAGCTGATCCAGAGAGCCGCCTTGTTGATTATGTTGTGGTTGCCTGCTCTGACGCACGAATTCCGAGACTGGATTCTGAAAAAGATAATCTTGTAGGAATCCATATCCGCACTGCGGGAAATTATCTTTCAGTAACTTCACGGGAAGAATTCATCAAGATCAAGCAAGCAGTTTCAAATCTTCGTCCGAATGGTGTGCTGATTTTTCTGGGCCATCATGATTGTGGCGCGGTTAAGGAACTGGTTAAGTGGCTCAGGGCCGACGAATCGGGCGGTAAACTGGCAAAACCGCCAACCGGCAGCTTGGCAATGGATCATCTTATGAAAGAAATGTCCGGTTTAAGCCCATCCAATAATGAATTAAACCAGCGCAAGCGCGCAGTAAAGCGTTTGGGCCTGGGTGGGGATCAGGTTGTTGCTGCGCTAAACTATGACTGGGAAAAAGGAGGTTTTGAAATAATTAAGGCCAAATCTTCAGAACGGCTAACCTTGATTGTTGACCATTGGAACGAACTTGCCACTATTGCCAAAGGAGAACTTGAAAAACAAAAATTAACCCTCTCCGCTTTACTTGCAAAACAGCGCCCGCATGCCATTGTGGTCGGGACTCCTGATTTGCCTTATAGCCTAGGGACAATTATGCAGTCTGAGCAGAATGAAATTTTTTCGGTAACTGCGACCTCACGCGGCCTGGATAAGACTGACCTTGCATCGATAATTTATTCTTTGAGCCACGGGGTTAGCCATATTGCCCTTACTACGCCTGGATTACGGCGCGATGAGAAAACTATACAAAAATTATTCAAAAAATGGAAGGCCGAGCTGCGCCAGTCGCTCAAGGAAATTCCGGAGCTTCTTGATAAATTCGACAGCGGTGCAATTTCGCTCAGCTTATTTAGGTATGATCTGGATAGTGGAAAACTCATGCCTATGAAATCTGCTCCCTCTTCTGCAACTGCCTCTGACCCAATACAATTAGGTTCGGCCTAAAACATTTTTTTGGAATCTGATGACTATTGACTTCTATTGACTTTTCACTGAGTTTGGCGTTAAGCTTATAAGCATTTGCTGGTAATTAAATCCAAATTGTGTTTGCTTAGTCTCAACTGTATTAGGTAGGCTTTATAAACACATTTCTACATATATTATAAACATCTTAAATATAATTAAATGGTTCTAAATCATTGGTGAAAATATGGGAAGATTAGCGTATGCTGAACAAGCTGCTGCTGCTCGCCCACTCATCCGGGCCCAAAAACCGCTTACTATCCCACAATCTATCGGTACTCTGGTGGAAGGTTTTAGGACCGGATTCCAGGCACGTGATCATCGCTCTTCTTTAAGCGGTATGAGCTTTTTCCGGATTGCCGGCCAGGCAACCAACCTATCTGATGAAAATTCCCGAAGTGAAATTTTAAGAGTTTTAAATCTTATAAAACCCGGAGGGGCATTTATTGTCCTTGGCCATGGCGGCCTTATTCCCTGTGGGGCTGTTGCTGCCAAGAAAAAATCAATGTCTTTTGCTAGAAGAGGCAAAGAATTCTCTGCTCCAGACTCCGTACGTTTGCTTGTCGATCATGTTTCGCCTAAAGTTCGGGGATTGGCATCTCCTTTTGCCGAATTAGAAAATTCCCAGGCACAGGCATTTGCAATATTGCGCGATCCGGAACTAGCTAAAATTATAAAAAAGAAAAACCTTACTGTGGTTGCAGCTGTTTGCTCATTGAGTAAACAGAATGGGGTCGGCAATGGGGTGACTCTGGTCTCTCCCGACCTTCCAGCGCCTATTCATTCAGCCAAAGTTTACTTTTTGCCAATAAACCGTGGCAGGGAATGGAAGGTGAATCTTGCAACTTTAAAAGCAGCTGTTCGTGATTGTGAAGCTGGTCGGACAGATACTGATAATGTCCGAGAAAAAAGTCGAGTTGAACGCGAACTATTTATAAGGCATCAAAAACTATTTGCTTTGAGAGAACAGCTTGTTAACGGGCTTCATAAAATCGTTCATGATAAGATTGACCTAAGCAAGCAGTATGCCCATGCGTTATTTGTCTTTGACCAGCTATTGATGCGCAGCGTTTTGGATCCGTTGGAGCAGTATCTGGATGTTGGCGGAATATCCTGCATGGATGCCCGTTTGGCTCCAAATACCCCTGATGGTCCAAAACAACTCTTTAGGATCCCTCCCAATCACTCTGCTTCTGTTAATGTTGAAATGAATGGTGAAGTCAAATTTTCCTATGATGATATTGGTTCTATGGAATATGCATATGGCCATATTGCAGGTGTTAATAGCCTAAGTCCAAATGATCCAGGCAATGGGCACACCATCATTTTAGATACTTCGGCAACATTTGCCCATGCCCAAGTTATCAGGGAAGCCCTTATTGGGGAGCAGCTTGTTGCCCAGGCAACTGATGGCGGAAAAACAATTACCCTTGTAAGTTTCACTGGAACTGAACTGCTCATTAGAAATCCCGGATTTAAAATAGACCTTAGAATTCCTTATCGTCCTGAATATGATCTTTTCCGCGTCTGATTCTGCTAATTCACTCTCTTCCTCAGGATATACTCGGCCAACTAAGTAATGCCGATTGTTGGCCGTGGCAAGAAACGCTACGCGTTTCTTGACTGTGTCTCAAAAACTCGCTGAGTTTTTGGACAGTCGTGAAACAATAGTTTCACAACATCTTGAAGCTTTGCTTCAAGGACAAGTATGTACGATCCATCTTCAACTGCGGAGCAGTTGGAGAGACAGTGACTCAAGGTCACTGGAACTTTTTTTGTTGGATTGGTATACTTCAGTCCTGCAAGATCTCCAATACTTTTATAATAAGCCCCTTTCTAATTTCCCCAATGAAAAAGCACACCCATTCATTAGCCCTCCTCGTACTGCTAGTTTTTGTTGTATTTGCTATGTTTATTGCTGGAAACAGCATTTTTGGTTCTGTAATTGGGGAAAAATACATATACTTTGAAATCGCGCTTCTTTTCTTACTGGGTATTTTGGGTGAATTTATTGCAAAACGAACCAATCAGCCATCCGTAGTATTGCTGATGCTCTTTGGCGTTATCTTGGGCCCTTCGTTTTTACTTTTTGCAAAAGGCTACTTCTCATTTTTACCCATCCAGCAGATACTGCGCTCTCATGAATTGTTGAGCGTTTTTTCCCAGTTCGGTGCAATAATACTCTTGTTCCGAATCGGGCTGGAAAGCAAAGTGCTCTCTATTTTTAATAAGGAAAATTTTGTTATTGCAGTATCCGGGATGGTTGTCCCGTTTTTAGTCGGTTATGGGTATGCTTCTTTAAGCGGCGAAAGCTTTGTCTATTCCCTGTTTCTTGGAGCTGCATTAAGCGCAACCGGAATCACTGTCATAGCAGCCTTACTCCGCGAACTGCACTTAGTTAAAAAAGAATTCGCGCAGATAATTATCGGCGCTGCGGTTATTGATGATATTTTGGGTTTGCTGGTGCTTTCACTGCTGATAAACAACCCTGCCTCATTTTCACTTCCTGTGGCTCTGGTTACCTTATTGATCTGCATCTTATTTATTTTAGGAAGCCTGATAGTAGGAAATTATATCGTTCATTTCCTTGATGAGGATGAGCAACTCTCAAAAAGAAGATTGGCGCTAGTGGTTGTGCTTGCTTTATTTCTTGGCTATGTGGCCGAATTTATTAACATCAACGCCATTTTTGGAGCCTTCATTGCAGGATTGATATTAAACCATTCAAAACATTCAAAAACCATTGACGAAAAGACTGAAATATTGCAAATCCTATTCACCCCGATCTTCTTTATTGGCCTTGGAAGCTATGTAGATGTCAATTCTGTAATTTTATTTTTTGGCTCAATAATCATAATCTCATTCCTTGCAATAATTTCAAAAATTGTTTCCTGTTATGCTGCGGGCATTGCCCTTAAGATGGACCACCGCAAGGCACTTCTTGTTGGAGTCGGCATGGCCCCGAGAGGGGTATTTGCACTTTTAGTCGCATCAATAGGATTAACCAGTGGCATCCTAAGTGCTGCCCAGTACTCAATAATTTCTGCGATGGCCATTATCAGCACGGTGATTGTTATGCCCGTCCTTGGGAATTTGTTGACCAAAACTATCAAGAGCAAAGTATAAGCCCCCTGTTACTACTCATTCCCTTATTTCCACCGCATCAACTATCCCTTTCTGTATTTGGTTTCATTCTCCATTATTTTTTCTATTGAAACTTTTAACTTTGGAATTTTATTCTTTACAATGTCCCAAATAATTTCCTTATTTATTCCTGAATATTCATGTATGAGAATGTCACGCAATCCTGCAATCTTTCTCCATTCGACTTGCGGGTATTTTGTCTTTATTTCCTGCGAAATCTTTTTTGCAGCTTCTCCAATGATCTCCAAATTCCTTATTACTGCATCAACTGCCATTGGATTCTTATAAAATGCCGATTCGGATAAGTTTTCAGTGTACCCCTGAATCTTACCTATGCATTCGATCATATCCTCAAGATAAACTCTTATCTCAACTGACATATGCAGCTTCCCTTCTAACATGATCAAGAGCTGGCTTTAGGCACTCTTCCATAACTAGGTCTACTTTTCTATGAAATAACTCTTCCAACATGAACTTCAGTTCCATATAATTATCAAAAGTTGGCTTTTCAAATTCGACAAGGAAATCCAAATCACTATTCTTCTTCTGCTTATTTTTTAGGAATGATCCAAATAACCCTATTCTCCTTACCGAATATTTTTGGATCTGTCCACTGTGCTCTTCAAGCATTAGCAGTATGCTTTTACTGTTCAATTTGGTTCTTTTCTTCATTTTCAATCCCTATAGCTATCTATCACAAGGTCTTTTTATTGCTTGTTTTTTCATTTTTTATTCCCTTATCTCCACCGCATCCACTACCCCATCGCCATCTTCGTCAAATCCTTCAATAACTTTTGCCATTATTTTTTTGTTAAACTTATTTCCCTCTTCTATCTCATCCATTTTCTTAACTAAGGCAATTACTGCTGCCCGCGTTCCGTGCTGGTTTAATCCTGCAACAACCAAAATTGAACTCGTTGATGAACTCGCTGATGAAGTTGGTCCGCTCGAAAAAGGATTTTTTATTAATTCAATTACGCCAATATTTTCCGAATACCTTTTTTTCGATAATGTGCTCTCGACCTCAAAATTATTGGTGTCAAACCTGATTGGCAGAGATTTTGGCATCGAATTATTTATCTCGGCAATCAGGGTATTTACTTTCGGTCCGCCTGCAAGGACCAAGTTCCGTTTCCGGTCGTCAGTTTTGAGCTGCGTATCAAGCGAATAAAGCGGAAAATCAAAGCTCGCATAGTTCCCAAGATACATGGCCAGCTCAAGCATCCCCAACTCGCTTCCCCTTGCGCGGTATTTTCCATGTGGGTCAGGAGATCCGACCACTATAAGCCCGTCAAAAAATCCGTTTTTGATAAATGGCCCAAGTAATTTTGGCTCTTTTTTCTTTGGTTCACTAGCCTTTCTCCAACCCTTTTCATTTAAGATTAACCCTATTGCGTCCGCTTTGGAAGTATATTTTTTTGCAACCCCACCATTTCTCTCGCTATATCCGCTAAACTCAATGAGCCCTGCTTTTTCAAGCAGCTGAATATGGTAATATACGCTCTGGATGGGGATTCCGATTTTCCTGGCTATTTCTGCAGGGTACGATGGGGCAGCGGAAAGGAACCTCAATATCCCGATTCGTTCATCCGATAGTGCGTTCGTTTTTTTTGGAGTAACCTCAATGCATTCAATTGATTTTTCATCTTTGATTAATCTCATTTCATCAACCTTCCATCAGTATGTGTCTACTATGAATTTATTCCTAGTAGTACTATAACTTTTTTAATAGTAGTATTAAAAAGGCTTCCTGAGAACATCTGATGTTGATTTTATGTGCGGAATTATTGGTTATATCGGATTTCGTTCGGCATCTTCGGTAATCACAGAAGGGCTCAAACATTTGGAGTATCGTGGCTATGATTCAGTAGGTGTTGCAGTAGTCCATCAAAAGAAACTCAATGTCCGAAAGGATAAGGGAATGGTGCAAGATGTCTCAACAAAACTGGACTTTACTTCCATGGATGGCCATATGGGTATTGGCCACACAAGGTGGGCAACCCATGGTGGAGTTTGCAAGGAAAATGCCCATCCGCATACTGACTGCAAAAAAAATGTCGTACTTGCACATAATGGGGTCATAGAAAATTTCTCAGCACTTAAGGCTGATTTGGCAAGTAAAGGCCATATTTTTGATTCCGAAACTGACACTGAAATAATTGCGCATTTGATAGAGGAAAATATGAAAAATAGCAAAACAAGCTCCTTTAAAGAGGCTTTTTTTACGTCTTTAAAATCGCTTGAAGGTTCATATGCTTTAGCAGCTTTTGCAGTTGATGATTCTGAAGAAAGGTTATTCTTTGCAAGGAAAAACAGCCCCCTGGTTATTGGAGTAGGAAAAGATGAATTGCTTGCAGCTTCCGATATTCCAGCAATGCTCAAATACACAAAAACTTTCGTGCCCTTAGAGGATGGCGATGTTGCAATATTGACGAAAAGCGGCTATAAGGTATACTCACTTGATGGTAAGGAAGTTAGCAGAAAACAAATGACTGTGGACTGGACCGCTGAAATGGCACAAAAAGGCGGATATCCATATTTTATGGAAAAGGAAATTAATGATCAGAAACACTTCATTAATGAAAGTTTAGCTTCAGATGTGACTGCTGCAAAATCATTAATCGACCAATACGAAAACATCCACATAATTGCCTGTGGAACATCTTATCATGCAGGATTAATGTTTTCCTATCTTCTTGGCGAGCGGGGTATGAGTGCCCAGGCATATATTGCAAGCGAATACCCATATATCGTTAAGCCGAACAAAAATACCTTGGTTATTGCAATCAGCCAAAGCGGCGAAACTGCAGATGTCCTCCAAGCCCTTCGTTATGCCAAAGGCTGCAAAAAAATCGCAATAACCAATGTTGTCGGGTCAACAATTACAACTATCGCCGACTGCGTTGTTTTCATTAACGCAGGACCCGAAGCTGGGGTTGCCGCAACAAAAACATTCACCTGCCAGTTAGGAATAATTTACAAAATAATCTATGGCAAGGAAAAGCTCGAGTCCTTATCATCACTGATAGAACAAATGTTAAAAACTGAAAAAAAAGTGAAGGAAATTGCCTCTGCTCTTGCTAAAAGCGAAAACATTTTCTTTATTGCAAGGGGCAAGAATGTGCCGATTGCCTATGAAGCCTCACTAAAACTAAAGGAAATAACTTACATACATTCGGAGGCCTATCCTGGCGGCGAATTGAAGCACGGCCCGCTTAGCCTAATCTCAGAAGGGGTACCAATAATCGCGATCGCACCGGATGATGAAACTTTAGCAAAACTTTTCGGAAATATAAAAGAAGCAAAATCCCGCGGCGCAAAAATAATCAGCCTAACTAATAATTTGGATGTGCAAAAAGAAAGTGATTTTTCGATAAAACTCCCTGAACTATCTTCTATTGATCCTATGCTTTATCCGTTTGCAATGATAATTCCCTTGCAGCTGCTTGCCTATCATGTTTCTGTGCTAAAGGGGATTAATCCAGATAGACCGAGAAATCTCGCAAAATCGCTTACTGTAGAATAAGGTTTTTGGTTTCGAATAACTCCAAATAACAAATAATTATTTTTTCTTAATAAATCTTGAATATACCTGCTGCGCGATTACAATTACAACAATTGCAACTACGATTAGGAAAATCGGGTTTCCGCCGCTGCCCGAGACGCTTATTTTCTGGCTTACTTCGTTATATCCGATTTTTTTAACGTTTAATGGGTAATCACCTGAAGAAAGCTTCAGCGTAACATTGCCGTCCGCTTGGTATGTTTTTCCAGCAATCGTAAGATTAAAGTTTTCCATCGGTTCGCCGCTATCGGCGTCATTCACATATATGATAAATGCTGATCCTTCGACTGGTTGTGGCGCCACCGTAACAACCATTCCGCCAGCCTTTGCTTCCGGATCGAAATTAATCGTTATTGTAGTGTATGTCTGGCCTGATTCTTCACCCGAGTTATCAACAACTTTGCACGAAATAGTGTTGAGCCCAGAATTAAATGAGGTTTTCGGGTTGATATAATATTTCCATGCTTCTTCAGTAGTATTTGTTTCTACCCATTCCCCATTATTGATGCTAATTGAAACTTTTGCCCCGCCTGCCTCGGATACATGGTTTCCGGTTACCTTGAGTTCTTTTACTCCGACATCTGCTGCTTCGGTGGGCAAGAGTATGGAACATGCTCGTTCAGTTGTGTATGAATATACGCTCTTATCACCAGAACCGAATATTATGCTGTTTTGATAATATAGCGGACTTCCTATGCTACCCGAAGAGGATCCTTTCCAAACTATACTGCCACTTTGGCGATCAACCGCATAGATGCTTTTGTCCGTTCCGCCTACGAATATCACTTCTTTTCCGCCCATACTTCCTAATTCCGGTTCCCCTTCTATTGCAAGCTGTGTCTGGGCTTTCCACACTATTGAACCTGAACCCTGCTCAACTGCATAAATTGCCCCGTCGTTTCCCCCAAAATAGACTACTCCCTCTTTTGTTATGGGAGTACTCATCACCCAGTTAGGCGTCTTCACCTGCCACAATTCTGCGCCATTGCTTAGGGTAACTGCATGAAGCGCACCATCAAGAGCACCAATATATACAGTGCCAGAATCAATTTTGGGTCTTGAAGTCCAAAATTTCCCCCCCTTTATTTTTGTCCTCCATTGTATCTGGCCGTCTTCCCGCATTTTTATTAATTCGTTTCCAGCACCATATACTACGAAGTCTGAACCTGCTGCAGGCGGGCTCGCACTTTCATTTGCCAAAGCCAATATCTTCGCTGCACTTCCTCCATTTTCTATGGCATAGACCCCGTTGTCTGCGGTTACAAAAATTCTTTTCTGGTTGGTAGCTGCCCCGTAAATTACTGAAACGTTAAACTGGCTATTTAGGTCTGTACTCCAAATGACCTTGCCATCATTCCCTACCCTGACTATTTTGCCTTCAGAAGTTGAAATAATGAAGCTATTTCCAAAAGCAAGTATCTCATTTGGTGTTTTTCCTATGAAGATCTGCCATTTTTTTGAGCCGCTGTCCGGGCTTAAGGCATATAATTTTCCTTCACCAGAAGCAATGGTTACCATGCCATTTTGTACTACTGGTTTGACCACAACTGGGCCGTCAGCTGAAGCTTGCCAAATAAGTGAGGAAAAAGATAGCGAAATTAAAGAAATTAAAAAAATGCTGAGTAGTAGTTTTTTCATATTCATCCTTTTAGCATGGAGTCAAAATTTCCTTTTTCAAGTTCGGCAGTTATATCTTTTGCTTTCTTGCCGTCAACATTAACTCCCATGCTTACACAAGTACCGAGTAGTTCTTTAACCCTTTCCTTTGTGCTTTTGCCCAAGGACTTATTCATCATCTGCGCTACTTTTACTACGCCTTGCATTGATATATTTCCTGCGGGAGCTTCGCGGTTTCCTGCGCCTTTTTCGATCCCAATTTCCTTCTTCAGGATTTCCGCAAGTGGCGGGCTTCCGACTTCGACTGTGAATGCTTTAGTTTTTGGGTCGACATTGACCTTTACCGGAACTTTCATCCCCGTAAAACCTTTTGTAGCCTCGTTTATTTTTGCAACCACCTGGCCGATATTTACTCCCATTGGGGCCAGTGCCGGTGCCAAGGGCGGACCTGCTGTTGCCTTTCCTCCTTCTACAATTGCATCAATAGTTTTCATAGTAAAACCTCGTTAATTTTAATTGTATTGTAAATTCTAAATTTACAATGCAGACAAATTTTTGCGAAAATTTGTCCTCAAAAGATATCAATATTCACTAGCAATATGTTTTTAACCATAAGCGTCAGGACCCAAAACCGAAAACAGGAAACTAAAAACCGAAAACCCAAAACTCTAAACACGAAACCGAAAACTCACTAACCCCAGCCTTCCATCTTCATCCTTTTGATATCTGCCCCATTTTCAACAAGCGCCGTCCGCAAACCTTTTATCATTTCTAGCGGCCCGCACATCCAGGAATCGTAATCTTTTACCTCTGTTAAGTGTTTGGCGATGAGTGCCCCATTTATCCTTCCTTTTTCCCCTTTCCAGTCGGCTGTTGATTCCTGGGTTATCGTAATAATGATCCGTATCCCGGGATTTTGTGCAGCCAGTGCTGCGAGCTCTTTCCTATAAATTATTGAGCCATCGTTTTTTGTACTGTAGAAGAATACGAATTCCCCCCGGAGCTGCTTTTCGTTAATGCTTCTAAGCATGCTCATCATCGGTGCAATTCCGGTTCCACCAGCCAAAAAGATCGCCTTTGCCTGGTCCTTATATGCAAAGTGGCCCTGCGGGCCCTCTATTCCGACAACATCCCCACTTTTCATTGCTGCAAGTTTTCCAGTGACTTTTCCATTAACCAGCTTTATGCAAAATTCAAGGTATGGCGATTTTGGGGATGATGCAATAGAGTACGGCTTTTTTTCTATCGAATTTCCAGACTCATCAAGAATATGCATATAGATGAACTGCCCCGGAGTGAATGGCTCTATGGCCCCATTTAGCGGTTCCATCTGTAATATGGCGATGTCTTTTATGGAACTGTCTATCTTTGAAATTTTATATTTTTTTATTTCGGCCAAAAGAACACCTGATGTTAATTAATATGATAACTTCCACTAGAAGAATTTAAAATTCTATTTTCTTTACTTTTAGGCTTATCGTATTACTTTTAATACTTTACATACATTTAATACTTTGGTGGTTTTATGGTAAGTGTTACCTTACGAAATTTTGATAATGAATTATATAAGGAACTAAAAAGTGAGGCAGTCAAGGACGACATAACCATTTCCGAAGCATTAACTCAGGCAGTATCCGTTTGGTTATCCGTTCACAAGCATAAAAAAAAGAAAAAGAGCGTTTTTGATTTCAAACCAGTAGATTTCGGTCCAGGCAGTGAAAAGAGCAGCCAGGAAATAGACCAGGTACTTTACGGAAAGGATGGTTAGATGTCAGTTTTAATAGATTCTGGCTTGTGGATTGCTTTCTACAATAACAGAGATCAGTATCATGAGAAAGCAGTTGCTTTAATGAAAGAAATTAACTCCGGTTCCTACGGTGCACTACTCTCTTCTGATTATATCCTGGATGAAGCGGTAAATTATTGTCTGACAAAGTATTCTCCAGAAAAGAGTATTTTTGTTGGTGAGGCCATACTAAATACGACTGATATGATAAAGATAACCCCGGACATCCTTACCCGGTCTTGGGAACTTTTTAAAGCGGATAAACAAAATAAACCCGATGAAAGATTTCTCAGCTACACCGATTGCACTTCGATAATGGCCGCCAAAATGCTGGGCATTTCACAGATTGTGACGTTTGATTCAAGATTTAGAAAATATGTCAAAGTATTAGATTAGTTAATTTCTTTTTTATGTTTTTTCCATAAGTAATCGAATTGATTGGCAAATGTCTTTACTATTTGCTCAGATTTTATTCGCAAAGCAATAATATCTGGTTCGTAAATTATTATTAGCAAATTATCTCCAAATAAGACCCAGACTATGGGCATGTAAAGCTCTTGCGGAAGCCAGATCGTTTTTATTTCAGTCATTTTTTTTGCATTTTCCAATCGTTCCAGCATCTGCTTGGATTTAGTTGAAAATAGCATGAAAGGGATGCTTTTGAACCATTTCTGAAAATTTTGTGGGAAAAATTCATAAACCTGCAAGTTACCAAAACCTTTCCAGTATTTTGGTTTTTCTCTTAAAATATCCAGGATCATGGTACGGTAGCCTTTCTTTCCTTGATAAATTTCAAAAATATTCTTTTCTTTTATGCTCTCATAACTAGCAGAAAGCTTCGGCATTATTTTTTCAATGTCTTTTTTCATTTCGTCATATTCTTCAATCGCCCTTTGTTTCGTATCCTCAAGAGTACTGAATAATTTTTCCGGCCGTGTTGCAAAATAAAACTTCTTTTTTCCTTCAATCACATAACTTGCAAGTCCTCTTTCAATTAGCCTCTCCAGTGCATCGTAAACATTTGCCTTGTAAGTTCCAACTCTTTTTGCAAGTTTATCTGCACTGGTTTTACCAAGCTCAAGTAATGCAACATATGTCTTAGCCGCTGTTGGACTAATGTCAAACTTTGTTAAAATTTTCGTATACTCTTCTGTCATAAATACCACTATTAGTAGTTATATACTACTACTTTAATTTAAATATTCCTATTGTGCGTGTTAATTTGCTAATGTGGAGGTTTATTTATGCTGCCTGTTGATAATTCGCCTGTTGTTTATGGCCGAATGTCAGGAATTGAGAAAGAAAATTTTTCAGCAGGAAAAAAAGGTTTGCTATTTGCCAATTGGGGAGAATTCAAAATAACTGGATGTGTTATTGATTTTGACAAAGAGGCAAAATACACTGACTGGGCATCTACCGATTGCGAAAATCTCTGTTGGGTTGAAGCTGGCTCTGGACTGTTAATTTTTAATGGAAAAGAATACAAAATAAAAAAAGGATTTGTATTCAAGGTTCTTCCAGGGCAGGAACCAATACTTGGGCCTGATTCAAACCTCACCATTACCTCCATTCAAATGCCTATGTCTATTGATTTAATAAAAAAACAAAACCCAAATGAAAATTTTGATTCATTGATCGTTATTGATCCGGAAACTGTGGGGCTCCAAGTTTACGAATACGAAGCTTTAGGCCAAGAATTCATAACTCCAAAATACAATCCTGGAATTGGTTTGATCAAATTTACTTTTGCAATAGATGCTATTCCAATTCATCGCCATCCTTATTCTGGCCGTTTGATCCGCACCATTTCTGGTAAAGGCTATACTTATCTTGAGCCCAAGAAATATGAAATGAGTGAGGACACTTTTTGCTTATTCCCTAAAGCAACAATACATACCAATGGTCCAGTTCCTGGCCATACTTACACATTGTGGGCAGTACAATTACCCTGGGTCGAATCAAAAATAGATACTGAAAATATTGGAGGAGATAAAAATTTTGTCCAGTATCTGTCAATGGAACCTCCAAAACCATTATGGAAAAAGGTTGATGATTTTCATAAGATGATCGACAAACTAGAAAGTTAATCTGGTTTATGCACCCTCTCCAATTTTATTGCAAGCCCGTGCCCGCCTTCCTTTTCCTTGTAGTCTTTTGTTCGTATTTTGCTAATTCCTACTCCGTAAAACTTATCCCCGCAATAAATAGCAACCTTTTCATCAATACCAACAAAACCTTCAAGCTTTTCGATTGCCGGCATCATAATCTGCGCGCCAGTTAATACTGATTTTAGCGCGGTTTCTTTTATGTAAACTTTCGGTAAGTCAATCAAATCTTCCGGTTTAACTAGCATCGACTCAAGCATTGCCGAATCATTTTTATTTTTGTAAAAATACATTGCATCAATTAATTGCTGCATGGTGTGAGTTTGCTTTTCACCAATTTTCCCTACGGCAATCCGCCGCAATTCTTCCATGTACGCTCCGCCGCATTTTTCTCCAATATCTTCGCAAAGAGTCCTAATGTATGTGCCTGCATCCACACGAGCTTCGAACAAAAATAATTTTTTTTGTTCATCCGCTTCGATTAATTTTAATGAATAAATGGTTCTTTTCCTTGCAACTTTTTTAACCGCGCTAATTTTTGGCGGAGTTTGCGTTATTGTTCCGGTAAATTCCTTAAATAGTTTTTCAACTTCGATTTTGCTAATCTTTTTCTTGAATTTAATTATCCCAACATAGGTTTTTTCCTTTCCAGCAATGTATTGAATCAGTTTTGTTGCCCGTCCAAGTGCAACGGGCAATACGCCAGAAACTTCAGGGTCCAATGTTCCAGCGTGCCCGCTCCTGCTTACGCCAGTTATCTTTTTTACAAAAGTAGTTATCTCATGGCTGCTTTGGCCAGGAGGCTTGTTGATAATGATTATGCTGTTGCTAAGTTTATCGTCCAGTTTTTTTTGTAAATCCATTTTTTCACTTTTTAGAATTAGATTACATTACTTTTGTTAATTAATTACATCTGTCCTTTTTCCTTTATAACTACAAGTGCTATCCCTAGCAATTCTTTTGGCGAAAATTCCGCACTGTTCAGGCACGCATCAAAAATATCATTCGAATCAATGTCAATCTTGTAAAGTTTTTTGTATCTCCGGCGATTGTTTTCGTCTCTGGACTTCAAATGGGCTAAGGCTTTTTTCAAATCCATCCGATCTCTTTTTGCGATGCGCTCGGCCCTTGTGTGGTCTGGTGCAAATACTTTTATCCGGACATCTGCTTTTAGCATCCAGGGCCCAAGCCAGGTAGTGACCACACAATTTCCTGTTGCCTTTTCCTTAAGGAGGGCATCAAATTTCTTATCTATTTTTGGGTCTTTTGTGGCTTTTTTCTGGAATTCCATGAGGCTTACGCCTTCTTTTTCCGCAAGGTCCTTGAAGGTCGGGCACACCAGCTGATAGCCAAGTTCTTTAGCCAAAAGTTCGCCCAAAGTGTTTTTTCCACTTCCGGTTAGGCCTGATACTGTAATAATCATTCCATCACCTTGGGCACAGTTGCAGCGGGTTTTTGCATTTTGCCCATAACTGCAGATAAGATCAGGTTCAGTATTAACGAAATTAAGATGAACCACCAGTATGGCTGGTGGATTCTCTGGACGTTGATTATTGGGATCGAAAGCGGCAAGTCAACATAGAATGCAGTTCCATTATCCAGAGTTGCAGATACTTCGGTATCATCTGGATTGCGATCACTTTGTGCATATAATTTTACTTCTTCTCCAGGCATATATGTTTTTTTATCCGTTGAAACAATCAAAGGTTCGCCTTTTGCTGCTTCTATAAATGTGTCTGCTGGTTTATCTACATTGTAAATTATGTAGCTTGAGTTACTGTCCGGTTCCATTCCTGATTTTTTTCCATTAAACAAAATTGACCATTTCCCATAGTTTGTCCCGTTTATGTTAAAGCATCCGGAAAAAATCCCGTCTCCCGAAACTTTATCACACCCTTTGCCATCATCATGCATTGTAACTACAAAATCATCTTTCACAAAAGGATCAACAAAACCTACAAAATATGTCAGAGCAAAAAATATTACAAGAATTATTATCATCGGCTTAAACTGCCCGAGCATGACCTTGTTCATTTTCGGCAATACCTCAAGCTGCTCCTTCATTACCTGGTCCATTTTTTTCTTATCATTTTCTTTTTTTGCCTTCTCGTAATCTGCACTAAGCCTTTTCGACTCGTTTTGTACATCCTGCATCTCTTGCCGGTTTATCAGTTTATTTTGTATGAATCGCGCTACTCCGGCGTAAAGAGCTGCTAAAACTGCAACAAGTAAGGTAAACCATTCAAACATTAGCAGCATATAGAATTGTCAATGCTTAAATAACTTTTGCGAGAAGATAAAACAAATGACAGACGAACTTGATGATAAGACTAAGCTTTCGCTTTATCGGCTTGTAATTAACCGATATAAGAATATGGTAAATGAAAAGGAATCCCGCTCGATTTCAGAAATCCGCCAATTAGTTTCCCCATACAACCCATTTATAGAGAAATTTCGGGATACTTTGATTTCAGACATTGTGCCATACGTTTACCAAAACCATTTTTTTATGGCAGCTACAAAGGCAATCTCCTATGTCAGGGAAATTAAAACATGCCAGTTTGCATTTAATTTCTGGATGAGTTTTGAGGAAATGACCTCGCTCCGGGTTGGAACTGCAATGGATAAGGCAATTTTTCTCGCAGCCCTCCTCCGCGCATATGGTTCAGAAAATGCAAAAGTTATTGTAAGTAAAAAGGGCAAAATTTACGTTCGTTTTGCTTATGAGGAAAAAAACTACCTTGTACCAGCAGAATCAGGTTCGTTGCTTTCAGGCGATGATACCACCCTTCCTTTTGGAGATGACCCAATACTGTATTCTTTCAACGATCTGGTTTATGAAAATTACGAGGATCTTTGAACATCTTCCAAAATTTCCGAAACTTCCGGGCAGGTTTATAAATATATTGATAGTAATTACTTCCTACCCTTAACTAAAGAATAGTTAAAGGTGCGGAAGATTAATTCTTCATTGATTTATCCTCCTAGAGGAAAATTGATCCCGTTTTTAGTAGGGGCCTCTGCCCTGAACTTGACTTCGATTAAATCGAATATCGGGCAACGCAAGCGAAAAGGTGTTTTATTTGACAGACATTCAAAGACCACGAAGAGGTTCAATGGCGCATCGCCCGCGAAAGCGTGCAGCAAACCAAAATGCCCACATGTACTGGCAGGCACACTCAGAAAAACGAGTGCTTGGTTTTGCCGGATACAAGGTCGGCATGGCGCATATGAGTTATGTTGATGATTCAGAATCTCCGACAAAAGGCCAGGAAGTTGTAAGTTCAACAACTGTAATTGAAGTTCCCCCCTTAACTGTTTATGGTATTCGCTGCTATGATGATAAAAATTCAATAGGCGATATTTTATCTCCTGATGAAAAGATCCTAAAAAGCGCAGGCTTTGAGAAAAAGCCAGCTGATAAAAAAATTGATGAAACAAAAGTAACCGATGTCCGCTTGCTTGCTTTTGCAGCTCCAGACAAAACAACCATTGGTAAAAAACACATCGAAAAAATGGAAATCGGCTGCGGCGGGAAAGATGCGAAAGAAAAACTAGAACACTGCAAGGCTATGGTCGGAAAAGAACTAAAGATAAGTGATGTTTTTAAGCACGGCGAATTTGTTGATGTTGTTTGCGTTACAAAAGGAAAAGGATGGCAAGGTGCTGTTAAAAGATTCGGCATTTCGATCCAAAGAAGAAAAGCAACCGGAAAAAGAAGGCACGTTGGTACTTTAGGCCAATGGCATCCTGCTTATGTATTATATACAGTTCCGCAGGCTGGCCAAACTGGCTATCATCAGCGGACTGAAATGAATAAGAGAATAATGAAAATAAGCAATAAACCAGAAGATATCAACCCGCAAAACGGGTTTCCTCAATATGGTTTTGTAAAAAATGATTATGTTTTGCTTAAAGGTTCTGTTCCAGGGCCGGCAAAGCGACTCGTTAAATTAAGGCTCGCAGTAAGATCGCCAAAAGCACTCTCTGCAAAAGAGCCAAATGTAGGATTTGTTTCAAGGTAATTTTTATGAAAGCAAGTGTATATTCGACTGAAGGAAAAGTGCTGAGGCAAATAGATCTTCCAGCAGTATTTGACTCTGCTCCAAGAGATGATCTAGTAAAGCGGGCAGTGCTTAGCGAAGAAAGCGTTCTATACCAACCAAAAGGAAGTTATAGGTTCGCAGGACTCGACACGAGCGCTCGATATAGGGGACGAAAAGAAGATTATGGCGCAATCAAAAACAAAGGTATCCCTCATCTTCCTCACGAAGTCCAGCCAAAAGGGCAGTTTGGTAAAGTAAAACGAGTGCCACATGCAGTAAAAGGACGACGGGCACACCCACCAAAATCACAAAAAATTCTCGCAGAGCTCATAAATAAGAAGGAGCATTTACGCGCACTTGCAAGTGCTCTTGCAATGTCAGCTGACCGAAAATTAGTCTGCAGCCGTATGAACAGCGAAATCGGAGTAAATATCCCAATTGTTATGGACAAACATTTCGAAAGCTTGAAGAAAACCAAAGAAGTTTTAAAAGTCTTTGAAGCCCTTAACTTAATCTCATTAGTCGAAAAAGCAAAGAAGAACGGATCAAAATCCCCGTTAATTGTTGTTTCTAACGAGTATAAGGCAAAAGCTGCAAATAATTTATCCGGCGTTGATGTAGTACGGGCAAGCGATGTTCGGGTAAAAGATCTTGCTCCGGGAACACATGGCGGAAGATTAACAATATTTTGTGAATCCGCAATTTCCGAATTAGTAAAGAGGTTCGAATAATATACTATGAAAGAAGAGGTAAATTAACATGATATTCATTTCACCATTGAAAACAGAAAAAGCGATCATGAAGATCGAAAAAGAAAACACACTCACATTCGTAGTGGATATGTCTGCAACAAAAGCAACGATAAAGAGCGAGGCTGAGAAATTATTTTCGGTTAAAGTTGCTGGCGTTCAGATAATGATCGGGCCTAACGGAAAGAAATATGCTTTTGTAAGGTTAGAGAAAGCGTTCAAGGCAGATGATGTTGCAACAAAATTAAAGATGGTGGCTTGAAGTTGAATTTAATTTGATGAAGTTATGTTAAACAAAACTCGAAACACAAAACCGAAAAACAAAACTGAAAACGATAAGGTGTTAAGAATATGGGTAAGCGATTAAAACAACAAAAAAGAGGCCGGGGTTCCCCAAGATACCTTTCACCAGGTCATAGGTTCGTTACTAACTTAATGTACCGCTCATACGATGATGAGGAAAAAACTGGCGTACTTAATGCTAAAGTTGTTGCTTTGGTTGATGATCCGGCTCGGTCCGCAATGCTCATGAAAGTAGTTTATGAAAATAATGAAAGTGGTTATCTTCTTGCTCCTGAAGGAGTTTCTGTTGGCGATCAGATAACCGTTGGTGCCCAGGGAAAACTCAGCCCTGGAAGCGTTCTTCCATTATACCGGGTTCCAGATGGTGCTTATATTTACAATTTAGAGCGAAACCCAGGAGATGGGGGAAAAATGGTCCATGCTTGCGGCTCTTACGCAAGCGTTGTAGCAAAGGAAGGAAAAATAGTTTATATTAAAATGCCTAGCAAAAAGACTATTACTCTATCAAATGAATGCCGCGTGCAAATCGGGGTTATAGCTGGTGGCGGGCATTTGGAAAAACCAATGCTTAAAGCTGGTAACCAATATCACAAGATGAAAGCAAGGAACAGGCTCTGGCCAGTGCCAAGAGGTGTTCACCAATCCGCTTACAACCACCCGCACGGTGGAAAGCAGCACCACGTTGGAAAACCAACCACTGTTGCAAGAAGTACTCCACCTGGTGGAAAAGTCGGCCACATAGCAGCAAGGTCAACTGGTAGACGAAAAGGAAAGAAGCAGCTTGAAAGCGAAACTAACTAAGGATTAAATAGGGATATTTATGATGAAGGATACTTGGAAAGGTTTGAATGAAGAGCAGGCATCTGGTCTGTCAATGGATGAATTCCTCAAAAAGATAGGCTCCAGAAACAGGAGAACCTTGTTGAGGCTTAATATGAATCCAAAGCTAAAGCAGTTCATGGAAGAAGTCAGGAAAGTAAAAAAAGCAAGCCCAAAGAAAATGATCAAAACCCATCTTCGTGATGCCGTAATTGTTCCTGAATGGGTTGGCCTAACATTTGGCGTTTACAATGGAAAAGAATACAAAAGAGTAGAAATTGGTGCTGACAAATTAGGCAGGCGCCTTGGCGAGTTCTCCCACAGTACTGGAAGAGTTCTTCACTCTGGTCCTGGTGTAGGAGCTACAAGAGGTTCAAAGTTCGTACCACTTAAATGATTTGACCTGAATTAACGTGATATTTATGAAAGGATATACGATGGCAGTCCCAGAAAATTGCGCGTGCGCGCGTCTTGAGGGAGTTAATGCTTCATACAAGGACTTATCCGAAGTCTGTGGCCGGATCCAGGGCAAGAAATCCGCATGGGCAATGCAATTTTTGGAATTAGCTAGCAATCAAGAGATACCAATAATGTTCAAAAGGCACAATAAAAAACTCGGCCACCGCCGCGAATTGGGCGGCCAGAAGGGCAGGTATCCTCATAAGGCAGCAACATTTGTCCTTAATGCATTAAAAAGCGCAATTGCAAATGGCGGGGTTAAAGGTTTGGGTGTTGAATATACTATACTTTCTGCCTGCGCAAATAAGACACAAGCCCTACCGAGAATGGCATCAAAAGGCAGAAGCGCAAGGTCCTATTTGGAATTATCAAAAATCGAGGTTGTATTAAAACCTGATGAAATTCCTAATAAAGTTGAAGTAACAAAACCAGCAAAGAAAACAGAGGATAAAAAAACAGAACCCTCAAAACAAACAGAACCATCAAAACCAAAACCAGATACTTCAAAACACGAAACACCAAAACCTCAAAACACTTCATCTGCCGCGGTTGCTACCAGCATAACTCATAATGCGGGCCAGAATGCGGCTCATAATGCAGGTGCTGCTCCAGTAAAAAAAGAAGAGAAAAAACCTGAAGCAAAAAAAGAAACTGCAAAACCACCTGAGCATCAATCGCACGAGCACAAATCTCATGAGCACAAAACCGGAGAAAAACATTCCGATCATAAGAAAGGTGATTCTTAGTGTTATATAGGGAAAAACTTATCGAGGAACCATTCAGCAAATACCAAGTTATGAAGTTTTTGGAAGTTGAGCTAGACCGCGCAGGTCTTGCAAATGTCGATATCCAAAGAACCCCGTTAGTCACCCGAATCACCCTCGAAGTTACAAACCCAGCCAGAATTATTGGTAAACGAGGAAGACTCATTAACGATTTAACGGAGACAATCAAACGCAACTTCAAGATTGAAAATCCACAGATTTCTGTTGTTGAAGTAAGACAACCCTTTTTAGAACCAAGAATGGTTGCCAAAAAAGCAGCAAAATATATCGAAATGGGCAAGAAAGTCCGGGCAGTTATGCACTTTTTGATCCGCGAAATCATCCGTGCCGGCGCACTTGGTGTTGAAATTAAAGCATCAGGAAAAATCGGTGCAAAAGGCGGAAAGGCAAAAAGCCTCCGTGTTATGGCTGGATATATTCCAACTGCGGGCGAACCAGCCCGATTGGTTAGGGTTGCTCATCTTAATGCCAATACCAAATCCGGAGTTATCGGTGTTTTGGTGAGAATAGTTCCTCCAGGAACCGTATTCCCTGATAAGAAAATAATCGAAGTGGTACTTCCAAAAATAATTGCATCGGCTGCTGAAGTTAGTGAGAATAGGGAAAAACCACGGCCTGAAGCAGACGCTACAGGGCAAACAAAACAACAGGAAAAGCGGCCTGAAAGAAGGCCCCCTATGAGGAGAAGAAAATAAATGCTAACATTTAGCTGAACATTCAGCTGAATATTTAGGTGAATATTTATGTCAATTAAAAAATCAGAAATCGAAAAACTGTCTTCTTCAGAAATAGACAAAAAAATAAGCGAGCTGGAGCGCTCCATGCTTGAGCTTCGGTCAGAGGGCAATGCAGCAAAGGTCAAATCGGTCAAAAAAAGCATAGCAAGGTTAAAGACTGCCCA
Source organism: Microcaldota archaeon (assembly GCA_016212505.1). Taxonomy (GTDB): domain Archaea; phylum Micrarchaeota; class Micrarchaeia; order Anstonellales; family Bilamarchaeaceae; genus Bilamarchaeum. The sequence continues at coordinate 32,859 of JACRGB010000043.1, forward strand.
AGGAAAATATCCAAAAACCGCCCCTACCCAGAGCCTCAAAGCTCCTAATCAATCTAAAAACGTTAGCAAAACAGTTAAAAAGAACTGATCCGTAACTAAAGACAGGTGAATGTATTGGATAAATGTCCAAAATGTGGAATGCTCATGGATCTTTGCGTATGCGAGATCCTTGACAAACAGGGAGTAAGTAAGATAAAAGTTTATACGACAAATAAAAAGTTCAAAAAACTTGTTACTATAGTCGAAGGCATAGATAAGGCTCAGCTTGAACACACTACTAAAGAACTAAAGCACAAGCTTGCCTGCGGTGGAACTTCCAAAGAAGGCGTAATAATCCTCCAGGGAGACCATAAGAAAAGAGTTGCTGATGTTTTGAAATCTTTGGGCTACTTAGGCGAAAGCATTGAAATAAGATAGAATAATCTTAAAAGAGCAGTTTTTACAACATTTATTAAATTCTTTCCTTAATTGTTTTAGTTATGTCTCTCTTTGCTGGTAGTACACCTAAAATTCGTCCTTCTAGATTCTCCCGCGCAGCCTTTGGCATGGCAGCCTTGTTTGGTAGTTTTTTTATTTCACCAAGACCAATCCATGCAGAAGAAATTCCAAAGCCGCAAGTTTCCTCAAAATCACTTCTTTCCCAAAAACCCAAAATGCAAGCCCTTCAAATGAGCTGTATCTATGAAAACGGGTACTCTGGAAGTAAATCCAGTGTTTCTTTCGGAACTCCCAATCTGTCATTTACCCTAAATGATCTTGAAAAAGGTGATACAACTAAACCTATTATTTCAAGAGTATCCCTCTCTCTTGTTTTAGTTTATACTCCTCCAAGGTACAATGAAACATTACGCATTGAATTTTCCCAAGTGCCCTTAAATCTGGGCAAAGTAGCTCCAGTGCTCGAACGGAATGCCTGCCCGGCAATTAAGTTTTCCCCTCCGCCAAAAACCAAAGCAGAAATTGTGGCAGCTACCAAACGATGGGATGCTGATAGTAGACTGGCCCAAAAAGCTTTAGCCAACTTAATGGAAAAACATCCTGGTAAAAGTTATCCGATTCCCGACCGTACGGGTGAACTTGCAGCTGCCCTGCCCAAAGTAATTTCCGAGGCAATTGCCGTTTTTGCAAATCTCAATCGAGGCAGGTATCTTGGCATCGTTCCTGCCCAAAATTTTGACGTAGTAAGCAGCGATAATGATTTCTTTTTTATCCGAATTAACGACAGTGACCAGCTATTTACCCTGAGCCGAAAAATTGAATGGTCTTCAGTACAAAACCCCGAATATGTGGTTCAGGATTTTACTTATGCAATCAAAGAACTCTTCGTTAGTGGTTCGATGATAGAAGCCCAGGTTGAGCCAGACTGCACTAAAAAAGGACTCGTTCAGTATGGGCCCAGTCCTCCATTTGATGGTAAGGAGATGTACCCCCCGACCTGTATTGATGAATGATGGGAATGATAACCAACCGCTTTTATTTCCTTTTATACAATTTTAACTAATGATCACTTCCAAAAACCTCCTTTTTTCCACTTTCATTGGTCTCCCCGTAGAGATTGTCAATAGCTCCCAACGTAACCTGATTGGAATAAAAGGAATAATTGTCGACGAGACAAAAAATCTAATTGTTATCGAGAGGGAGGACAAGCCTGATCGTGAAATAAAAATCCCAAAAGTTTCTTCTGTTTTCCGTTTTACGCTCGAGAATAACGGAAATAAAGAAAAAATCGATGTTGATGGGGCCAGCATAACTTTCAGGCCGCACGAGAGACCAAAGAAGGTTTAGTTACTGACCCTGTAAAAATACGAACATATAAAAAAAGTTCTAAATTATTTATTCTTTTATGGCAGTACTTAAACGTCACATTTTATTTCACGGAGAAGGACTGCGCATAAGTAATGGCGAACCATTAAGGTTTCAAATCTATTCAGCAACTTCACCTGCTGCATTAGCTAGGCTGGAGAATCATCTTTTCATAACCAGATTAAGAAGGCCCGGCTATGGGATCGATTCCTATCGTGCAAAAGCCCCTCCGGATTTAGGACTATCCACACCTATGGCTTTGCGGGTTTGCGTATCTCCTGCCAAAAGTCGTTTTGCAGAAGAATTAAGCGGGGCTGAAATAGGATCTTTAGCAGTTGCTGAGCGAGGAAATCGTAGACGACCTATTGGTTCTTCTTTTATCTCTCGTTTGGAGGCTGATTTTGGCCCACTTTTGGATCATCCTTTGGTTAATTTGATCCGAGCTATTTCCGACTACCAGTCGGTTAGTGACTCTTATGCAAGACTAGAGCAATGGCTCGAGAGAATGAGAAAGTAATGAAAAATCAAATTAAGTTGCTAAAAATGTTTAAAAGCGAGTATTTATAAGCTTTAAACGTGTATTATTATTTGGTGAGTTACTGGTATTATTAACGGGTTCAAATGTACCTAGGATCATGAATAAGGATCCAAATCCAAAACGTCGATCATTTAGGTCTGCAGCATTGTTATTTGGACTAGGTTTAGCTAGCGTTAGTTTGGCTGCTGCTTCAACTTCTAGGCAAGGGACTGATATCGATTCTTTAGTTCAAAGTGGCAAAGTTGATGTTTGTCTTACTACAAGAAACTCATTTAGGTTTAATTTGCTAATTGCAAATCAAGCTCCTTTTGAACTCAAGACCAGCGAGGTTCCTTCTGACAGCCCAATACGTAGAGTGGCAAGAGCATGCAAATAGTTGCTAAAACTGGTAAAAGAAGTCTTTATAAGCTGTTTCTAGCACAATCTGATTATGTCTTCTGTAAAACATGTATAAGGCAGTTATTCAACCTGAATCCTGAACCTAAGTTGCAGTCTCTTTCGTCTCCTTTATAAATATTTGTATCCTAATTAAAGTTCTGCTCGTACTTATTTAGTTTGTACGAATAGTTTGTTAGCTAAATAAACACCTTTTTCGAGAGGAAAAGATTTATTTTAGTGATTTACAATTTTGCTCCAAAGCCAAATTATTCGGAGCGAGAATGTTTGATCAATGAACTAGTGTTTAGTTAATTTCATGGAATTTTAGAGAATTCATTGAAAGGTGAAAGATAAATGTCAGAAGAAAAATGTGATGATAATAAATGTTTCAAGCATGGCGGAGTCAAAGTACGAGGAGGTTCCCTTGGCGGTAAAGTAGTTAGCACCAAAGGAAAGCGCACTGTCGTAGTTGAGCGTTCAATAACTGATTTCTTTACAAAATACCAGAAGTGGGCAAGAGGAACTTCAAGAATTGCAGCGCATAACCCGGCCTGCTTAAATGCAAAAGTCAATGATTTTGTTGTGCTAAGCGAAACAAGGAAGCTAAGCAAGACAAAGGCCTGGACTGTAGTTGAAATAGTGCAAGGTGAATCAGTTAAAGGTGGATCTTCATGAAAGGGCTAACAAGCAATATCGTAAAAACACTCACAACCGGGAGCATGATTCCATGTTCCGACAATAGCGGGGCCAAAATGATATATGTCATTGGTGCTGTACGGTACAAAGGAACCCGTGCAAGATATCCAAAAGTCGGAATTGGCGATATTGTAATCTGCTCGGTAAAAAAAGGCAAGCCAGATATGATCAAAAAAGTAGTCAAGGCGCTTATAGTCAGGCAAAAGAAAGAATACCGAAGAGCAAACGGCTCAAGATTATTTTTCGAAGATAATGCATGCGTACTCATCAACGATGATCTCCTTCCAGTAGGAACTGAGATTAAAGGCGTTGTTGCAAGGGAAATCGCAGAAAGATTCCCGAAAGTTGCAGCTATTTCAGCAGGTGTTATTTAATGAAATCCGATAGTGAAAGAAAAAAGTTCTACAAGGAGCCGCTCCATCAGCGAAAGAGCAGGCTGCATGTTCATCTTTCCAAAACCTTGCGGTCAAAACTCAAAACAAAGAAAAGGGCAGTGCTTATCCATAAGAGCGATAAGGTCAAGATCCTGCGCGGCCCAGGTATGGGAAAAGAAGGCCGGGTAACAAGAGTAAATACCAATAGGAGAAAAATTTACACTGACGCGGTCTTGGTAAAAAACGCAAGAGGAAAAGAAGTTCCGGTTGCATTAGAGCCATCAAATCTTTTGCTCATTGAATTAGAGCCGACTGACCTACGAAAAGAAATATTCAAGGAAGATGCTTTCATTAAGGAAAAACCAAAAGAAGAGAAGAAAACCGAACCAAATGGAAAAAACGAAGCAAAAGAAACCAAGCATGAAGTAAAGCACGAAGCAAAACACGAATCAAAGGAACATGCAGAACACGTGCATCATTCTCACGAAAAGCAGGAAGAGCATAAATCGGAACAGAAGGATGAGCACAAATCAGAACATAAACCTGAACACAAAACCGAACACCCTGATCATCCACATCCAACGCACGAGCAGCACGATGAGAAAAAACATTCTGAGCATGGATCTGAAAAACATCATGAAAAACATGATGGAGAGCACAAACATTCTTCAAAGTAATTTAATGAAACAAAAAATGAGGTAAATCTTTATGGCCAAGAGAGGGTTATCAAAACACATAAAAAGAATCGCAGTTTCCAAGGCAGTTCCTATTACTGATAAGAAGGCAAAAAAATGGATGATCAGGCCATCTCCCGGCCCGCATTCAAGAAAATATTCAATGCCACTGGCTGTCCTTTTAAGGGATGTTCTTAGGGTTGCCAAAACCGCCCAAGAAGCACAAAAAATACTTTCTGCCGGTCTGGTGACCATAGATGGCAAGATAAAAAAATCCGTCCGGTTGCCTGTTGGCCTGATGGATGTTGTTTCATTTGCAAAATTGGATAAAAATTACCGGCTTTCTGTTGATTGGAAAGGTCGTTTGGTGCCAAAAGAAATCAGCAAGGAAGAAGCATCATCAAAAATACTTCGCGTTACTGGAAAAACGACCGTTCGGGGAGGAAAAATTGCATTATCATTCCACGATGGTAAGACTATGATTGCCGACAATAATGTTAATGTCGGTGACTCGGTAATCATTTCTCTTCCAAAAACCCAGATAAAGAAGCATCTTAAGCGGGGCAAAGGTTCCCTATGCCTGGTCTGGGAAGGAAAACACGTAGGTTCAATCGTTACATTAAAAGAATTAACTGAACGAAAAGGAGGAAAGCCCTCAGAGGCTTTAGTAAACCATAAAGACGGTGATTTCATTACAATTGCCAATTACCTTTTCGTGGTTGATGATTCGATAAAGCAATAATTTAAGGTGAAAAAATGGACAATTCAAATTCCGCTAACACGAAAGAAAACAGCATGAAGGAAATCTTCATAGAAAAAATCACCGTCAACATTGGTGTAGGTTCACCAGGGGAAAGATTGGAGCACGCTAAAAATCTTATCAGCAAGCTCACCGGAAACCGTAAGCCTCTAGAGACACTGGCACGAAAAAGAGACCCTGTTTTCAAACTAAGAAAAGGCCTTCCGATAGGCGTCAAAGTAACTATAAGAGGAAAAGACACCAAAGGGTTTGTTGAAAAAGCGCTTACCGCAAGACGAAGGCCCCTTGGCCAGAGCAACTTTGATAAAGAAGGAAATATTTCATTCGGAGTCCCAGAATACATAGATTTTCCAGGGGCAAAATATGATCCTACAATCGGCATGTTCGGTTTTGATGTGTGTGTTACTCTAGCCCGGTCCGGTAAAAGGGTGGCTCTTAGGAGATTCAAAAATTCAAAAATCGGCAAATCGCACAAGATAACAAAAGAAGAAGGAATGGATTTTATGGTCAAGAACTTCAATGCAAAAATTGAGTAATTTACAATCAAGTGATGTTTATGAAGCTCTCAACTGAAGAAAAATATAAAGGAAAAGGAAAAAGACTCTGCAGAAATTGCGGTAATGCAAGAGGCCTTATCAGGAAATACGGTCTTTTTGTATGCAGGCGCTGCTTCAGGGAAATGGCTGAGAGCATAGGTTTCAGAAAATATGGAGGTTGAATTAATGACAGATCACTTAGCTGACGCGCTTAACACGATAAAAACTCACGAAATAGTTGGACAGAATAGCTGTACTATTAAGGCAACCAGCCTTATTGGTGAAATTCTCAAGGTTCTGAAAGACCACAAATACCTTAAGGAATACAAAAAAGTCGATAATGGCCGGGGCGGATTTTTCGAAATCCAGCTTGATGGCAGAATTAATGATTGTGGCGTAATCAAGCCAAGAATGCCGGTAAAGAGGCACGATTGGGCAAAAAAGGAACAACAATTCATTCCAGGATTCGGTGTAGGGCTTTTGATAGTTTCCACTCCGAGCGGAATTATGACAAATCAGGATGCCGAAAAGAAGCGAATCGGCGGAAGGCTTCTTTGTTACGTTTATTAGGTGAATAATGATGGTAGAAATAACTGACGGGGTCAATGTTCAGGTAAATGGCACAACCGTTACTGCCAAGGGTCCTGGCGGCGAAGTCAAGAAAATACTTTCCCCGCTCGTGTCAGTAAAAGTCGAAGGCAAAAAAATCGAGATAAGTAGTGCAGACAAAGCGCTTGCAAATACCGTTGAAGCCATTTTGACAAATATGGTCCATGGCGCAAAATCCGGCTATAAGAAAAACCTCAAATTGCTCTATGCGCACTTCCCAATTACCATTGAAGTAAAAGGAAAAGATTTAACTGTGAAAAATTTCCTTGGCGAAAAAATGGCAAGAAAAACAGTGATTATCGGGAATACCAAAGTAGAGGCAAAAGGCCAGAACGTCACGATCTCGGGCCCGGACAAGGAAGCAGTAGGCCAAACATTGGCAAACATACGAACTGCAATGCGGATAAAGGAAAAAGACGGAAGAGTATTCCAGGATGGCATTTTTGAAGTTGAGGGTGAATGATAAAATGGTCACTAAAAAGAAAAAACCAAAGTTTAATGTTCCCAATCTGGGGTTCTTCAAAAGCGTAAAGGCAAGATGGAGAAGGCCAAGAGGGACTCACAATAAGAAGAGGATGAAATTCAAATGGACCGGTGCCATGCCTACCGTAGGTTACCGAAACCCCGAAGCAATTCGCGGATTGCACCCCTCTGGAAAGAAAGAAGTTTTAGTTCATAATATGGCTGAGCTCGAAGGCGTTTCCGGAAAAGATTCAGTCGCGAGGCTATCTTCAACTATTGGCGCCAAGAAAAGAAAAATAATGGAAGAAAAGGCAAAATCGATGAATCTGAGAATCGTTAATGCTACAAAAGCCAAAGAAAGCGGAACTGCCCAATCAGCAGGCAAATTTGTAGCCAAAAAAGAATTTATGGCTGCGAAAAATTCTGCAAAGAATTTTTCGGCATTGGAATCTAAGGATTCCAATACAACGAAAAAAATGGATGGCAAAATAGATAGCAAACCGGATAACAAAAAGGCTGGTGCAAAAGTATGATATTTTCCACTGTAAAAAGGTTGGCCGGCGACATCTTAAATGTCGGCAGGAACAAGATCTGGGTTGATCCCCAGAGCGTAAATGAAATACGCGGTGCCCAGACAAGGGCAGATATAAAACAATTCATAGAGAAGGGCATGATCAAGAAAATAAACGCACCCGGTCGGGCGAGTGCGCCAAAAAAAGAAAGGCGTGGGGAAGGCCACCGAAGAGGAACGACTATCCCACAAAAAGATTCCTGGATGCAAAAAGTACGTGCTCAAAGAAAGCTTCTCCAAATGCTCCTATCTTCAGGCGCACTTAAGAAAGACCAGAAATGGGCATTGTACAGAAAAATTAAAAGCGGCCTTTTCAGGAATAAGCGTGCAATTGTTGCTTACCTGCAGGATGCAGGGCTTCTTGGCAAGGACTTTGTTATGCCGAAAGCGGAATTCAAGAAAATTAGCAAGCCCAAACCTGCTCCAAAGAAAGCCCAGGATAAATCGGCAAATAAACAATCAAAATCTGAAAAACCAAAAACAGAAAAGCCAAAATCGCAGGATAAAGGAGCTCAACCAGAATCGAAAATTGAGCAACCAAAGCGTAATCCTGAGCAGACCAAGCATAGTGCAGAAGCGCCAAAAAATCAGGCACCGCACCATAATCCTCAGGAAGGAAGACACAGTGAAAAAGCAGGTGAAATGTAAGTATGACTATCGCAAAAGGACCAAAGTATCTCGTTCATTTCCGAAGGCGCAGGGAAGGCAAGACAAATTTTGCCAAACGATTAGCGCTTGTTAAAAGCGGAAAAACGAGAATGGTTGTAAGAAGGTCAAACAAGACCGTGCTTATCCAGTTTATTGAGTTCGAGCCAAAAGGGGATAAAACCCTTCTGACTGTGAACGGGCAGCACCTGGTTAAATCTTACAAATGGCCTTCAAAAAGAAATGTGTGGACTGCATACCTAACAGGCTTACTCGCAGGAAAAATGGCCCACAAAAAGGGCGTTAAGGAATTCGTATTTGATATGGGCATGTACCCATCATCCAAAGGTTCCGTGCTCTATGCAGCCCTAAAAGGTGTTGCAGATTCTGGCCTAAAAACAACCTTTGGCAACGAGATGGTTCCAGAGAAAAAATTAACGAACCCCCCGGAGAAAGTAAAATCTCTCTTTGAGCAGGTGAAGAGCAAAATAATTGCAGGATGAATTTGTAGATGAGATGAATAAGAATAAACCCAACTCAAGGTGATATACTTATGGCTGAAAAAGTAAGAACAACCAACAAGGATTTGTGGACTCCAAAAACCTCGATCGGCATGAAAGTTAAGGCCGGCGAAATCACTACCCTGGAGCAGATTTTCGACAGTGGCAGGCCGATACTCGAATCCGAATTAGTCGATGTTTTACTTCCTGATATGGAATCAGAAACATTACTGGTAAAAACTACTCAAAGAGTAACTGAGAACGGAAAAAGAATGAAATTCCGGGTTGTTGTAGTTATAGGAGACCGAAAAGGCCATGTAGGAATCGGCGTTGGAAAAAGCGACGAACTAAAACCTGCTATGGATTACGCTATTCGCGATGCAAAAAAGCACATGATCTCCGTTCCAATGGGATGTGGGAGCTGGGAATGCAAGTGCCATGTTAAGCACTCTGTTACCCAGAAAACCCTAGGTAAGCAGGGAAGCACATCAGTTGTTTTACAGCCCGCCCCGCGCGGACTGGGCTTAGCTGCAAATGATGTAGTTAAGAAAGTATTGAAGATGGCCGGAGTAAAAGATGTCTGGAGCTCCACACAAGGCGGAAGAAATGTTTATGATATGGCTGTCGCAACTGTCCGGTCATTAGATCATATTAATTTATTGAAGCCGAGGGCAGAATAATAAAACAAATAATGTTTGATTGATATTTGATATCAGATGAGAAAACAAATGAGAATAATGAGGAGATGTTCATGAAACTTGCAGTAGTACGCGTAAGAGGAATAGCCAAGATCAATCCAAGGATCAATAAGACACTGGAATTGATTAAATTAGCAAAGCCAAACAATTGTGTGTTCATAGAGGATACCCCACAAAATCGTGGAATGCTCCTGGTCATTAAGGACTACGTAACCTTTGGCCCTGTTAATGAGGAAACAGTTTACAAAATGCTTTACAAAAGAGGATCAAAGGGAAGCGTTTCTCTTCGGGATTCAATGAAAGAAGCAGAACTCAAAAAAGCTGCGAAAGAAATATTTGGCGGTAAAAAAACTGCTGAATTTGCAGATCCGGTGTTCAGATTAAGTCCTCCTTCAAAAGGATTCAAGAACATTAAACTGCCATACCCACGGGGAGATTTGGGTATGCGCGCAGAAGATATTAATGTATTGCTCAAAAGGATGATGTAAGATTTGTGTGAAGTGTATCCAACATGAAAATAATCACAGGTGAATATTTATGACTAAAAGAAAAGAAGGTCAGAAAAAAGGTTATCTTGGCCACCGATCTCACGGCCGTGGCAATGTAAAAAACAGAAGAGGCAGCGGTAACCGCGGTGGACGCGGTATGGCTGGAATTGACAAGCACAAATGGAGCTGGGCCATGGTGAATGATAAGCACCACTTTGGCAAGTTCGGTTTTGCCAGGCCAAATAAGGCGCCAGAAATGAAAGTTGCCCATCTTTTCGAAATCGACCAGCAGGCAAGACTGGAAAAACTCGAGAAAAAGGGCGGAAAGTTCCATTTCCACTTTGACGGCAAGATCCTTGCAACTGGAACAATCAAATCACCGGTTGAAATAACCGCTGCAGCCTGGAGCAAGAACGTTGAAAAGAAGCTTAAGGAATGCGGCGGATCGATAACGAAGATCGAAGGAAAGGCACCTCGAGAAAAAGCTCCAAAAGCACCTCAACCAAAAACTGCAAACGTGCCGAAAGCGGGTTAAATTGAACCGATAGCGTTCATCTTAGTAGAAACGTTTAAATACATTCTATCCCTAAGCTTTGTTCTACCTATAGCAAACCACGAAAGTAATGCAACAGGTTTTGCCGATGCTAACCTCAGCGTGGTTTGCTAGCGACGCCGCATTTTTTATTGCGGCGGCTATAACTGTTAAATAATAAAATAGAATTTACAGAATTATTCATAGAGGTTGAAAATGGGCGTACTTGAAATTTTATCCGCAGTTGCAAAATACCTTCCTGAAATAAAGGACCCTGAACAAAAAACCGGAACCAAAGAAAAACTCATCTGGACCGGAATCGCACTTATCTTGTTCTTTATGATGTACGAAACCACCGCATTTGGGGTTTCAAGCAAGTTTGCAGGTGTTGATTTTCTTCAGACAATAACCGCAAGTAAAATAGGAAGCTTGCTCACCGCAGGAATCGGCCCAATAGTCCTTGCCTCTATTTTTCTCCAGTTATTTGCTGGAGCAGGCATTTTCAAAGTCGATATGAAAGATCCTAAAGACAAGAAGAAATTCCTCGAATCCCAAAAGGTTCTTGCATTAATTCTAGCACTTATCGAAGGTTTTATTTTTGTATTAACGAGCAGAGTGCTGCTTGCAGTCATTCCTGGCCTTGATCCAACCATAGTTATGGCTTTGGTCGTCATACAAATTGCCTTAGGTTCAGTTGCGATCCTTTATCTTGACGAATTAGTAACCAAATACGGCCTTGGAAGCGGCATCAGCTTATTTATCGCAGCTGGTGTTGCATTTGCAGTATTTACTGGCGTAGTCCAGCTTTTATTTGCCCCGGATTCCGGTGTCACTGCGATAATGTCCTCGGGCGGTGCTGAAGCACTACCTAACGCCATTTTGGCACTTCTGCCGTTTGGTTTTACTATCCTGGTATTTTTGGTAGTGGTATATGCGGAGTCGCTAAAAGTTGAGATCCCAATCGCATTTGAACGTGTACGGGGCATTGTACCAAAACTTCCTCTCAAATACTTTTACGTATCCAACATACCAGTTATTTTTGCAAGCGCTCTAATAATCAATGTGCAATTGTTCGCAGGTGCTGCCCTTACTTCCCAATTCTGGACTGATAAGGGGGCGGCAAAACTGCCTGATATAACAAGCGGTTATTCAATGGACAAGGACGGTGTCTTCCCATTAATCGGATATGTTGATAATCAGGGCCGCCTCAGGGATGGCCTGCTTTATTTCTTTACCCCGGTTTACGGTGCCGGCCGAACCACCCAAGAGCACTGGAATTTCCTTTCTTCTGGAGTAACCCCGATCTTCCATCTTCCGGAATGGCTTCATGCTATTGTTTATGTCATCCTTCTTTCGCTAGTTTCAGTCCTTTTCGGCCTCTTCTGGGTAGATATCTCTAATATGGATGCAAAATCTGTTGCCGGCCAACTTACTGATGCAGGCATGCAAATACCAGGATTTAGAAGAGATCCGAGAATGCTCGAAACCATCCTAAACAAACACATCCTGCCTCTTACTATTGTTGGTTCATTTTCTGTAGGCATTTTGGCTGGTTTAGCTGATCTTACCGGTGCTTTAGGTACTGGAACCGGTATTTTACTTACTGTCGGTATCTTAGCAAGAATGTACGAGCAGTTAGAGCAGATGAACGCATTTGACCTTTATCCGGCATTTGGAAAAATGGTTGGCGGAGAATAAATAAAACCTTAAATAATCGCGAGCCGTAAGCGATAGGTGAAACTAAACCATGATTATTGTGATGGGACTTCCTGGGGCTGGCAAATCTTCTGTACTTAATAGCCTTAAGAACGCCTCTGGGTTCGATTATAAAATCCAAAACTATGGAGACTTAATGCTCGAAATAGAAAAAGAGAAATTTGGCATTAAAGACCGCGATGAAATGCGCAAATTACCGATTGAAAAGCAAAAATTAGCCCAAAAACTCGTGGCTAAGGCCCTTGCAAAGGAAAAAGGCAAGTTCATTCTGGATACCCATTGCTCGGTTGCAACTCCAAATGGATATTTTCCCGGACTTCCGTTCGAGCTCCTGAAACAGATAAAGGTTGATGCGCTCGTACTTATTACTGCAAATGTTGAGGAAGTTGCATTGCGAAGGCAGGCTGATCCAAGCAGAAAGCGCGATGTGGATGATGTTGCTTTGCATGATCAGATGAACAAATCCTATTTGGCTGCTTATTCAGCTTTTACTGGCGCTCCGGCAGTCATAATAACAAACCAGCAGGGCAAGCTTACTGATGCTGTTGCGAAATTGCAATCTTTGCTCAAGTGATTATTGGCCCCTATACTCTCTTTTTTATTCCTTATCCTTATCAATAATAACAGAGATTGAGACTTATGATCGACATAAAGATAGTTAGAGAAAACCCCCAGATCTTAGAAGATGCACTAACCAAGCGAAATGCAGGCCTTGACTTATTTGAATTAATGAAAAAAATAAAGACAATCGATAAGGAATGGCGGGAGATAAAAAAGGAAGAGGAGCTTCTCCGGGCTGAGCGAAACAAGCTTAGCATGACCATTAACGAAAATAAGAAGAAAGGCAAACCAGCTGAAAGTGAAATAAAAAGATCTGGCGAAGTTGCACTTAGGATAAAGGAAACTTCTGTTGAAACTGCAGCATTAGAGGATCAGATGAAAGGCGAACTTTTACTCATTCCAAATATTCCAGATGGGTCAGTTCCGGTTGGAAAGGAAGAGAAAGATAATCCCGAAATTCGAAAATGGGGCAAGATCGTAAAAGGATCAAAGGATGTTCTCGACCACCACGATCTGGGAGAAAAAAGTGGTTTGATTGATTTTGAGCGGGGAGTAAAATTAGCCGAACACCGATTTAGTGTTCTTTATGGTCCGCTCGCAAAGCTCCAGCGGGCTTTAGTCAATTTTATGCTGTCTGTCCATACCACCCACGGCTACAAAGAGGTCGCACCCCCTTACCTAGTTAATACTAAAACAATGACCGGAACAGGTCAATTGCCAAAATTCCATGATGAACTTTATAAGACCCAGGATGATCTTTGGCTTATTCCCACTGCAGAAGTTCCAGTAACTAACCTTTATGCAGGAGAAGTTTTAGAAGAAAAAAGCTTACCAACAAAACTCACTGCATACACCCCTTCATTTAGGCGGGAAGCTGGCGCTTATGGCAAGGACATAAGGGGCCTTATCCGCCAGCACCAGTTCGATAAGGTGGAGCTGGTCAAATTCACTACGCCTGAAAACAGCTTTAAGGAACTGGAGTCGCTCACCAAAGATGCCGAGCGAATTTTGCAGCTTCTTGAGTTACCATACCGTGTTATTGAGTTATGCACCGGAGATATGGGTTTTGCAAGTGCAAAAACCTATGACCTCGAAGTCTGGATACCAAGCCAGGATAAATATCGGGAAATTTCATCCTGCTCAAACTGTACTGATTTCCAAGCAAGGCGGGCTAATATCCGCTACCGAAGCAAAGAAGGGATGCAATTTGTCCATACCTTAAACGGCAGCGGGTTGGCTGTTGGAAGGACAATGATTGCGATTTTGGAAAACTATCAGGAAGATAAGAAAACAGTTGTTATTCCAAAGGTTCTGCAAGATTTTATGGGGCAGGATTCTGTCGAGTTTTGAGAAGTTAACTTCGCCGAACTTTTCTTACGTTGGGCGTTTCTGCTATTCTTGTGCCAGATCTGGTCGCAATCATTTCATCCAATCTTCTGATTAGTAGTCTTTCCCCGGATCTATCTCTATCTCCTATTTCGCCATTTCTTGTAATTAGTCCGCTTTTTACATTTACCGTTCCTTCTTTGTTTTCAAGATTTATTCTTGTTTTTGCTTTTCTTAAAACTTTCATAAGTCTTGGAATGTTGCTTATATACTCTAAACAAAGTTCTTCAACTCCTGCTGTTGCTGCTGCGATTGATAGACTTCGGATTGAGCGAACCTGAACCTCAACTAAATCCTCATTAATCGCAAATGCTAGCCCAGTTTCAATAATTCCAAAATCTAGCAGTTCTTCAAAAGTAGCTCCTTCCCGGAGAGCAATTTGAAGCGATATAGCGTCTGCAACATTTAAGAAAAAATCTGCTGATTTTAATCCATCTGAAAAAAAATCCTTTGAATGAGTTAAATATAAGATGAAGCGATATTCTGGTAAGGTTATATCTCTTTTTTGTGTAATAAGCCTTTCAAGCACCCTAACTCTTGGCAAATCCCCAAGCAAATATGAGGATATTATTCCTTCTTCAACTGTTTTTACTGAAAACGGCATTCCCCCAGTTTTACAGATTGGAAAACTATGCGGGTTTGAATCAGAGGTGGTATCTACTCCAACCTCTTCCATGCCCAAAGAACGGCTCCAGGGGCTTGCATCTATCCGGATTCTCCCCCCACTTTCAGGATCTTTTATAATTACATTATTGTGAACTGACCCATTCTTCTCAATTGTCATTATTCTTGGCTCTAAAGATGGGTCGTTTGTTGCAATATCAGCATGTATTTTTTCGGCAACTGCCCTGCACTCCCATAAAATACCTGAAACTATTCGTATGATAATCGAGCCATTTATATGGCTGTCACTTGCTGCGAACAATTCATATTTTCCACGCTCTAGAAATGGCCCGAAACCAAATTTTTCATCCGGAACCGAATGCTTGGCTAAGTAATATTCTGCAAGACGGAGAGTTTCCTGGCTTACTTTTTGGTTATTCATGCTTTATCTCCTTCAAACATTTTTCTATAAACATTATTTCCATCAATGCGAAGCCGCTCAAAATATCCGGTAAACCACTGGACGTATGATATTCCCGCGGCTAAGGAGGTCTGGGCATCTTCCCAGCAATCTATCCCGCCTGTCCTTGAAACATGAAATTCCTGTGGCGGCGGCCCGGCCTTGAGATATCGTGCCGCTTCGCTTGCCACCATAAGGGAAATCAATTTCAATGGCCTTCCACTTACCCCTCCACCAACGCCAAACTCCGGACTTGTTGAATAATAATCAAACAATGCCCTTTCGCCAGGCGCTATTGTTTGCCTCATTTTTGCATAATTGGTTGAAGTATTTCCAAAATTTACCCCATCATACCCAAGTGAAAATAAAATGTCCATAAGGATGTGGACCTGCCCTACTGGTGTATCATTTGAGAACTTCACTATCACCGGAATTCTTCTTGACCTCCGATCGAGGAAATTTTCTTTGATATACTTTAATCTGCTATAAAACTCGCTTTCCCTAATTTTATGGTCGAGGGTATTCGGGCAGCTTTCGTTTATTTCCAGAAACAAGACCCCTGCAGCATCATAAATCATAAGGCTTCGTACCAGATCATCCAATCCGCTTGGCCCGCCGACACTCCATCCTATCGGGCATCCATCAATCCTGCCGATTTTTGGAATCCGCTGAGCGGTTATTTCGTCACCCTCATTTGGAAGGCCGAACCAGTTGGAAGCAGAGCCTGATTCTGGATAAATTACAAAAGGGAGATGGATTCCATGCTTATCATTGCCTGGCCTTGCGTGCAGTGTGCCTGTACCTCCAATATAAGCTCCAGCACCTTGCCTTGCTACTAAATCGTAGCACTGGGCATATCGGAACATGCCAGCAGCATTCATAATGGGCGCGCGGAACCGAATCCCCCAAAAAGTACGGGCTAAACTTTGCGGAGGAACATATGCTTCTGCTGGAACTTCGTTCTCACCCTTGAGCCTTTCCATTAAACGTAAGCGTGCTCTGGATTCAACTGCAACTGTATCCCTTAGAGAAAGCCCTGCTACTGATGAAGCTCCGCTTATTGCATCTGGCCTGGTTGCTCGTGGAAGGCATCCGCTAGCCAATGCAGCCGCACTTCCAAATACGAAATACCTTCTAGAGCAGTTTACCATTGTTTCCCGTATTTTCCTTTGTTATAAAGTGTTTATATATTTTATCATTTTTAACGACATTAAAGCACCCAAAAGTCGGGATGCGTTCTAAATAATTTTCCCAATCAGGCTCCCATGATTAGAATCGTAAATTTTGGCAGTACAAAATTCTCCTAATTTTCCCTCATAATCCTTGACTACCAGTTGTTTGTAGTTGATGTTCCTTCCTTTGTAATCTTCAGTACCTTCGTCCTTCTCAGTAATTAGCACGCGATAGGTTCTACCCAGAAGTTTTTTGTTTATTTCCCCGGAAATTCTCTTTACCAAGGCGCTGGTTTCTGTACTTCTCCCTTTTACCACCAGATTATCCAGAGCTTTCATTTCTTTTGCTTTTGTCCCTGGTCTGGGCGAAAATTTGGAAACATTTACGATATCTAGTTTCAACTCTTCAAGAAGCCGGTTCGTCTGGGCATAATCTTCTGTAGTTTCCGTAGGATATCCAACAATAATGTCCGTTGAAAGGGTTATTTCCGGTATTTCCGTCCGAAGCGATTCAACCAATTCAACAAAATCCGCTACCGAGTGGTCCCGATTCATATCTCCACAAACTTTTTCGCTTCCGCTTTGGACCGGAATATGGATGAATTTGTACATTTTTTTGTTTTTCAGGACCTCGATCAGGCCTTTCTTGAGCCGCACTGCGTGATTTGGGTTGATCATTCCTAATCTGATCAGAAATTCTTGATCTGATATATTTTTTCGGTCATCGCTATCATCATCGCACACTAACTTCATCAAGTTTACCAGGTTACTCTTGATGTCGATTCCGTAAGCTCCGGAATCCATGCTGGTTAGCTGAACCTCACGAGCACCATTGGCAATTCCATCGTTAATCCATTTGGAAATCGTTTTGGGAGAGTAACTTTTTAGGTAAGGCCGGGCTATTTTTGTCTGGCAAAAATAACAATTGCTTGTACAGCCATCATTAATCGGAATCCTCAATATGGGTGCAGTAAGAACCCGAGCAAGCGTATCTTTAGATTCGTAGTTTTTGAACGTAATTTGTTCCCTGCTATTACTAGTGCCAAGAGATCTAGTTACTGCATCGCCAATTTTTCCGAGCGCGCCGGTTCCGACAATTGGCGCATTTGATATGTATTTCCTGATTTTTGGCTCATTTGCGCTCATACAGCCAGCAACAACAAACTTTTTGCCTTGTTTTTGGAGCTCTTTCATCCTTGCAAATATCTTGTTTTCTGTTGCACCTTTGACCGTGCAGGTATTGACTATGATGGCATCTGATTCTTCTTCTTTTTCCGTAATCTCATAGCCTTGCTGCTTGAGGACTCCTTTCATTATGTCAGAATCAGCCTGATTTAATGTGCAGCCGTAGGTCTCGATGTAGACTTTTTTCATAGTAACCCAACAAAATCTATTGCAAGATTGGCATTAAAATAGTAATCTTCGAACATTTACGAATGGTCAATCCAAAAGAATCAAGAAACAAAGAGCCAAAACTAAAATTCTATAAAAAAAGCAGCGATGGCTCCCTCACCTACCTTACAGACCTTGAGGAAAATTTTCTCTTTGTCCAGCGGCTAGATGGCACCATCAGTAGGCTCGATCTTTTTGATCAGCACTACTACAAACTTCGCCTCTACAACGGCATTCCAATTCTGGAAGTTGACGGGCTTAGGATGCAACTAGTCAGAGACTTCAAAACCCCATTAGATTATGCGAAAGAAGTAGTTGATGGACTAAAGATTCAGAATAAAGGCAAGTTTCATGTATTCGACAGCTGCATGGGGCTTGGTTACACTGCAATTGAAGTTTCCACTAGGCCTTCTGTTGCATCTGTTACGAGCAGCGAAATCTCACAAGCTGTAATTACTTTGGCAAAGTACAATCCATACAGCGAACAATTATTTACAAATAAAAAAATCGAAATAATTAATCAAGATAGTTTTAAATTCATAAAATCAATTGCGGATAACTCATTTGATTTTGTAATTCACGATCCGCCAAGATTTTCACATGCAGATGAATTATATTCAAATGAATTTTACCAAAATCTCCATAGGGTTTGCAAAAAAGGCGCAAAAATTTTCCATTATGTTGGCTCAGTAGGGACTAAAGGCGGCAGGTCAATAGAGGAAGAAGTTATAGGCAGATTGCTAAAGGCAGGATTCAAGAATACTATTTATGTTAAAAAACTACAGGGTTTATATTTTGAAAAATAAAGATGAATAAAGATGATTTTCATGCCCGATGCAATAATTGTGGAAAACGTCTCAAAAACATACAAAAGTGCTGATGAAACCATAAAAGCTCTTGATAATGTGAGCATCAGCGTAAAGACGGGCGAAATTTTTGGATTGCTTGGTCCAAATGGGGCTGGCAAGACCTCCCTGATAAGCGTACTATGCGGCATACTTATTCCAGACGGCGGGAAAGTCCAAATTCTTGATATGGATTGCCTAAAAGAAATAAAAAAGATCCAGAAAGTGATAAATGTCGTATCTGGTTTTACCGGCACCTTGTTCGCGCTTTCACTTGAGGAGGCTCTGATGTACTATTGCCTTCTTTATAATGTACAAAATCCAAAAGAAAAAATAGACTGGGCAATAAAACTGGCAAACCTGGAGGACTCAAGAAAAACAGAAGCAGACGAGCTTTCTGCAGGGCTTCGTCAAAGGTTCCTAATTGCAAAGGCCCTCCTGAATGATCCTAAAGTGCTCATATTGGATGAGCCAACTGTTGGTTTGGACGTTGAATCCGCAATAAACATCCGCAATATAATAAGAAACCTTAGAACTTCCGGCAGAACGATTTTACTAACCACCCATAATATGTTTGAGGCGGATGAACTCTGCGACCGTATCGCTTTCATAAACAAAGGAAAAATTGTAAATATAGGAACGCCCGGGCAGCTCAAGGATCAAATAATTAGAATTAGTGAAAAAATTATTGAAATAAATTGCTCAGATTCAGCAGAAGTCTTAAAACTTCTCTCTAAAATCAAAGGCGCATCTGCCAGCCTAAAGGATAAAGGCATAGTTTTGGTTTCAGTTGACAACTACAACCGGATGAATGACATTCTAAAAGCGCTTTCTTCGCTAAAAGCTGAGGTTTACAATATTACTGCGCTTGAGCCAACGCTTGAGGAAACGTACCTAAAACTAATCAACAATATCGACAACAATAAGGGCAATAAAACTAATAAGACCATCAAACTCATCAAAACCAGCAAAACCAATGCCTATGGCAAAAGTGAAAATAAAGGTGAAAATGATGGCTGAATTCCTATCTCACATTTATTCACAGGTCTACAAGAGCATGAATACTTTGAAAAGGAACCCCTTCAGGCTCTCTGACGTACTCATCTGGCCACTTATTTTTTTATTCACGCTGACTTTTTTTGTTAGCTATCTTAAAGCAGAAAAAGTTTATCTGGAAATCATAATCCTCGGGATGATGGGCTGGCGTGTGATTTATTTCCTGAACCTTGAAGTGGTCAATTCATTTGTTGAAGAACACTGGTCTAAGGCGCTTCCCCATCTGATGGTTTCACCAATAACCCGTCTTGAATTTGCTTTGGGTAGTGCAGTTAGTGGAGTCATAAAATCTATTGCAGTTATTTTCATTTATGTTATTGCAACCTATCTGCTCTATGGTTTTGTCATTGGTGACTGGCTGACATTTGCAATTGCAATGTTCTTCTTCGCCACCATTGGCTTTTCGATGGGGCTCGTTACCCTGGGGTTAGGTTACTATATGAAAGATGAGGCATTCAACCTTGCATTTATCTGGCCAGATGTTATTGTCCTTTTGTCCGGGGTTTATTTTTCGGTTGAAGCGGTTTATCCGGCATTTATGCTCCCTTATATCAACCTTCTACCAAGTACCCAGGCATTTTATCTGCTTAAATCAATGGTAAGCCCGGTAACCGCAAACATTCCGCTTCTGGCTCTTCTAAGTGCGCTGTGGCTTGTTGCTGGCTATCTTTTCAACGGGTTTATGTTCGATCGGGCGAGAAAAGATGGGAAATTAACAAGGTTAGGCTAAACATCTAGCCACAAATGACCCTACTAAAAAGAAGAAAATTGAACGACAAATTTTTGCGAAAATTCATCCTATTTGGAAAGTATGCCTTTCCATACAAGGACAAAATTTCATAAATTTTGTCTGCATTGGAAATTATACAATTTCCAATATAATAAATCGGGTTGCGCGCTAATCCCCACCTTTTCTAAGGTGGGGTCGTAAAAGCGCAACAAATGGTAAGGGGTTAAGGGGAAAAGCCAGATTTTCCCCTTAAGTATCTAATTTTTACCGGAATATTTTTGCTCAGTAGTG
>JACRGB010000042.1 GCA_016212505.1 Microcaldota archaeon
AGCGTCTTCTCTTGGAAGACCCGGCGCCGCTTTGCGGCGCTGCCGCTATTGGCTTAGTTTTTGAAGCTAAAGAAAAAGAATTTATGCCGATTCAACTGCTCGGCTTAAGCCGGCAGTATTCTCGGCCTTTTTTCAATAAAACTCGTGAGAACGGGGGAAGGGAAAGAGAGTCGAGGCTCAAAACAACAATCCTCTCAATTGCGGGACTTGCCTTTTTGTTAGCAGCATATTCGATTCCATATACTAATTTGCGGGCTTGAAAAATTGCTTTCATATGAAGCGCAGCAAAATCTTTCGGGAACTTGGGGGTTTTGGCATGAGTACTAGTGATGCATGAAACCGAAACGCCTCAAAAGCAGGTGTTTTCCAGCTCTGCCCTTGAATGACAAAGCCGGCATATACTGATCGTTGTGCCTTTTTTGCTCTTTGAGGTTGTTCCACTAATTAAATTGGAATAAAAAGTGTTAAAATACGTTGCTAAATCTCTTAACTATCTTAAAGTCTCTTTAAATCTTTTCGAGATTATGCTTGTTAAGATAGAGCTCATTCAGTTCTGCATATTCCTTAACATTCTTTTTTATTCTCTCAATATGCTGCTCGCTGACTTGTTTTACAACTTTTGCAGGAATTCCGATAGCGATCGAATTGTCTGGAATTTCTGTGCCTTCAGTAACTACGCTGCCAGCACCGATTATGCAATTGCTGCCTACAACCGAACCAGAAAGGAGAATCGCGCCCATTCCGATAATTGTGTTTGAACCGACTTTTGCTCCATGGACCAATGCCTTATGGCCAACAACTACATCATCTGAAATTTCAGTAGGATGGTCGCTGTCGGTATGAACAACACAGTTATCCTGGATGCTTACGTTTTTGCCGATTTTGATTTTGTTGGAATCACCCCTAATAGTCGCATTAAACCAAACGCTAGAGCCGCTTTCGATAAAAACATTACCAATAATGTCTGCGCTCGGGGCAACAAAACAATCTTTCGAAAGTTTTGGGATAAATTCCTTGTAGCGATAAATCAACAAATCACCAAACTATTTCCTTAATTTAACAATACTCTCCCTGGTTTTTACTTTTTGCGGTTTAACATCCGCAATTCTTTCTGCTCCAACAATAATTTCACAATCGCTAAATCCGATCCTTTCGCCGATTTCGCCGAGAACTTCATCAACAAGAACATGGGTCTGGTGGATTACTGAGTTGGACACTACAACATAGGCGGTACCGCCATGGACAAGCGTCCTGTGCATTTCGTACATTGCCGCTTCCATGTCGCGGAAATAAGTTCCTATAATTGGTATGCGGAAACCTATTTCGCCAACTTCAGGAGGCATGCCATCAACCTTCATCTTCTTTCCGATAAATGAGCGAAGGGCGCGCATGCGGACTTGCTCAGCTTCGGATTTGCTCATGCTAAGCAAGCTCAGTTCTAACCCATAAATTTTTGAATAGTCAATATTGTTCAGATAGGGCGGAGAGGTGACAACTAAGTCAATAGTTTCAGTCATCAGATCAAGTGCCCGCGCATCACCAACAAATACTTGCGGGCAATGGCCAACAACCCCTGAAGCAGAATTTTCCTTAAGATCTTTTATCATGTTCTTTAGTTTTCTTCTGAAAATCTCCTTTGCAGGCATTGCTCTTTTGCTCCGGTCAATTTTCAACACCCCGCCATCTTTGAGTATAATGCTTGATTGGGGAATTACTGACAAAAGGGCAAGCAAAAGAAGATCCCGAACCGAATCGTCCGTTTCCTGTTCAATCGCAAGTCGCAGAGTCAGCAGGTCATTGTAGTTTCTTCTTGGAAAAGCAGCACGCGGGTCAAACAGTTCGAATTCCCAGGGCACTTTACGCAGGACATCATCGCCTAGTTCACGCAAATTAGACATTTTTGTTAAAAACGCTTCAAGCAACTGGAGATGCTCTGGAGCATAATCATTGGTTTTTGTTCGTGAAATAAAGGACGCGAGAGAGGATGCATCAATTCCTATTGAATCTATTTTTTTTGATTTTGCTGCGAGCAAGGTAGTACCGACTCCGCAGAAAGGATCGAGTATGGTTTTGGGAGCGGACATCTGAGAATCATGGATCGCATAATCCACAATTCCAGGCGCATACCCTTCTTTGTACCAGAACCAGTTGTGGATTGGAATTTCCTTGCTGAGTTCGAATGTCATCAGCTTACCGAGCTCGAAATTGTTGGATATTCTCATTCAATCTCCTATCAATACAGTTATTTGCTCTGCTTATTTCGTCCTTCCTATTTCTGCGCCTTCTTTCGATAATTTGTCTGCTTCCTTATTATGTTCCCTTGGAATGTGCTCGAAAGTTACTTTGAGGCCAGCGCACAACTTCTCAACTTTTTTATGCAGCATAAGAAGTTCCTGGTCCCGGACCTTATATTCCTTATTCAATTGCCGGACAAGCAGCTGACTGTCGCTTTTTATGTGCGCCTCTAATTCACCCATACCATGGACAGTTTCAAGAGCCCGGATTACCGCGGTGTATTCGGCAACATTGTTTGTGCCAACACCAATGTACTCGCTCAATTCTTCCACTACAATATCATCCCGATAAACAACTACACCGATACCCATCGGACCGGGGTTGTTAAGTGAAGCGCCGTCAGTATAAATAATAAGCATTTGATCAGTTGGTTATTCTACCTCATAAGGGTTTTTATACTCTTTGAGCTATGAAAAATACCTATGACTTATTCATTTCACCCAAGCCACATAGTGCACATGGTAAAGGCAGTGATTTTTGTTTTATTTTTTGGTTTTCTTACATTTCTTTTAAAGGGTATACTAGGGGATTTTTTCCTTCCTATAGAAGGAGCAATATTCGGAGCCGGGGTAATTTACGGTGCGATAAAATACGCACAGGTCCAATCATACACAGTAACCCTTGATGAAAATGAATTAATCTACACTACCGGAATAGCGACAATGAAAAAGACTGTGCTTCCATTTAGCAAAGTAACTGAATCCAATTATACACAAACAATAATTCAGAGGATATTTGGTTTAGGAAATCTTAAAGTTGACACTCCAGGGGGAACGGAGATGGCAGTTCATTTGAAAGATGCTGCCATGAGTGATATTGAAATGACTTTGAATGCGATCAAAAAGAAACAATAAATTGTAGAAATAAATTAGAAAAATAGATTGCAGCAGGTGGAAAAAATAACAAAAAACAAGAGTGAAAACAAGAGCGAGGATAAAACTGCGAATGGTACTGGCAATAATATTGAAATTAGCGAAAATTATCTTATTATAAAAGAAAAAGCACTAATTCTCAAGCTACGAAGCCTTGGGGCAGGTGTAGAGGAAACTGAAGAAACCAAACTGACACTCCTCGAAGGGGCGTATTTTGCAGACCGGGGGGTTTTGCCTCTCAAAAAAGAAGAAATAATGAAGATGGCAGAGAAGAAAGACAAACTTGCAAACGAAAAATATTTCATAATCAAGTATTTGCGCGACCGGGGATACATCGTCAGGCCGAGTTTGGATGGAAGCCCGTTTTTGCGGCTGCACCGCAAAGGATACCGGCCGGGTGAGGATAAGACATATTATCTGATTGAAGTTGCAAAAAAAGACTGGCAAGGAAGCCCGGAAAAGCTGGTTCCATCATTAGAATTTGCAGGTCGTTTAAGGAAGGAACTGGTAATTGCCATTGTTGATGAGAAAAAGGATGATCCTACTTTCATTAAGTTCGCAAGGATGAATTTTGAGTAGATCTAAATGAACCTTAGAAGAGCAATTGGATTAAACCACAAGGAATCGGGTGCAGTGCAAATGGCATCACTACTAGAGACGATTATGGGTGCTGTTTCTTATAAACCAAACCAAAAAGGCAGAGCTCTGGCAATAGTAGAAAAATACCAAAAAGACGAAATAGTACACACACTTGGTCAGCTGAGTGAAATTCGGGGGTACAGGGAACAGACATCCTCAAAAGCCATAGAATTGGCAAAAGAAATATTAAGTGAAGTTCTGCTCAGAAAAATAAATGGAAGTTTTATTACAAATCTAAAAGAATCAATAGTAAGTAATAGAGCCATTAATACTGCATACTTAGTAGGAAAAATAATTTTGAATGAGATGCTGAGGCTTGTTAAAGGTTGGATTGGCGCATTAGTATTTGGACTAACCGGGAAAGCAATTGGAGAAAAGGAATTTGAAGAAGAGATAGAAAGACTGGAAAGAAGGAATGGCTGGACGCGGGAAGCTAGCAGGGTAGTTTACCTGAGTATGTCACTTGTACTTCCGCCAGTAGTGGTATTTCTATTCCCCATCTTATTGGTTTGTGACTTAAGCCAGATAATAAGGATAGAATGGCGAAACACAGAGCCTAAGTCAGATAAGAGAATTAAAGAAGCAGCTTCGCTTCTTCCAATTTTAGCTACATCTCAAAGAGAAAAAGTATATGCACACTTTACTCACCTGGAGGATAAAATTGAAAAATTATAATTTTGCTAATTTTTGGGCTTCATGCCAAAGGAAAGAGGGCGCAATTGACCGAAATTTTCAATATAGTTTTATCTAGTTTCTAACTCAAGACCAATACTCCTTAGATGATTTACGAAAGAACCCTGCACAATATGCCCAGCTCCAATAGATAAAACTCCCAATTCAAATTCAGTTTCAGCAATTCTATGTATCAGATGTGCCTCACGCATAAAACGCGCACGAACATAGAGCCTGCCAGTTGCCATTGTCAATCGCGCAGGATTGTGGATTTTTGCGAGAGAGGCTAAATCATTTGATACTGAAAAAGTTATGAAATCACCATAGTGCAAACCACGTTCATTCAGATCACTTCGAATAATTTCTAATAGTTCAGAAAGGGAGATAAAATCTTCTGGAGATAGATTGGCCAGAAAATTATTGACTGTTTGGCGCACTAAAGACG
Source organism: Microcaldota archaeon (assembly GCA_016212505.1). Lineage (GTDB taxonomy): Archaea > Micrarchaeota > Micrarchaeia > Anstonellales > Bilamarchaeaceae > Bilamarchaeum. Next base: position 4,924 of record JACRGB010000042.1, read on the forward strand.
AAATGCCACGGCGGGCAAATGGATCTTCACATATTTGCGTAGTAATACGCATACCTTCTTCAGTACCGATGATTCCGTTGTTTATTCGAACAATGGAATGTCCAACATCTTCTAGTACAAATGAGATGATACGGCTAGCTTGATCTTCAGTATATAGTAAGAAAGGACGGCCAGAAGCATAACGATGGCTCAACCCCATGGCGAGTGCGGTTGTTTGATTTAGTTCATCCAGAAACGGAGCACTAAGGGCATGAACCGGATTATTAAGAGCCCATAAAACACCATTTAGACGAGTAAAAACAGCACTCAGAGCAAAAACATGGCAGAATTTGGTTAGCAAAGGATGTTCTATGATTTGGACTGGGAACTGAAACTGACCTTCTGCACGAATACGGTCAATAGGTTGTACACCTTCTACAAAAAGAGCAATCGATGGAATTGTTTGGGCTGCTCTACGTGCATAATCTACTGCTAATGATCGGCGCGAAAGGCCATGATGTTCTGGGAAAATAACCAATTTACGCATAAGTTCACCGTACGTCTATTCTAGCCATAAATTATTACTAAAAGAAACAATATAAAAATATAGTTTAATAGGATGGACAGAATTAGGAAAATAGGAAAAATAGGAAATAGTTTTAATTAAGAAAGATAAATATGATAATGAACTCTCTTGGAACCATAATCACAACCGAGCAATCACCATCGACAACCGAGTTTACTTTTGTAGTTAATGGCGCGAAGGTGTTGAAGGGCCAGTATGTCCAGGTTCCGATGCAAGATGGCGGCATGATTTTTGGCTTTGTCAACGAAATAACAAAGGCAAACCGTTATTTTGAGCGGCCGGAATCAGTTGCTGAATTTGAAAAAGGCAGCGGAATAAAGTCTAATTTTCCGGTCGATTCCTGGGAATACGAACTTGCACTTGTCAAGATACTTGGCAAGTTCGCTGCCAATAAGTTTGCCAGGGTATTTCACCCGCCATCACCTGGAATGAAAATATATGAGGCAGAAAATAGCATACTAAAGTCGTTTTTGGGCTTTGACGAAAAGGGCCTGGACATCGGGACAATAGAACATCATGATGTTCCTGCCAAACTTTCCCTAACCAGGCTGGTGCAAAAACATTTGGCGATACTCGCCATGTCAGGGGCAGGTAAAAGCCATTTGGCCAGTGTACTGCTTGAAGAATTACTTTCAAGGAAAAAAGAGGATGGAAGGATTGCAGTTGTTGCAATAGATATCCATGGGGAATATTTGGGATTTGCACATGATCCAAGCCTGGGCCGGCAGTGCACACTTGTTGATTGTGCTGAATTAAGGTTCCCGCTCAAGAAGCTTTCAACTGAAACAATCGCTCAGTGGGTCCCAGACCTATCCGCGCCGCAGCGCGAAGTTTTGCGCCAGGTCCTGGGCTTGCTAAAGGCAAAAAAAGATCAGGGATTTTCGTTTAAGGAACTAATTGAAGCAGTAGATGCATCAGACGTTTCAAAGGACGAAGTGAAAAGGGCGCTCAAAAGGACCCTTAATGAGCTGAAAAATTATCGTTTCCTTTCCCGCAAAACTGAGAACCCAAAACTCGGAACGCTACGGCCCGGAAATATGCTCATCCTTGATTTTAGCGCCATCGATTCGCTCCGTAAAAAGCAGATTTTGGTTTCGCTAATTGCAAAAAGATTATTTATGCTGCGCAAAAAGAACAAAATTCCGCCATTTCTTTTGCTAATTGAAGAAGCGCACAATTTTGCAAGGGAAAAGGCAGAAGAGCGCGATGCAGTTTCACGATCAATAATCGAAACTATTGCAAGGGAGGGAAGAAAATTTGGCGCGGCAATCTGCTTGATAAGCCAGAGGCCGGTCAACCTCTCTACGACCGCGCTCTCCCAGTGCAATACACACATAATCCTAAGGGTCACCAACCCGAATGATTTGGACCACATACAGATGAGTTCGGAAGGTATCGATTCGAGGGTTGCAAAAAGCATAACTTCATTAAAAGTCGGGGAAGCCCTGATCGTGGGCGAAGCTGTGAACTACCCGGTTTTTGTTTCGGTTAGGGAACGAAGATCGCAAAAGCGCGAACGGGGACTTCCGCTTCATCAGCAGGCAATCGATTTTGAAGAAAAGGCAAAGAAAAAGGAAAAGGGCGCCGAAGCGTTTATTTAAAATCTTTCAGGAGGATATCAATTCATGCACAAGAAGCTCATATTGGCCCTGATTCTCGTTTCAGCGCTTTCGTTTTCTCTCGATCTCATCTATCCAAAAACAGCTGACATAAGAACCGGGCAAATTATAGACCTTGGGTCAATCGGCCCTGGCCAGACGGTACTTGTCCAGATTGACCCGATTGTAAAAACAGGCGGAATCTATGGTGAAGGGGGCCAGTATGATTATGCAATTGCAAGCGAGCTTCCAAATGGATGGACCGCGGCAGATAGCAAGTTATACCAGAACCAGCTTCATGTTACCATAACTGCGCCACCTGATGCGCCTCCGGGAAATTACACTGCAAAAATCACAGTAGTTGATGAGCGCAATGGGGAGCATCTGGGAAATGTCACATTTATAGCAAAAGTGAAGATAACCTGGGATGTGATGGATTTTGACGTTACCCCGAAGCAAGTAACAGCAGGACCAGGCCAACCCGCATCACTTGGCATAAAAATCGTAAATAAAGGATCAACAAGCGACGTTTTTAGGGTAAGTTTAGTTGGACCTAGAAAATGGCAATTCACAAAGGAAGTTTTTGTACCTGCTGAAACTACAAAAGAATTCCATTATGAGATCGCTGGCACAGAAGATGGCACTTACCCAAGTACGCTGAAAATAGTCTCATTGGCAAGCAAAAATATCGCAGCAGAAAAAAACGTAACGCTAACAGTTAAATCAGACCTTTGGGGCGATTTTAAGGCAACCAACCACGGCACGCTGGTCTTTCCAATTTTTGAATCGGTCGCATATTCATTTGCTGGGCTCATTTCTAATTTATTTGGCTGAAGGGGTTTAATTTAAAAATTAGGGAATAAAAATGGTGGACGAAAAAAAGAAAGCTATAGACTACATTATAGGCCGCCTAGTGGATGGAGAGCAAAATCTAGAGATACTCAAAAGGGATGCATCAAGGAAATTCGAAGTGGATGCAATAATAAAAAACCCGGAACTTCTTGCTAATTTTCCTAAAGAAAAATTAACTAACAAAATAAAATTACTTTTGCTAAAAAAGCCGACCAAAACCCTCTCGGGGGTTACGCCAGTCGCAGTAATGATAAGGCCACAAGATTCATGCAAATGGGGCTGTATCTATTGCCCATTTACCGGCTTAGCAGCCAAAAGCTATACGGGATTTGAGCCTGCTGCCCTTCGTGGAAGGCAGTTTGCATTTGATCCGTATTTACAGGCATTTAACCGGGTAAGGCAATTTGAAGGTGGAGGCCACCCTGCAGATAAATGCGAAGTAATAGTGATGGGCGGGACTTTCCTTGAGATGACTAGCGGATATAAAACCGGATTCATAAAAGGAATTTATGATGGGTTAAACGGGTTTAAGTCAGGCTCACTAGAGGAGGCCATAGATAAAAACGAACTGGCCAAGCATAGGGCAATTGGGCTCACAATAGAGACAAGACCAGATGTTTGCGTTCAGCATATTGACGAGATTTTATCTTATGGAGCGACACGTGTAGAATTAGGAGTACAACATGCTGACGATAAAATGTATAAAACGATGAACCGCGGGCATGGAGTAAAAGAAGTAGTTGATTCAACACGCGAACTGAAAAATGCTGCGTTTAAGGTGCTATATCATATCATGCCTGGCCTTCCAGGGGCAGATAAGAAGAAAGATATTGAGCATATGAAAAAGATGTTTGAGGATGAAAGATTTCGACCGGACATGCTCAAAATTTATCCAACATTAGTTATTGGCGGGACCGTTCTCAACAAATGGGTGGAAAGTGGAAAATTTGAGCCATATTCATCTGAAGAAGCAGCAGATGTAATTTCAGAGTTTTACAGGTACATTCCGAAATATGTGCGGGTAATGAGGATACAACGGGATATTCCTGCAACAAAAATCAATACCGGAGTAAAGAAAAGCAACTTGCGGGAATTGGTTGAAGCGATGATGAGGGAAAAGGGAATAGTTCCGAATGAAATTCGTTATCGTGAAGTTGGATTGCAAAAGGCGAATATGGCGAAAAATAAGGATGGACAAAAAAATAATAAAAAGAACTTGAAGAAAATAAAAGCTGGCGATCTGGAAATGCATAAGTTGGAGTATATTGCGAGTGGAGGAAAAGAGTTCTTCATTTCTTACGATACAGAAGAGAACTTTATTGGCGGATTTATCAGGCTGAGATTTCCAAAATCAAGCTTGCGAAAAGAGATTGATGAAAATACTGCGCTAATACGTGAATTGCATGTTTATGGGGCAGAAGTTCCGCTTGATGAAATTGGAAAACGGGTAAAGGTCCAGCATAAAGGACTTGGTTCGAAACTTTTGGAAGAAACAGAACAAATTGCAAGGGAAAACGGGAAAGAGAAGATGATAATTATTAGCGGGGTTGGGGTGCGGGAATACTATCGGGCAAAAGGGTACGAGCGGGATGGGCCATATATGAGCAAGCGGTTATAGCTAATAAAGAAAAAACCTATCACGAAACTTCAATCGAAACCTTTTCTTCCTCTTCGAACGTTTTAACTAGTTCATCCTGCGCTTTCAAAAGCTCAAGGTACTGGTGCTGTATTGAAACGTATTCTTTTTCCTCAGCATCATTGAAAGACCGTACATGCCGCTCGGCATTTTTGAGCTGGATTAATGGGTTTAATTTTTTTATTTTATCCAGATTCTCGTCCATTTGCTTTTTCTTTTCCCCATCTAGCCAGATTTTTTTATTACCCAAAGTGAGCGGCACTTCCTTGGATGGGCTAGGAGAATTGGCAGGGTCATCTGAACTGGCCATCAAAAGGTTCTCTGAAATAGTACAGTTTATGCCGCAGCGATTGATAAATCTCGAAATATTGGCAATGTTTGTGCCTTCTCCAGTCAGGTCGATTGACTGCTCGACCTTGCCGGTGCGGGCAATATTCGCAACAAGCTCCCGCTTTTCCTTGGGCAGCTTTGCGATCGCAATGGAAAGCTTGGCGATTTCGAAACGGTTATTATTATTGCTTTTAATTATTTGCGCCCTCCGGATAAGCAACAAATATGCAGGGCCGGACTTTGATCGTAGTTCATTGAGTATGACTTCGGCCGGGGTTTCCTTTAGCTTATTTTCAATGCCCAGAAGTTCTTTTTGGAATGGGTAGATTATTTCAACTTGAGGGCCAGATGGTTGAACCGAAGCAGGAGTAATAGGCGGGGCAGATGATGAAGGTTTAGCCTCAATGGATTCCACGTTTTGGTTGGAACTTTGTTCAGCATTTTGATTAGGGTTTTGATTTTGATTCAATGAAGGAACCAAATTGAGGGACCGCTTAAACTCCAGATCATCGGACTTACTTTTTAGTACGAGTATATCTGCGAGGGCTTGGGCGCTTATTATCATTTGAGATCAACCTAACTATTAGCAGTACAATTAATAAAAATATTATTGCTGCTGCAATTAAGATCAGTATAATAAGATAATTATCTGCAGGTGAAGAGCCGCCGGGTGTTGGCTGGACGAACGTGCCCTCAAAAGGGGCAGCTCCAGCAAGTGAAGCCATTTCGGAATTTGCCAAATCAAGGTTTTTGGCAAAAGAAAGTAACCGGTATGCGCTTGCAGAGTCATTTTGGGAGTATAGGAAAGCGCCCTGCGACTGGTAAACTGATCCCCAAAGGGAAGTGAGGTTTTGGTCAAGGAGTGATTTTATCTCTTTTTCGCGCTCGGATGCGGCCAGAGTTGACCAGCGGGCAGAGGAATTTTCCATTGAAATAACATATTGAGAATCGTAAATTGCCGCCCCATAAAGCCCGCGGTCAAAGGAAACTTGCGCACTCTGCAGCTTGTTACGGGTATCATCAGAGCTTGCAAGCGGCCGGGCTTTGGAAAGGTAAGTTGATGCAATAGGTTTCCAACTCGCCTCATCAATGGGATTGCCGCCACCAGGGGCGCGGAAAGATATGCTTTTTGCAACATGGCACCAGGCATCAGCAAACATCAGCTCGTTAAATTGAGCGTATTTTTCATCCATAATAGGATTGTTAGAAAGGTTTATTTGCGACATTTTTTGTTCTGCCCATATGCTTCGCAGATCCGACCCCACAACCCACTCGAAATTACGGTCGGTAAGGCCGGGCCTCTTTATAGAGGATAGGCAGTTCTGGATATCGGATTTTTTCTTTGATGGATCCCCATTTCCGGAAAGTATAACCGAAACAGTAGATAGGTCGATATAGTTCATGAAAGCTTCATTGGCAGAACTAAAGACATATCCTTTATTCAAAATTGCAGATTGCCGTTTCACTTCATTTTGGAAGTAAGAGCGGATTACAGAATCCTGGCCTGGATTATCCGGAATGGAGGATATAACGCTGGCCTCAAGGTCGATCATATCCTTGGAAACTGGGGAAAACTTAGAGATGATGGATTGGTTGTCGAATGATTTTGAATAGGGCAAAAGTTCTGGGATAGGCCGATTTTTTGCACTTAGGCTATGGTCTGGGATGGGCACACCGGCCGTCATAAACCCTATCACTTCGTCTACTTTTTGTGCCTGTAGAATTTTTATCCCAAAATCTTTTTCCAGTTGATTAAGCATAAGAAGCTCGTAAAAATTTTCAATGGGGGTTATGAAATACTTATTTCCAGATTGGGCGGATTTTTTTGCCTTCTCATAAAGCCCCCCCACTGGGCCCACATTCCCGTTTTGGTCAACGGTCCCGGTTATGATTGCATCGTTCCTCAGGGTCTTATTTTCAAGCAATGCATAGCTCATAACTGAAATGGCAGTTCCGGCACTGGGGCCGTCAATAAAACTCGTGTCCGGAACGGTTTTGAATGTGATTAAAATATCGCAGTCCCTCTTAATGCCGGCTTTTGAATAAGCATAATTAAGAGCAGTCTCAATTGAATCTTGGGTTGCTAAGCCCACACGGGGGTAAATACTTACGAAAGTTTGGGCCGATCCGCTTGAAGTTGGCGAGAGGATCAAGGTGGCATTAACAAGCCCGCCATTATCTCCAACTACCGCAGGCACATAATGGGTTATGCTGCCGGAACACTGGGCAAAAAGCAGGGGCAAAAAAAGCAGCATAAGAACTAATGCAATGTTTTTGATTCCGATCATAAGAATAAAAAGACAAAAGAGATTTAAAAGTACACTGTTAAGGCAATTGGGAGGGGAGATCATGAAGAAAAATATACAACAAAAGCTTCTGGCGCTAAGAAAGCACATAAAAAAATTAGATGGTGCCATAATTGCTTTTTCAGGGGGAATTAACAGCACCCTTCTTTTACGCCTTGCCAGGGAGGAACTTGGGGATAAGGCAGTTGCAGTAACGGCAATCAGTGAGAATTATCCTAAGGGTGATTTGAAAATCACCAGGAGAATAGCCTCATTGCTTAATATCAAGCACATAATCCGGGATCATCAGAAAATCGGGGACAATACCTGCATGGGAAAATTTTACGGCGAACTTAGGAACATGGGAGAGCGAGAGGGCAGGCCGGTACTTAGTGGTTTCCACAAGGGCGACTCGGAAGAAAATTTTGATTTTGTTGCCGCAAGAAGTAATGGCGTAGTCAGCCCTTTTCTGGAGTGTGACCTTTCAAAAGCAGAAATACGAATGCTTGCAAAAGAATTCGGGCTTCCGGATTATGAAATAGAAACAGGAATAAAAAAAAGACCGACCAGTGCCGGCTTAAGTGGAAAAATGAAAATTAAAAAATCCGGATCACCAAGATCGACCAGCGCATCATCCAGATTAGGTTCGATTAGATTAAAATAATTTAATCGATTCTATCCAGGAGCAATCTTCTTATACGCAAGTAGTCCGCGCTCAGATTTAGCAAACTCATAATTTTCAGATAGGTATAATTTTTCAAGCTGGCTTGCAGATTCCCGCAGATATTCTGTGATATCTCCTTTTGGAAGGTCTTCGCTTAGGTAGGCAAGAGTATATTTGAAACCTGATTCTAGCGCGCCTTTTTCCCTTTCCTTTACGAGAATTCTACGGATTCCCCGGCCTTCATAGGCAAGAAGGACAGCAGGGTCTTCACAATAAAGCGAATTTGGCTCACCGCCAAGTATTTTTTTGCTTTCAACATCAAAATGGGCGGGCCAGGACAATCCCACACCGACAATCATCCGGTTAACTGCAGCAGCATAACTCATGTTAAATACTACTATGCTTCTCACTTCGGCCTCAGTTACATCAAAGCCGCATTTACGCATTACTTTTACGCACTCTTCAATATCTTCTTCGGTTATTTTCTTGATCTCTACATTATCTTCATCCATAAGACGGAGGAATCTGGGCTTTGGTTTTTCGGATTCAGCCTTTTTTTCTTCAGTTTTGAATGATTCCATTGCCAATCACAATTCCTGATCCGTTGATCGTTTTCCGGATCATCGGATCGTTTCCGGTTCCGAGTCTCCAGATCAGAGTTACATTAACCGTGCGTTGCATGCCGGACAGGCGGTCATCATCCCTTCCATCCGGTAATTGCAGATAGGACATAGATAATAAGTCTTTTTAGGCATTTCGCTCTCGACATCGAACTGGAACTGGCACTTTGTGCATTTTTTGACATCGATTTCGTTGGCCGTGCCGCATTTGGGGCATTTAATCCGGAACATGCTTTTTATGCGGACACCGCAGCCAGGGCAGCGCTCCATACCGAGGTTTATTTTTGTCTTGCAGTTAGGGCAGGTCTGGGGCGGGCCGTGTTGGGGGCCTTTTTTTCCACCGCCAAAGTTTTTGAAAAGATCGAATAGCCCCATAGATCAATCGCCCATTGCTGATAAAGTTATAGTTCATTTTGCTATAATTTTATTTTGTTATCGTGCAGTTAATATCATAATTCCTTATCGGCACCTGGTTGTTGCCGCAGAAGCTGCTTAACTTATTTACGTCATTGAGGTTGGTGCCAAGACCGCAGTCGACATTCGGGTCGCCTGTTTTGGAAAATGCTATTGGCGAACTTAACGGCGCTTCAAAAGATTCTTTTATGAAAGTGTAACGCGGTCCACCTGCAGATGCCTCGAGGCAGCATTTGTTGGGCCGACTTAAGCCTGCAAGGACCTCCATATACCCGTCGTAAGTCAGGTAGCTCATCTTGCCTGATTGTATTTCTATAGTCCCATTTCCATGCTTTAATGTGCAGGCATAGTTTTTCCCGGCAAAGTCAGTAGAGCAAATGGGGCACCTGGCATTTATGGATTGGTTATCTATGACAACGTTCGGAGGGCATTTTGCACTATTTGGATCAAGCCCAATGGGTAGATTACAAGCAAAACCGTCGTCGCATTTTCTTGCATCAGGCTGCTTGCAAAGCCCTTGTGCCTTATCGAGGCTGGTGCAGCTGATACAATCAACAAATCCTACTGGCTGTGCCCGTGAAAAAATGGCAATCGGTGATTTACCACTGGCTTTTTGGAACGTTTGCTCGAGTGCGCAGAATTTTTTATTTGGTGAGCCCGAACCAGCTTTATCAACATCCACAATACCTGCGATCACCTCTTTCCCGCCGCCGGGAATACCGTTTCGGGCAGGTGCGTATATCGCGCCGATAAGGCCTGCCTTTACAAAATCGGACTGATTGGTTGCAAAGGGGTCGAAAAGTTTGACGTACTGGTCGGTCTCCAGTTGGCCGAGGATAAAGTTGCGCACGGCAAGGCCAACAATCATGGTCGGCTTGCCTTTTGACTGGAGCACTGCGTTGCTATAATTGACAATATCGCTCGCCGTATATCTGGAATCATCAAGAGCTGCAAAGGGAATAGCATAGTCGTAAGTAACAACATCAACATTGAAGTTCGCAAGCGGGTCAGAGAGCACAAAATTAACAGTATCATTGAATGATTTTGCAGAGGCGCCACTAACGTGGAACGCAGTAAGGCAGCCAAAGCAGTTTTGGCGGACAATCGAGGTCCGGTTAACGATTTCTGAAATTTTGGTTTTATCATTGGTGCCGGCATTTATGCGGCCCACTATGACAACGACTGCTCCCATCTTCCCAAATAATGGCTTGAAGTCCGGGCTGGAAAGGGGCAGCTTTTCAAGGCATTCGTCAGTGCCGGGATGAGCACACCAGGGTTTAAGGTTAATAGTAAACCAGTTACTTTCATCACTAAGATCGAAAACCGGCATCACTCCGGATTTGAGGTAATTGCCAGCCCGCTCTTTTAATATGCTGGCCTCTGGGATTGTCGCTGCAGTTGCCGTCCCGTAGGGGGGCGTACCATAATCAGAAATATCAGTTATGCTTTTATGGAAGCAGGAAATTCCTATGCCTTTAGAAAAATCCCAGTCGCAGATTTTTTCCTTGTTTATGACTCCCTGGTCCAGCTCGGTCACTTTCATGCTCTGGTAGGGAAGGTAGTGGCCTTGTGGACTGTTGTTCTGTGCGGTCTTTATTTCCTGGTAGGCCAAAGTGGATTCTGCGCAGCTTTCGCACCAGCCGTAAGTCCGTACTTCTGGGAGATAGGTGAAATCGTTAATTGAACAATTGCCCCATTTGCCTGAACCGGGTTTGTATTTGAATACATATATCTGGCTGCTATAAGCAATATTGTAAAAGTCGCTAGAGCTCTTGCTTTGAACTATATCAGAATCTTCTGCAAGGGCATAATGCCTGAAATTGCAGGCACTGATACCGACCGTTTTTGAGAAATCCTCATCATATATGTTTCGGTCTCTTAGGGTCAGTGCATTCAATGAACTTAGGTAGTATGTGGAGACTAATTTACCGCTCCTTGATTGCGCATCAGGATCAGTATATCCCCTTTCGAAATTTATTACCCAGGGCATGGACGCAAACGCAAGATCAATAGGATTTACACTATTCCCACAATCAGCGCCAAGGCCGGATTTTAGTGAGGATATCCGGTCTTGAAGATAGGGAGTAAATGTATTAATGAGCGGCTGCCAGGAAATAGGAAGCTCACCGTTTTTATCAGAAAATGCAATAGCAGGAACAGGTAATGAAAGGTAATTATCAGAAACAGGGGAGTTTTTTTCAATTGTGCATGGGGGATTAGGAGTTTTATGATCGCACCATGCAGTGCATTTATTAATTAGGTCCGGAGAACCTGCACAGGCATTCTGGCAGGCGGGCTCACATCCAAAGTCACCAAAATCACCAGGAGTCGCAGGGACTTTCTGCAGGAGTCCGCAGTTTTTCACTACCATCATGTTTTCAAATTCTCCAGGATTAGCAATGGCATACCCTATTGCAATACCATTTGGGTCACCAAGGGCACTGAGGTTTATTATTTTGCCTCCAGGTTTGCCAAAGAAAACAGCACCTCCAGCAGGAGGGCTATCCGGATCTTCGGTGAATGAAGGGCACCAGCCATAATTTTTCTTTTCATCATCACTGCACTTATAGTTAGGGTCCGCAGTAACCTTGCAGGCGCAGGTAGTTTCATAAGTAAACGTACTTGAAAGAGACTTAGTAACTGGTTTTGAAAAGATTTTTGATATGGAAAATGATTTGCCGGATTTATCCCACTGAGGTTGGGAAGCTGAAAGAATGTGGCCAAAGTTATTCCAGACGATATCCCCTGCCAAGAGGGACTCTGGCTTCTCAGGATCAGGAAGATCATCGGTCTTATAATTCGCAATAGGATAAAAAACACTTCGATGGCCGCATTTGCCGTTACAGCTTTGATGTCCATTGCAAGGATCATTTCCGCCAGCGCATCCGATAGGATTGTAGTCTTCAGCTAACTCCAAGTGTGCAGCCGAAACTCCGATAGTTGCATATTGGATATCTGGTTTAGCTCCTTGCTTTGGAGTGACTTTCAGGGTAGGTGCGCATACAACAATTGGCGAGCCGCTAATAGGGTCGGCCGCACTATTACAGTCCGCAACAACTTCCTGACGCAGGGTAGGATCCTTATTATACGATAAAAGAACGCTTCTGCCATAGGTTTGTGTACTGCAACTTCCTGAGTAACATTCGTTTCCAGAAGCATCGCACTCAAATGGCGCACGCGTTAGCTGTGCCTGGTTGGGGCCCGGTTTGATGCCATATATGTTGTCGGTGTATGCGATCGAAAGCCATTTTCGGTAGAAACCTTTATCAAGCGCCTTAAATACGCCGGATTCGTTGAAGAATGGGGATGGTGAAACCTGGCCATTCATGGAAAAAATAGAATAATCCTCCCTTATGTAAGTAGCAAATTTATATCCGAAATGGTCTGGGATGACATTCTCATAAGTAAATGGCGGAAGTTTGGGCTCTAGCTGCTGCAAAGTATTTGTGCCTATAAACTGCTCAAACGTAAACGGAGGAGGAAGAGCAGCATTTGCAGGGAGGCAATTTTTTGTTATGCCGTTTTTCGGATCGAGCGGGTTATATGGAAGTGCGCTGTAAGGTTGTTGCTGGCCATCGGGCTTAAGGTAATTCATATAACGGTCCACACGCAGATCGCCAAGCAATCCGGGTGGGTTAATGGAGCAGAACGGGTCGGAAATCGGGAAATAATAGCGGTACTTATCAAATTCATCAAACGATTCGCCAACGCCTAAGCGGAAAATATCGATCTGCGATTTTGAAGTTTTCATTATCCCTTTTAACCGCGCGTCCATGGGGAGGAAGCGGCATTGGGCCTTGTAGAATGATAATGAAGAACCTTCGCCAGAATCAGCTGGGACATTCCCGGCGTCCGAGAGCTTATCACTCGTGTTCTGCTCAGGGCTGATCCCAGGGCCTATGCGGGGCTTGAACTTGAAATCACCGCACACCATCGCAAGGCAGTTTGGAGCTATGCAGGCAACAATATCATTTTGGGTGCAGATTGTAACATTGTAACTATTTCCAGTATATGGAGCAATTTGCTGGGGATTTGCAGGAAGAGTTATGTTGCAGCTTCCGACCTTGATGTCACAACCATTGCCCATAAATTTAAGGTTGGATTCAATGAAGCTGGTCGTATTATAAAGAACGCATTTATTTTGGTTAGTCGCATTTGCCTTAAGGCAGCATCCCAAATTCACCGGGGGCTGGATGCACCCTGCGCCTAGCAGAAATAGCGAAACTACAACTGCAAACAATAATAATCTTTTAAATTTCATCTAAACCACTTTCGCAACCATTTTCATAATATCATAACTGTCTCCGCCCAGGATTGTCATCAAATACCGCACAAATACAAGGGTAAGCATAAGGGAAACCAGGGGGTGCAGTATGAGCGAGACATATGCTTTGGAAAGGTCATTACGCATAGTCTGCAAATTAATCGGTGCAGTACTCCCAACACCTGCTGCCTGGACGCTTTGGATTATTGAAATGGAATTTGACATTGTCGGATAGCAAAGGGGCGGGGTGGGTGAAGGGAAAACATTAGGTGGCGGAGGGGCAGGCACAAAACCCGGATCAAGAAGTATGAATAAGATTGGGAATACAAAATACATCCCGATACCAATAGAAAGGATAAGTGCACCTGGCCCCCGGGTAAAGTAAAAACTACGGAGCAGTATGCCCACGGGAATGAAAACAGTAAGCATATTTGTTTTTAAATAAAGCAAAAGGACCGATTGCGCATCAAGTGCGATCAGCATGGTTGTCGCGAGGTTATTTACTATTCGCGTAATTTCAGTGGACTGGTAAAGAGAAGGCACCCAGTCGCCTTTGAAAAAGGTTATCCCAAAAACACTAAGGCCGAGGTTAAATATATTGAAATCCACTGCAGCAGTATTGCGTATTACATTTTGTATACTTCCAAGAGTAAGTGCGCGGTCATGGATTTTGCAGCGGATGGCATCAAATGTCTGGTCCATGGTGGGCTGGTTGCGCTCGATTGTTTTTGTCCCCGCGCCGCAGGTTACGCTACCAGTAATCAGGCCATTGGTATTCTTATCCCCGACAATCGTATTCATTGCATTGCTTACCATAAATACCAGGAAGATTACCATAATGGCGCTAGCGCCAGCCTGGAGCATTTCGGACATTGCATAAGCCTCAAGTTCCTTAATCGAAAACGCGCGGGCAAACATCAGTAGCACGGTGTGAAGAAGTATGGCGAGAATTACTGCCAAGATTGCCAGTGGGCCCCAGCTTCCGAGCCAGGATGCACCACTGCTTCCGAAAAAGTCAGTTGCGCTTAGTAATATCCACTCCATGTTTTACACCACTACACTACCAATGCTACACTAAAGTATTTCATACCTTACACCATTTGAAATTTCTTAAATTTCAAAGCAAATAAACATTTCATGTTTACACCAATTGAACTACCCTGCTTAAATCTATTTCATCACCATAAAGGTGCGCAATATATGCAACCGAAGCGAGGGTGCCGAGCAATGCAACGGTCGGCAGGAATGTCGCTGCGATAAAGGCATAGCCTGCGAAGATCATTGCGCCAATAGGATTATCACCATTGGGGAAATAGCTCTTGAAAACTACGTCTTTGCCCCCAAGTGCCTGCAGGCTCTGGCCTGCCCCGGACTTTGATGAAATTTCTGCCTCATTGTAGAAGTCTTTTAGGTCCGGGCCCGGGACTTTTGCAAAATAACCATTTACCCGCTCCACAGTAACATCACCGGTAAGATAAAGAATCGATAATATTAGCGGATAAACTATCAGGAACGCAAGGGAAATTGAAATGAGGAGCGAGCCAAAAGGCCGCAGGTATGGCATTGACCGCAGGAAGATGCCTAAGGGAAGGAAGAAAAATGCAAAACCCTTGTAGGTAAATAATAAGATCATTATTGAGTTCATTGCAGTGAAGTAGGAAATAACTGTGGAATTGAAGAAGATATTAAGCGCAGCCATATAAGCGCCATACCCGCCAAAAGGTTGGAGATTCTCGCCGCCATATCCAAAGAAGCACCCAAAACCAAATGCACTTCCCGCAACAGTGAAATCGCAGTTAAATGCATTGAAATAGGAGAGAACAGTATACGCCTCAAGGTGGTAGCGGACAACGGTCATGGCATTGTGCGAATAAATTGCAGATTCATTAAGGTACATTGCCGCAGCCTGATAGAGATTTGCTTTTGGAATATTTGGAATCCCGAAAACAGATCCCAGGCTGGAAAAATCAAGGCCGCAAAATGAATTTACAACAAGGACGATCATTGCAACTGAAAAGCAGGAAATCCCAAGCTGGAGGATTTCAGTTTCAACCCAGACCAGAAGCCTTGGGTTCGAAATCATCCTTGCAATCATAAATACAAAAGCCATCAGGCCGGCAGTGGCTATTGCAGCGTAAAATGAAAGCGGGACTAAAGTGCCCATTATGAATTTTCCAAAGTCAGGGCTGCATAGCTCTACCATATCATACAAACCTCGATATCGCACTCACATCTACATCAGCGCCAGCAAGGGCAGTAATTGCACGGATCCCTGCTGCAACCAGTGTCAGCGCAAGGACAGGGCCAAGGGTGGCCCGTATAAGAATAATAAATAATTGCGAGCGGATGCTCCTTCGCAGGGCTATGTAGGAACCAATAGCACGGTCTTCATTGTCGCCCTTATTGAAATCGCCGATTTCGCTCGTGCCGAGAGTGGAGATAGCGCCAAATATCCTTCCGACTGGGCTGCTTCCGGTGTTGGATGGGTTGCATGTTGAAAGTTCTATTGGGTTATTGTCAGGAAGATAATCTTTTACGCAGGAATAGGAATTCTTTTGAGCATCTAAGCAAGTATATTTTTCGGGGTTCTTAACTTTTGCAAGATCGGTTGCAACAAGGAAATTCTGCGCAAGCATGTCATTGAAAATCACCCCGATCGGCAAAAGCAAATGAAGGGAAATTGCAACTGCAATAATCAGCCCGCCAGCACCGCGGGTCAGCTTGAAGGTCCTAAGGACAATTCCGAATGGCAGGAGCAAAGTGATGGCATAAGCCTGGGACAGGTCAATCAGTTTTTTCATCGCGCTTAATTCGCCAATTGCAAAACCAGATATGCTGCCAGCCATAGAAATCGGAGTGGCGAGCATGCTGAATCCGCCACAACCCGAAACAGTATACCCAATACCGGATATGCTGCACGAGTAGGAGCGGGAAGCTTCTGCTGAAAGTTTCTCATCATAAAGGGCAGTATTTGTAAGTGATTTTGTTGTATCAGCCAAAGTGCTGTCGATTATGGCAGCTGAAGCCGCCTGGATGGTTGGCGCGTTTCCAGTAAATGCAGAATTTGTTGAAAGCGAATTTAATAAGCCGCTCGAGCCAAAAAGGACCGCGACCATCACGACAACAGCAATTATCTGGAAGAACTCTTCTTTTGCCATAAACTGAAGTTCGTTTATGGAAAATCCCATGCCGATCATGAAAATTAATCCTACGAGTATGAGCGAAGTTGTAATTGCAATTGCTGCGTTTTGCCAGACCGTAGGCTGTAGGGGTTTAACTGGAACACAATAATTTTCATTCGTATCCTTATCAAAAACACACTGTTTGCTGGGGCAGTCAGCATTTTTTTTACATTTAAGGGCATTCGGTTCAGGAGGCATCGCATAAACGCTGGTGATTTGGAAAACGAAAAACAAAAATATTGCAATCACTATCAGTTTTTTCATTTTAGAACACCTTGGATATTCCCGGGATATCGATGTCCCCGCCCAGTATGACTGAAACTCCTTTGATAAACGCAAGTGTTGCTACAATATCAAATAAGGGAAGCAGATATGCCGGTATCATGAGTTTTGCCACTCCCTGTATTTCTGCCCTTCCCACAAGCCCTTCCTGGCCGATTTTTGTATATTCTCCGGAACTTTTTACCGGCGCATTATTTGGCGGGCCGCAAAGGTCGTTGCAGCGAGTATTTATCGGAGGGGTGTAGGCATAGGACTCATCAGTAAATATGCAGGCCTGGCAGGCACTTGTTGGGACTACGGCACGATATTCCGGAAGGCAGTTGTTAATATAGCATGGTGAATTTTGATCCAGGGAACTAGGTGGCAAAGGCGATGAAATTATCCTTTGTGAAAGAGGGCAAGTTCCGCCAACAGTGCAGTTATTGAGGAATGCTTTTGGTGGGATAGCACCAATATTAACATTGCAGCTTTCTGGGCAGCTTTTACATGCAGCAATATTTTCGAATGAATTGCAGTCCAATGGAAGAACAACTCCTGGACCAGTTACCCGGCAATATTGTGGGCAGGTTTTTCCCCCCACAGTACATAAATCATCGCAGGATCCTGATTGCGGAAGCACATAGGAACAGGATTTTGCAGCGTCAAGGTTCGCAGCGCAGTCAGATGCAGCAGCACATGCGCCAGAATTGCCAGCTTGCTGGCTTCCCTGCGGAGCCCAAACCAAAGGCTTATTGGGATCATTAGTGCGCTGATAAACCCGGCAATCGAACCTTGACTGGAGGCAGGTTCCGCCAGGTGTGATTCCGTCAGCCTTAACATTACAGTCACTCTTAAGCGGCGGGACCACTTTGCAGGATGCAGGGCATTTTCCGTATTCCACCTTATCAAAAGTTGGCGAGTTCATATCAACAAGCCGCTTTACTTTGCAATATTCCGGAACTAAGGCACAGGACTGCTGGGCAGTTTTTCCTTTAGCATTGAGGTTGCTGGAATTAGCGCAAATGGGGTTTGATGAATAGGGAAGCTCGCGGCATAAAGTCGGGCAATCGTTGGTATCAGATGGACTTGCACAGGAGAGTATATTCTGATTAATGTTGGTACAATTTGTACCAAGATGATTTGGTATGGTACCATTTACTATTCCCATGGCAATGGTGGAATCTTTTCTTGCAAATGCAGTATACACATCAGAAACAGACTTAAGAGGCTGATAATTCCCATTTCCAAGGTCAATTACTGCAAGGGGCGGGGCTGTGGAACACTCGGCAGGACAAAGTGCTTGCTCAAAATCAGATACACCCTTATCGCCATTTAATACAGTGTCCAGAGTAACCCAGTTGAAAAGGTACATGCCAGGCAAAAAGAACATTATGCCTACGGCTATTGCTATAAGAAGCCCGCCGAGCTTTCTGGTTACAAAAAATGAGCGGCTCGCAATTCCAAGTGCAAGGATTACCGGGCCGGCATTAGCTGAAACATTATTGAGGAAAAATCTTTGCGACTCTAAAGAAGATAAGATATTTCCATAGTATTCGAAAACCAGTGAGTAGAGGTCCTGGTCCAGGATATATTGGCCAGCAAAAGTTGTTGAAATCCCGAGCTGTGCGCAATAAATTGTAAGGCAGTATAATCCAAATCTCCGATTTGCCTGGGCTGCTGCATCAATATTATTCCTAAGTACCCCTTTTGCTGAATCAGTTGCAAGGTTGGTATAATCATTAAGATATGAAATACCGACCTTAACCAGGCAGGGCTCGCCTGGATTGCATGCGATATTGACATTCGAACCCTTAATCATTGCCGAAACAAGGGTATCGACAAATATCATTGTACCGATAAGGACCATAATTATTATGGCTGTGGAAACAATCTGCACAGCTTCGGTTGATGCCCATGCCTTTAGCTCAACCAGTTCAAAACCAGTGCCAATGGCATAGGCAATAGCCATGAAAATTATCGAAACCACTAATGCCAAAATTGAAATTGCCTGCCAGCTTTTTACAACTTCAAATGGAGAAGCCTGGGTTTGTTGCTCGAATTGTGCTGCAGTGGCACCAGTCTTACAAAATCCTGCGATACAGAATTGGCCTTTGGCACAATCAACATCGACCTTGCATGAGGTCCCTTCGCCATTATTGGCACAATCGTTCTGGATGGGCTGGGGTTTCCCTTTTACAACACATTTGTTTGTATTTAGATCGCAAACTGGCTTTGCCTTGAGGCAGTCAGTATCATCCTGACAGTTCACACCGACCTGAGCTTGGGGCTGGCAGAAAAACCCTTTCACAGGCTGAAGCCGGAATGCACATGCTTCTCCGGGTGCGCAATCCTTATTCGATTGGCAGTTGGAAGCAAACGAATTAATTGAAAAGATGAGGACCAAAATGAACAAAATGAAAAATAATTTTTTCATCCGACCACCTTTAGCGCCTTATTTACAGCGCTCATGAAAGTTATCAAAATCGCGATTGTCAAATTCGGGAGGAAAAATGCCTGCGGGATTAGTTTTGCAACCGCCCAGAAACCGTTTGGGTTTCCACACCCGCCGCCCTGGGGGCCGCAGGAATAACCATCAACCACATTATCGCACACAGCCACTGAATATTTTGGGCATTCATTATCCACAACATCGTACATGGCCAAATTGAAAACGTACATTAGCGGGACCAAAATGTAAAGGCCCAATGAAAGTGCAATCAGCATGTTGCCCATTTGCCGGGTAGGGCTCAGCACCCGCAGGAGGAATGCCGCTGGCAGCAGCCATTTGAGCACGTTCACATTGATAAAATCAAGCGCGAGCTTTTGCAGGCTGAGGCTCATAAATGCAGGTATAAGGAAGGTATTGCCGACAAGGTCATATTGCGTTGAAATTATCCTTTTATAAGAGCCGACAACTGCAGTGTATGAATTGACAAGGGGAAGCTGCAACGTAACTGCAAAGCTTGAATCCATCAGGTAGTCGACATAATTTTTTATGTAATTTTTAGATATTGCCTCTGCCTTGAACTTGACGGTCTTTACATAGCAGGCAGATACTGTGTTAAGGCCAGTGCCAGGAGCATAGCAGTTTGATGAAAGTGTGCCCAAATTTTCAAAAGTTGACTGGAAAAAGAAATCAGAAACATTACATGATAGGACGATTAAGCCGCCAAAGCCAACCAGCAGCAGGGCGGAAAATCCAAGATGATAAATTTCATCTTTTGCAAAAACAGTATAATGGGAATTGTTTGATACGCTGCCAATGACATAGGCCACTGCAATCAGGACAATTATAAGCGAAAATGCGATCCCGATCGTTACTCCCTGATCGCCAACGAAAGTTTTTGGAAGATTTTGTATGCATGATGGGGCAGAGTAGGCAATAGCGAAGAGGAGGAGCATTATAATGAAAGTTTTTGTTGTTGTACCCATCATACCAGCCTCTGTATCCCTGACATGTACCATTCCCCGCCCAAAGCTGCGGAAATGCTGCGGGCCCCCGTAACAACTATTATCGCGATCAATATGAAGTTCAGGTATGCTAGCAGGACCAAATCATTTACTGCCGAAAGGAACGGATGAAGCTGGTCAAAAACCGCATTGGCATAATCGCCCGCAAGTTTGGCGCTGAAAGCGATTTCCCAAATTATAAGTAAAAGCGAATTGACAAGCTGGAACACCACCAGGATTATCGGGTAGACAACATTCTGGACCAGTTCAACGCAGGCAGGGTATGCCGCAGCAGTGAAAACCGCAAGCAAAAGCGGGAGGCAGACAATTGCTGCAAAGCCGATATCGGTCAGAGACATTATAACCCTTATCGGGATGGATGAGCAGGAAGGTTCCATTGCAACCATTGCCCAGGGGTTTGAATTAAGCGCATCCAAATCGGCAATTTTGGCAGGCGGTGGGTTTATTATATCGCCCAGCTTGTCGGTAAAGAGTATTGAAAATGGGAGGAGGATCATCGCGGAAAGCGAGATTGCGATCAATGTATTGCCGACTTTTCTTGTAAAAGGTATGAGGCGGATAATTAGCGAAAGCGGAAGAAGGATGGGGCCCACGCTGATATCGATAAAGAAAACCAAAAGCCTTAGCGCTTCTGCAAGGAATACTGCATTTGTGAGTCCTTGTGTTGCAAGGCTAAGGGGACCAAGAAGGACACCGATCCCTGCAATCGGGCTTGTTGAATAGGTTATTGAAACATACCATAGCGGAAGGCTTATGTAAGGTGAATAAGTGGCTGATACTCTGATTTTTGCAGCTGCCCGGATGACGTATTGGTAAGCTTCATCATATTTTGCTATCCAATGATTGTCGATTACGCTGGCGGACTCCTTGACATAATCAGATTTGCCAGTAACTGCAACTGATATGGCGTTGCTGCTGACAAAAGAAGCGAAAATAACAACCATCAAAATTAATGCTGCAATATATTCGCGGAGTTCGGCCTTTACCCAGGCATCTAAGCGCGGGTTGGATAACGAATTTCCGAACATGGTCATTATTGCAAGGAAAATACCAACAATTACTGCAACTATCGGTATTGCAAATGTGAGGTTTAAGGGTTCTGGTGATGCGGCAAAGGAAATAGAGGAAAGAGCAATCAGGCTAAGTAGTAGAACTGGAATGAATCCTGACCTCGCCCAACTCATATTAGAGTAATTCGGCGAGCAAATAAAAAGACTACGGTTATTTTGATTGGTTTTTGTTTGGATGTTGGTTGTCAGGGCAATTCCTTAAACTGAACTTAGGCAGATTTTAGGCGCTCAAGTTCCCGGGCAACATATCTTCGGTCATAACCATCGTAACCTTCCCCTATGCCCGGTAACAGCTGTTTTACCAGATTGAGGGTGCCGGAGGTGCAGTTGGTAAGCGCGTCAGAGCATGCATCAACGAAA
>JACRGB010000040.1 GCA_016212505.1 Microcaldota archaeon
AATCAACGGAAATAATGCATCAAACAACTCCCTGAATGGTTTCTATATCGGAAGTCCTAATGCAAACGTTACTTCCAACTTAGCCAACAACAACACCCAAAACGGTTTCTATTTACTTGCTTCAGGCAACAATACCAATTCCTCCAATTTCACGAGCAACATAGCAATCAGCAATACCCTTTCAGGTTTCAACCTATCCAGATCCAACTTTACTTCGTTCACAAGCAATAACGCATCCGCCAACAGCCTTGAAGGTTTCTATCTTTCTAACAGCGATTCAAATAATTTCACAAGCAATAATGCCTCTACCAACAGCGAAGATGGTTATGTTCTTTCAGCTTCTTCATCCAATATGTTTACTAACAATGTAGCTGGCTCAAACGTCGATACTGGCTATAGGTTAATCTTAAGTTCAAACACCAACAATTTCACTTCAAACAATGCTTCAGGGGGTACAAGAGGATTCTACATAGTCTCAGGTTCAAACAACAACTTCACAAGCAACTGGGCATACTCTGCATCCACTCATGGATTCTATGCAGCTGCTAGTTCAAACAACTACGTCTCTAACCTTGTATATTCTAATACCATGAACGGTTTCTACGCCACTGCAGGCAGCAATAATTTCACAACCAACAACGTAACTGCCAACACAAAATCAGGTTTCAACCTCTCGGCTTCTTCAAGCAATAACTTCACCAGCAACAATGCTTCTGGGAACACACTTAATGGGTTCTACCTCTCTTCAAGCAGCAACTCGAACACCTTTACGAGCAACAACGCTTCTGGAAACACACAATATGGTTTCCAACTTGATGCTTCTTCATCTAATACCCTCACGACTAACTTTGCCAATGCCAATACTAACGCAGGTTATGCCCTATCTTCTAGTTCAAATACTAATAACCTTACCAGCAACAATGCAACTAACACCGTCTCTGGTTTCTACGTGCCTTCAGGCAGTAACAACAATTTCACAACCAACTATGCATACTCCAATACCAACCACGGGTTCTTCCTTGCAGCTGGCACAAACCAGTATATTTCTAACTTAGTATACGGCAACATCTTCAACGGTTTCTATCTTACTGGTTCTTCAAGCAACAACTTCACCACCAACAACGTAACAAATAACACCTTATCCGGTTTCAACCTTTCAAGCAGCAGCGATTCAAATGTTTTCACAAGCAACAACGCATCGGGTAACATTCTTGAAGGATTCTATATTGATACAAGCAACTCAAGTACATTTACCAGCAACAATGCAAGCAACAATGGTCACCATGGTTTCTCCCTTAATGCTTCTTCACTGAATACTCTAAGCCTTAACACAGCCAGATCAAGCCAGGATACTGGTTTCTATCTGTTTTCTGATTCCGTAGGAAATAACTTCACAAGCAACAATGCATCTCATGCATATACTGGGTTCTATGTAACTGGCGGCAGTAACAACTTTACATCCAATTATGCACATTCTAACAACTGGAATGGTTTTATTGTTACTTCCAATTCAAACCAATTTATCTCTAACCTTGTATACAACAACAGTCTCAATGGTATGTACTTCCAGACTTCAACCAACAATGTCCTTACAACCAACAATGTAACAAACAACACTTTATCCGGTTTCAATTTAACTTCAAGTGCAAATTCAAACACCCTTACCAGCAACAATGCTTCTGGAAACATACTGAATGGGTTCTATCTTTCCACTAGCAATTCAAACAACTTCACAAGCAACAACGCAAGCAACAACCTAGCACAGGGTTTCTATCTTTCACGAAGCAACTCAAGCACTTTCACAAACAACAATGCAACTGGTAATACAGTAAACGGGTTTTATCTTTCAAACAGCTATTTCAGTTCACTTGTAAATAATACTGGTAATAGCAATGGCAATGATGGTGCCCTACTTGAGAATTCCAATTCAAATAACTTCACAAACAATACCTTTGCCTCTAACAGCTTCTTTGGTCTTATTGCTGCATCATCGAGTGATAGTAATAACTTTGTCAATAATACCTTCTATTCAAACACCTATGACGGATTAGAAATTACCGGTTCAAATAATAATCTTGCAAGAGGAAACCGAGCTTACAGCAATGGAGATGGTTTCGGGGTACTTGGTAGTTCTTCCGCAAATAATCTTACTGAAAATATGGCTTATTCTAATACAGCAAACGGTTTCTACCTAGCTTCGACTAACCCTAACAATTATTCTCTCAACAACGTCACCAGCAACACACTATCCGGTTTCAACCTTTCGAGCAGCAATTCAAACACCTTTACGAGCAACAATGCTTCTGGAAACACACTAAACGGGTTCTACCTTAATAGCAGCAACTCAAGTACTTTCACTTCCAATAATGCCAGTGGCAATTCAATTCAAGGTTTCGTGTTCTTTGATTCCTCATCAAATACTATTTGGAATAACTTCGCTGCTTCCAACACAGGAGGGTCAGGTTACTGGATAGGTGGTTCATATAATAATTTCACTTCTAACAACGCCAGTTCAAATTCAATACACGGATTCCAATTAAATTCCGGAAGCAATAACAATTTCACAAGCAACCGTGTTTACTCCAATGGCAATAATGGTTTCTACCTTGCCTCAGCTACAAACCAATATCTTTCCAACCTAGTATATAGCAACACCTACAACGGTTTCTATGCTGCAGGAGCAGGCAGCAACAACTTCACAACCAACAATGTCACCAGCAACACACTATCCGGTTTCAACCTTTCGAGCAGCAACTCGAACACCTTTACGAGCAACAACGCTTCTGGAAACACACTAAACGGGTTCTATCTTTCAAGCAGTAACACAAATACTTTCACAAGTAACAACGCATCAACTAACACCGTAAACGGGTTCTCTTTTTCAAATAGCAACTCAAGCACCCTCACCACTAACTTAGCATACTCTAATGCAAATGATGGTTTCTACCTCTCATCTTCATCATCAAATACACTATATCTAAATAATGCATCAAGCAGCACAGTCAACAACTTTGAAGTCTCTGGAGGTACTACAAACAACCTGACAAGTAACATTGCAAGTAGTTCTGGTCTAAATGGTTTCTACCTAGTTGCTTCCACAAACACACTTGCAAACAACATTGCAGCAAATATTAGTGCCGGTAGCAGTGCTTATGGAATGCGAATATCAGGGAGTTCCAACAACGTAACTGGCAATACCGTTTACAACATAACTGAAACTGGAATCTGGATTGAAAGCGGAACCAGCAACTATGTGGCTTCCAACACCGTATATAACACAACTGGTACATCAGAAGATGCTGGTTTCTTCATTAGTAGCGCTTCAAACACCTTCTACAATAACAGCGTATATCTTAATGGTCAAAGAGGTGGATTCTATGTAGGTGCCAATACCAACAACTTTACCTCAAACACGGTTTACAATAATACGGGCGGTTTCCATATTGCTGGCAGTTCAAACAACTTCACAAGCAACACGGTAAATAATAACACCCTTTCCGGTTTCTACCTCACTACTGGTTCCTCAAACCAATTTACCTCTAACACTATTTCACAAAATACCTTATCAGGATTCAACCTTTCAGCAAGTAACTCAAATACATTTACAACCAATAACGTATACAACAACTCAGTAAACGGTTTCTACCTTACCCTGAGCAACTCCAGTACTTTCGTCACTAACACCGTAGCCAACAACTCTGCCGGAGGAACTTACCTCTTAAACTCCAATAATACAAACCTGACCCGAGACCACTATTATGGCAACAATGCTGCGTTCGATGTCAAAGTCAACAACAGTCTCTTTACTAGCTCCTTTAACTTATCTGATGAATCATTTGATCATTCATGGGGCAACTACACTAACTTCACCAACCTTACTTTAGATGGGCGGGCTTCATCTGGTTCAGCCTTTAAGATGGCCTGGACTAACCAGCCTGCAGCAGTCCCAACCGGCTACACTTCTGTATATAACAAATATGTGAATATTTCCAACCTAACAACAACTGCACCAAACCTTGATAATGTTGTATTAAAATGGAACTTTACTGATGCGACCCTGACTGAAGGTTTATTCACCATTCAAAGATATGATGGATCTAGCTGGACCACAGTCGCTTCAGCTGTGGATACTACTCTCAATACTCTCACCACAAGCAGTCTTTCAATTGACACTCAAACTACCTTTGCAATAATGCAGGCTCCAATTCCGATAAGCAGCGGTAGTACATCCAACGCTACTCCATCTCCAGGTAATCTGGGTGCAACTTTAGTCGCAGGATTCAGTCCAGACTGCAGTGCCAATGTAGTTACCGTAAGTAGCGGTGCATTCACGATAAAAGATGCATTTGTAACTATCTTTGACCAGGCAGGTAACTTCCTTCTTGCTGCTAAAACCAACCAGAGCGGCCAAGTCGGATTTATCGGCTGTGGAAGAACCGTAAATGTTGAAGTTACAAAATCAGCATACAACACCTACAAGTTTACTGCTGCACTAGGTGACTGCAATGCCCTTGCATGCAAAATCAATTCAACCACACCGTTAACCCCGGTAGTTCCAGAAAATGTGTCTGTTCCAGAACCGGTTAACCCACAATGTACTCTGGACAGCCAATGTTCCGATACACAAAGTTGTGACGTTGCAAGCGGTAGCTGCAAAGAGATCTTAGGCTGCGGCCAAGTCTCCAACCACGCTTTAACTCCATTCCAATGCGGCGATGTTGCACTGGGCTGCTCAGCATGTCCTTCTGGTTTTGCTTGCACTGATCATGTCTGTGTCCAACTCAAAGACTTACAAAAACTTGAGATGCCAGCAAATGCAGAATTAGGCAAAGAAATGTCAATAAAAGCATTTGCTGAAGATGGAACTGCATGTGCCAACTGCCAAGTGAAGATTACTGACCCATTAGGTAAAGTAATGACCTTAACTGCAGATGCAAATGGTGTTGTTAAATTCACACCAACCGTTGCAGGCAACTACAAGGTTGACCTCTTTAAGGATGGCAAGTCACTAAAGAGCGGAACCTTTGCAGTAGCTGGCCAGGCCGCTCCAAGTGCCAAGAAAGCACCTTCTGGTGAATTCCCACTGATCCCGGTAATCGTGATCGTGGTGATAATCGGCGGTGCAGCTTACTGGTTCATGCAGCCAAAGGCTGGCGGTGGCAACGGCAAGAAGAAGGGCGGTATACCCTCATAGTTCTAGGCTTAATTTTTTTTGATTTTTTTCTTTCATTTCATTTCGGTTTGTCAATGTTAAAAATCAATACAAATGTTCTGTTTCTAATATCGTGACTTTTGCTAGAAAAATTCAGATAACCGTCTAATTTAAACTTATATTTTTTGTAAAACTTTGTAATTTAATAAGGTTATTTTGCTGAAAAATTATAGAAATATTAGTCGATGTGCCGAGTTCATCCCTCCACCAATGTTCAGAAAACCAACCAAAAATGGGTTAAAATAGTAGTAAGTCTGAACAAAAACAAACATTTTTAAATATTCAGAGCTAAACTAACTTATGATAGACCTGGATAGAATTTACCGGATCGCACTTGAAAATGCAGCGTTGGCCAAAGATTACCGGAAGCGCTTTGCATACGAAAAACTAAAAAATATTTTAGCGAGCTCTGGAAAAGAAAAAACGAAAAAACAGATCATACTTATTTCCGGCTTGCGGGGAATAGGCAAGAGCACAATAATGCTCCAGTTATTCAGCTCGCTGGAGCAGGCATTCTATTTTTCTGCTGACTCTGTCCTTGTTAAAACAGAAAAACTTTACCATGTTGTTGAGCAGATCTACAGGCAGGGTTATCGGACTATTTTTATAGATGAAATCCATAAATACCACAACTATCTGGAGGAATTAAAGAATATATACGACAGTTTTGATGCGCAGATCGTTGCCTCGGGCTCGTCTACTGCTTCAATAAAAAAAGGCAGCGTTGCACTCGGGCGGAGAGCTGCAGATATTGTGCTTTCGCCATTAACTTTCGGGGAATTTTTTTATCTCAGGGAAGGAACTGCATATAGTGCTGGCATTAATGATGCTATTGACAAGAAAAATGCCATAAAATGGCTTGCCGGGCATCCACAGGCTGACCGGTATTATCGGGAATATCTGGCGGTTGGGGGCTTTCCAATAAAAATCAATGAAAAGGCTGCAATATTCAAGCTGATCAAAAAAATGATTTATGAGGATGCCCTGGCAGAATTCAACCTTAGCGAGAATAAGGTCGACCTGGCTGAAAAGCTCCTAAGTTTTCTTTCGCTTTCAAAATTGGGCGAGTTCAGCTATAACTCCTTTTCTTCAATAAGCGGGTATGCAAAATCCAGTGTTTATGAGGCCGTTTATATGCTAAAGGAATTGGACCTGCTTAAGATAATGGAGGTTGATAACCCAAAATCACATGCAAAGGCTACAATAAAATTATTGTTTTCCCATCCGAATCTGCGGGCAGCGTTTGCCGAGCAGCTTATGAAAGAAGCGGATATCGGTTCGCTTAGGGAAGAATATTTTGTCTTTCATATGGCTGCGCTGGGCATCCCGCTCTTCATACCTAAAAAAATGAAGAAAACTCCGGATTATGAAGTGATGCTGGATAACAAAAAAGCCTTATTTGAGATTGGTGGCGAGTCTAAAACAAAAAAGCAGCTTATGGGAAAAGATGGTTTTGTAATTGGTGATGAGCAGTTGATTGTGCTTGGTTTTGTTAATAATGTTCAGAAAACCGACCAAAAATAGGCTCAAATGGTAGGGAACCTGAACATATTACAACCTACGACCTCAAAATTAGTACTCCTACAAAAATATCCTCAACAATATCAAAATCGTTGGGATTATTACCGATCCCATCAAAGTTGTCCGCTCAACTTCCAGTTTTAGCGTGATAAAGCCTACAACGCTCGCTAGGGCCAGGATCAGGAGGCCTACCGGGCCATCAATGATCAGGGTTATTCCTGCTAAATAAAGGGCTATTATTATGTTTAGCTTACTAAAATCGAAATTTGCAAGTGCCGCTATCTTCTGCCTTAGCAAATAAACAATAACCGAAGCGCAAGCGATACTCATAATAAATAAGGCAATTAGCAGCACTAGATCATCCGATACTTTTGTGGTTTTTGAGAGAAACACTGCCAATCCTTCTCTCGGCTTGTTTATCGAGGCCTGTGTGGATAAGGAAAACACCTGCTTGCTTACTGATATCGCGGCCACACTGGCCAGATAACCTTCTGAATCGGTTTTTACTATCGAGCTGCCAAGAGTCGCAACCTGTGAAGATGAGCTAATCCCAGGCAGAAGGTTCGCCACCATGCCCAAAACCACCCCAATTGCAGCAAATTTCAGGAAATCGAGCCCTACTGGCTCTTCCTCTTGCGCGGGTAAACTGCCTTTCTTGTAAGTTGCTATTGCAGCTATTGTGAACATCCCTGAAAATAATGGCAAAAACGGGTCGCTTATCTGAGTACTTGTATTAAGCGCATATGTTCCAAGTATTCCGGAAACAACAAAAATCAGCAAGGCAAAAAGCGGGTTTTTGCTCCGAATGATGAATATTGCGGAAAATGCAATGAGGATATACACGATATTTTCTTTTATCATATCGTACGCTTTAGGATAAAACTGGAGCGAAAAATAGAACAAAACCACGCAAAAGATCGTCGCAAAAATACATGAGAGTATTGCGATTTTAAGGGCTTTCATGCCTTTTCCTGAGCGGACCATCCTTTGACCAGGAAGCACTGAAATAGCGGTGTCCTCGTCAGGTATTCCGAAAAATATCGAAGGTACAAATGACGCGATGAGATGGGCTGGAAATAGTGAAATTAAAATTATTTCAGCTGTCCGCTCATCAAGCCCGAGCGTTATTATCATTTGGGCTAATACATTCGAATGTAGTCCAGGTATCAGCCCGCTGATAAGCCCGGCGAATAACCCGACTATGAACGCTAGTATGTCTTCCATCTTCCCAAAATTAGATGATCAGTTATCCTTATAATTCCTGCCCCCTCACACCTGAAGAAAAAACTCCAGTTATCTAAAATAGATATATTTATATACTTTTTCAGTATAAATATATTTATGAAAGCGGTACAAGTTCAAATAATGCATTCTCCAACATTGAATACTGTAGTTATGGTAGAGTCCGTGCTGCAAAAAGCCAAAGAAATTCTAAAAATTTCTGAATTGAAAAGAAGGCTTCCGAAAAAGGTTATGCACTCCACTCTTATTCAAATTCTAGATTATCTCCAGGGAAGCGGTAAAATTCTAATTACAACTAAAGGCGTAGTTTGGATTTATCGTCCTTCTACTGAACTTGAAAAACTAAAAGCCGGTGGATTGGAATTATGATCGACAAAAGTTCGCAAAATAGCCGAGTTCTGTGAAATCAAAAAAGTAAAGGATTATATATTTATCAGGTTATATCTATATTAGGTGGTATCATGAGAGCACAGCAGGTTCAGATAGTACATTCTCCGACGCTTAAAACAGTTATGGCTATTGAGGAAGCCATAAAAAATTCTGATGTGGCAATCAGCCGTAATAAAATCTTAAGTAAATTACCAACAGCGGTGATGCGCTCAACTTTGAACACAGCCTTAGGTTATCTGGAGAAGAAAGGAATTATTTTGGAAACTAAAAAAGGGTTCATATGGACTTTTAACCCAAGTAAGAAACTGGCTAGAGCTGAAGAGGATGGTTTAGAGGTTTGACAATGACTCAAAAACGGGTAACAATTAAACTTCTTGGCGAAGCTAAAGAAGAATATCTGAAACTGCAAGAAACAGTTAAGCAGGAGATAGCAAAAGGAATTACACAATCATTCCATCAGACCCTTCTACGTTCAATTAATTCTAAATTTGAATTACTCAAAGTCAGTCATGACTACGGAATTCAGATACCAAAAAAGCAAATTCCGAGAACCTATTTAGAAAAATACGAAGTTACTAACTTATGGAAGGTTAATCTTTCAGGTTATTGGCGTCTCATATATACGCTAAAGCAACCTCAGCGTGAGGAAACGGAAATAGACATCATAACTATATGGCTTGATGTTCTTGATATTATTGATCATCCAACTTATGATAAAATGTTCGGATATCGAAAAAAATAAGTTGAGCCTTAAGACTCATCAAATCATTTTCTCAAAAATAATTCATTATTTACCCGATCGTCAAATTCTTCACCCTTATGTGCGGTCCACCATCACTAACCGGAGCATCTTGTCCAAACTTTCCGCACATTCCAGGGCTTGTTCCAAAATCTTTTCCTACTGCTTCAACATTTAGCATGGTTTCAAGTACATTGCCAGTAATCGTTACGTCCCGCATAAGCTCGGCCCGCTCGCCGTTCTTTATTTTATATGCCTCTTCTGCCTTGAACATGAATCCCCCACTGAAAATATCCACGCTCCCCCCTTTCATTCCGATGAGATAGATGCCGTTCCGCATATCGAAAATATCATCCATCGAACTTTTTCCTCTGCTAAAATATGTATTGCTCATCCTAACGACCGGTATGCTGCTATAGCTTTCTGATCTGGCATGGCCATTGTTTTTATGGTTTAATTCGCACGCGGTTTCCCGGGAGTTCATGAATCCCTTTAAAATTCCATCCTCAACTAAAACAGCTTTGCTTGCCTTTACCCCTTCTTCATCATATTTGTAATTTCCAAAGTTTTCAGCTAATGGGTCGTCTGTTATGCTCACAAGCTCACTGCCTATCTTCTTCCCAAGTTTTCCAGCTAAAATTGATTCTTTTTCAACAATTGAATCAGCTTCGCATGCATGGCCCACTGCTTCATGGGAAAATACCCCCGTCATTTCAGGGTCAAAAACAACAGTAAACCTCCCCTTTGGAGGGCTTTTGGCCCCAAGCAATCTTACTGCCTTTTCTGCTGCTTTTTCCCCGATCTCAAGGTCAATATCCCCAAAACCGCTTCGCGACCATGACCGCTCAGACCCGCGCTGAATATTTTCACCGGATTTTGCAATTGCAGTGGCAGAAACGTAGCTGTACCCTATTTTCTGCTCAATATATGAGCCCTCTGAATTGTAAAACTCTTTAATTATTTTAGAATCAGTTGATGAAATTATTGTAGATTTGATTTTATTATTCTCCCTGCTTTTTATTTTGCTATTTTCCATTTCCTTCCTAAACCCTTCTAGGGTTTTTACCTGCTCTTCGAACCCAACACTTCCTACTTTATCGTCCACTTTTGCGCTTTCTTTTTCCGGAGTTTCTATCCTTACTTTTCCTTTTTTTAGTTTTGCCAGTTTCTGCGCTTTCTTAAGTAGAGTTTCCACCTTTCCCCTATCCAGAGTTGAGCTGCTGGATGCAAATCCCCAGGCTCCGTTTTCCAGCACCCTGACACTAATTCCCTGAATTTGGCCAATCGACTGTTTTATTTCGCCATCGCTTATCCTAATGTAAGTTTCATGTGTTTTTTCCAGGCGCAGCTCTGCATAGAGGTATTTGGAAAGTATTTTTTCATATTCCATTCCAGTTGCTCCTTTATTTCATGTTTTTGATTTTATTTTTGTTTTGGAAATTTTATTTCCAAACATGACAAATTTTGCGAAATTTGTCCTTCCTGCCTCTAATCTCAGCGTCTGTCAAATCCGCAACTGGGACTCCTGATTCTTCCATAAGTTCCTGCATTTGCCAATAATCTATTCCCAATGCCTCTGCAGCTGTTCTTATGGTCAGTCTTTTTTCTCTATACGCTTTGATAATTTTTTGTTTTTCAATTTCTAAAATGGCCGACTCTTCCATAGGAGCACCATTTTACCTTAAAGGTAGGCATTAGCCTTTTCCGCATATTCAAGGACGATTTTTTTATCATCCCGGTTTTTTATTAACCCGCAAAAAACATAGTTTTTCTGCGGAACTACAATGAGTATGGAATTATCAAAAGTTATTTCAGCACTTTTTTGCCGATCTCCCATTTTTTTCATTATCGAATTTGTTATTTCGCTTAATGAAGCTATGATGCCCGCTGCATTTTCACTAAGTGCCAGCGTAGAATATAATGGCGTGCCATCCACCCTTACAACTGCGCCCGCTATGCCCTTCTCCTTCATCTGATTAAGAACATTTTCTATTTCTTCAGCCATAAATTCACCAGAAACCCCTAAGACTCTAAACTCAAGACACTAAACTATCGCTATTCCCCCCGGCCCAAGCTTTATTGTTATGGGTAGGTCAATTTCAGGTATTTGCAATACTAATTTTCCTGCAGCTTCACTGATTACATATTTTCCGTCCATTCCCTGCTCGAGCAAGCTGACCAACTGCCGATCATGCACCCCTTCATCAATAAGGTAGATGGTTGTTGCGTTTGCGCTTCGCAACCTTCCGCCCACCACACTCAAGAATTTCTTAATCGACTCCTTTGGGTTATAAAGTACGAAAGTTGAAAGCGTATCAAAAATTATCCTGATTTTTTTCCCTTCATTGGCCTTCATTGCCTCATTTAATGCAATTGACAAGTCATTTAACGCACTCGCTCCTGTAACTATCTTAATTTTATCAGTTGAATCCACTGACTTTCCAAGGCTCGAACTATATGCGTCTATGAAGTAGATATTCGGTTTGTTCAGGTTAATGCCGAAATTCGATGCCCGGTTAATTATGTCTCCCGGCGTGCTGCTGCTGCATACAATATAGGCATTTTCGTTCCCCGCGCTGATAAAATGATATGCAAGGGCGTTCTTTTCCATGCCACTGGGGCCGATTACAATAACGTTGCCCGGGTTGGGATATCCATCTTCAAGTATAAGATCAAGGTCAGTTATGCCGCTAGAGAGTTTTTTCTGTTTTAGTTCTGAATCAGATACCATAGTAATAACACTAACTTGGAAGTTTTAAAAAGTTAGGGGAAATTTTGGTTTTGCTAAATTTCGTAAAATACGGGAAAATAAGAGAAAAAATAAAGAAAAAATTAATTCACTTGGACGGAATTCCTAGTCCACCACAAGGATTTCCAGCCTTGCCTGTTGCGCCAGGTACTAAAGCTATTAGGATCACAGGAGCCAATATGTAGATAATTATACCAATCACAGCCCCAGTAAGCATTGCTGTTGCCCATACTGTTGCTCTTGCCCTTGTTTCAGCACCTAATATTTGGCCAATTGCATAAATTGCACCAGCAAGTACAATAAGAAGCATTGCTGCAATTCCCAAG
>JACRGB010000041.1 GCA_016212505.1 Microcaldota archaeon
CCTGGCTGTTGTTGTTTATTGTATTGGAACTGAAATTCATGCTTGGTGAAGAGGGAGCATAGAAACCATACTGGCTATTGTAGGAAACAGTGTTGAGGGTAAATGCAGAGTAGTTGGTTGAGGATAGGTTGAAACCGGATAAGGTGTTGCTGCTTGCAGTGTTGGAAGTGAAGTTGGATGAATTGGTGGAGCTGCTAGAATTTTCAAGATAGAAACCATTGTAGCTATTGTTATTAGCTAAGTTGTTTGTTAAGTTGGAATTATAACCACCATTAAGCACAAAACCATTTTGGATGTTCCTGCTGCCGTTGTTTCCGGAGAAGATGGTATGATCGGAAGTGACAAGTGAGAAACCATTCCAGGTATTATTACTGGCATTATTGCTTGTAAAGATGCTATAATTGCTGTAAAAGAGATAGAAACCATCTTGTGAATTATTTGTAGCAATATTGGTTGTGAAATTATTTGAGTTGGTTGTGTTAATGTAGAAACCATATAGAGTACTGTTAGTGGCATTGTTGCTCATGAAGGTATTGGAATTACTTGAGATGTTGAAACCCGAGAGGCTGTTGTTATGGGCAGCGTTTAAACTGAGATTATTTAATGTCGAACTAATCGATACCTCGAAACCGTTGTTGCTGTTATTATATGCTGTGTTAAAGGTAAGCACATTGCGAGCGGCTGAATTGCTAACCATAAAACCGGATAAATTATTGTTGCTTGCAGAATTAGATGTAAGGGTGTTGCTTTCGGAAGAAGAGAAAACCTGAATACCAATTAAACGATTATAATCTGCAGTATTGGAAACAAGAGTATTATTGTTACTGCTAAGAGTAAGGAAAATACCATCTTCAGTGTTATTATGTGCCAGATTAGAAGTAAGGTTATTGTATGTACTTCCAGCAAAACCGAAACCATCAACACTGTTATTACTTGCATTGTTGGTTGTGAAAATATTGTAGCTGCTCGAAGTTACATTGA
Source organism: Microcaldota archaeon (assembly GCA_016212505.1). Taxonomy (GTDB): domain Archaea; phylum Micrarchaeota; class Micrarchaeia; order Anstonellales; family Bilamarchaeaceae; genus Bilamarchaeum. The sequence continues at coordinate 982 of JACRGB010000041.1, forward strand.
AACCGCGGTTAGTGTTGTTAGTAGCATTATTATCAGTAAAGTTATTGTAGCTGCTTGAGAAAACTGCAAAACCGTTGGTGTTACTAGAAAGATTATTATTACTTAGAACGGTTTGGTTAACGCGCACCAGATAAACGCCGTTCGTATTATTATCAAAGGAGATATTTCGTATTGCATTAGATGCAATAGAATTATCGATATTAAGCATCATTATTGCTGAAGCATTGGTAAATGCACTGTCGCTATAGTTGGATATGCTTGAGAAATCGTGAATTGTAATATTGGACAATGGAGTGCCATCTATTGTCCCAACAAAAATACCATAACTATCATTACCAGGAGTAGCCGTAAGATTCCAGCCAGAACCATTTAAGTCGACACTCGAGACATTGATAAGAAAACAGGTACTATTAGTTATTGAATAATCTGAAAGAGAGATATTACTCCCATTAACAGGGGCAGTTAGGCTATAGGAGCCAGAAACATTAATTATTTGACAACCATCCACATCGGTGGAAAAAGATAATCCTGCTAGGACCAAAAGCATGGTCAATACTATATAATTTCTCATACTGGATGAATTCAAAAATAACATTTATAAAGGTTTCTCCCACACGGGAGTAGTATTTGCTTACATACAAATACATCAACAAACAACAAATTTAGGATTACGACGATCGCAGAAGTTTTGCTATTGATATTAATCATTCATTTTATTTTTCAATAACAAAAACACATCCAACGGAATAAAGGTAATTTTCTTGCCATGGACAGTTCTCTCATCAAATAGGTCCTTTGTTATGATAATCCCTCCGGGTTTCCTGGTTTTTTCCAGGTAGTATAAAATATGCCTCGCATCATCACTAGTTATTGTTGACTGGTATTTTACTTCGACCGGGAGGCCAGATATAAAGTCAATTTCCCTTTTTTGGCCATCCCGGTAAAAGGTAATATTTTCCTGGCTTAACCTATCATAAACTGCAGTTTCTGCCGCCTGCCCGATAGTGGGATTTTCGGCCAGCGCATGATATATCGAAGCGGCTTTCACAAATACTTTCTTTTGTTTTTTCAACCCCTTTTGAAATGAGCCTTCGGGATAAATAACATCGATAAGATAGGCCTTTTTCAGATAAAGCAGATAATCAGAAACAGAATGCCGGCTGATCGCAAGGGCTTCAGAAAAATTAGTTTCAGTAAAAAGCTTCGAGGAATTAGTTGCACAGAGTTTCAATAAATCATAGAGTTTTGAGGGGTGTTCAATCCTAAAGGCCATGGGGATATCGTCAAAAACAATTTTTTCAACTGTGCTTGTTTTTATATATTCCAGGGAGGTTTTTTCATCAAAACCGCCTGCAGCTATTTCCGGAAATGAGCCGGTTTTTAGGAAATTTTCAAGTTCTTCCAGATGCCTGTTTTTTAATCCAAACATATCCTTCCAGGCTATTTGACCTGCCCTGTATCCTTTCATTTCCAGGTATTCATCAAATTGCAACGGAGGAAGATAATATTCGGATAGCCTTCCGCTTAAGCTTTCTATCCCTTTTTTTACAAGCAAGGCAGATGAGCCGCTTAAAATAAACTTGGCCTTTTTCTGGTCATGGTACCTTTTTATTAGGCCTGCCCAGTCATCCACCCTAAAAACTTCATCTAAAAAAATAACCGGCTTTTCAGTTTCCGAAATAAACGTATCGATGACTGCCTTTAAGGTTTCTGGGTTAGCATATCTCTTTTCATCAAATGAAAAACAAAAAAAATTTTTGCCCAATAGCTGTTTTATAAGAGTAGTTTTACCAACCCGCCTAAGTCCGGTAACCGCCAGGATGAGGCCGTTATTTAGTAATTGTTTTACTTCGTTATAGTACCTACGTTTATACTGCGGCAACTCTTCTATGCCGCCAGTATTGAAAGGTGAAAAGTCCAGGATCTCTTTTTTTGTTGGAACCGCCATATCTATCTAATTATAAGATATAAGAACATAAAACTTAAAAATGTGCTCTTTTAAGAGCGTAAAACTAGAAAATATGCCCTTTTAATGCCAATTAACCAAAATTTAACCATACTCGTCAAAGCACCGGACGTCCAACTTTTGTGTCTTAAGTTCATCAAGCGCCTTAAGCAGTTCGAATGCCGTACTAATATTAGTTATGCATGGAATGTTCATCTGGATACTTGCCCTTCGCATTTTGAACCCGTCCGTATTCGCCCTTCCGCCTTTTGTTGGCGTATTTATTACGAGAGTAACCGTGCCGGATTCGATTAGTTCAATAACATCAGGATGGCCTTTTCCTATTTTGCTTATTGCAATAGCAGACTGGACGCTCCCTACAGTGCCAAGGGTACCGAAAATACTAAACCCAAGTTTTTGAAGCAGCTGGGCCATCTTTGGTGCATATTTCTTATCTTCATCCCGTAAGCTGATGAATGCCGCGCCCTTATTTTCCTGATTCCTTACTTTTATCCCAGCAGCTAAAAGCGCCTTATAGTATGCCATTTCAAATGACTTGCCAATCCCCATAGTCTCCCCGGTGCTCCTCATTTCAGGGCCAAGGGCAATATCAGTCCCCATGAGCTTAAGGAATGGGAAAACGATGCTTTTTACTGCAAAATGGGTTGATTTTTGTTGTCCTTCTCCAGCCCCTTGAGTTGGCAAGGCCAGTTTTTCGCCAAATTTCTCCCCTAGCATGACTTTGGTTGCAAGTTTTGCAAGTGGAACGCCAATCGCCTTACTTAGGAATGGGACTGTCCTGCTTCCCCTTGGATTTACTTCCAGAATATAGACAATAGTGTCCTTTACCACAAATTGTATGTTAACGCAGCCAATTATCCCGAGCGATTTTGAGAGCTTTTGCGTATAATCCTCGATTGTTTTTTTGTCTTTTTCAGATAAGCGCATTGCAGGTAATACTATATTAGCATCGCCAGAATGCACCCCGGCCGGCTCGATATGCTCCATTATTCCCCCGATAAAGAGGGTTTTGCCATCATATATAGCGTCCACTTCGCATTCGATCGCATTATCAAGGTACTTGTCAATAAGGACAGGCCGCTTTTCGCTTACTTCAACTGCTTCGTGAATATACCGCCTCAGCTCCTCATCATTATAGACAATTTCCATAGCCCGGCCTGCAATAACATAGCTTGGCCGCACTACAACCGGATAATCTATCATAGCTGCAGCAACAAGCGCCTCTGATTCGCTCATAGCAACATCGTTTTTTGGTTGCGGGATCCCTAATTTGTTTGCCAAGGCACGGAACCGCTCGCGGTCCTCGGCAATATCGATCCCGTCAATTGAAGTACCTAAAATTTTGGCACCGGCATTTGCTAAAGGCTCTGCCAAACTGATGCTGGTTTGTCCGCCTAACTGGACAATTACTCCTTCAAAATCCCCGGAGATTTGTTCATTTTCAATTATGTTCATTACGTCCTCGAAAGTTAGCGGTTCAAAGTAAAGCCGCGAGCTTGAATCAAAATCAGTGCTCACTGTCTCGGGGTTGTTGTTTATCATTATACTGCTTATCCCCATCTCCCGCAGGGCAAATGCAGCATGGGAGCAGCAGTAATCAAATTCAATTCCCTGGCCGATCCGTATCGGGCCCGAGCCGACGATCACGACTTTTTTACCAGGAAGGGGCTTTGCCTCATTTTCAAATTCATAAGTGGAATAAAAGTAAGGGGTTTTTGCAACAAATTCGCCTGCGCATGAATCAACAATTTTATATGTTGGGATTATTCCGAAAGATTTGCGCAGGCCCCTTATTTTGAGTTCGGTAAGGGCCTCGTTTTTGTTTTCTTGGTTTTTCAGGAACGCGATCCACTTATCTGACATCCCGAGCCTTTTTGCCTTAAGCAGCATTTCCTTGCCAAGGTTTTCCTTTGCAAGTATTTTCTCAAAGTCAGTAGTTTCTTTTAGCCTTGCCAAAAACCAGGGATTTATTTTTGTGGCCTTATTTATTTCTGCCACAGTCCTTCCGCTTCGGAATGCTTCAAGGATTGCAAAAATCCTCAAGTCTGTTGGGGGATAAAGATGATCATCAGGGTTAATTGATTTTGGGACTTTTATTTCCAGGCTCCGGAGTGCCTTATTTAGTGCTTCGCCAAAAGTCCTTCCTATTGCCATCACTTCGCCGGTGCTTTTCATCTGGGTCCCAATAATCCGCGAGGATTTTGGAAATTTGTCAAATGGCCATCTGGGAATTTTTACAACAACATAATCCAGGGCAGGCTCAAATGCAGCGCTTGTCCCGGTGATTGAATTTTCTATTTCGGAGAGTGTGTATCCAAGGGCGATTTTTGTTGCAACCCTTGCAATCGGGTAGCCAGTTGCTTTTGAAGCTAGTGCTGATGAGCGTGAAAGTCTTGGGTTGACTTCGATGACGCTGAACTCCCCACTATCCTGGTTCATTGAGAATTGTACATTGCACGAGCCGACGATCCCAATTGCATCAACTATTTTCAACGCAGCAGACCGAAGTTTTTGATGGTCAATATCACTAAGCGTTTGCGATGGGGCAACAACAATTGATTCGCCGGTATGCACGCCCATCGGGTCGATATTTTCCATATTGCAGATTATTATCGCGCTTCCATTTGAGTCCCGAAGGACCTCGTATTCAAATTCTCCCCAGCCTATAACGCTTTTTTCCACTAATGCTTCTTTGGTTGCACTCATACGTAATGCAAGTTCCATAATTTGCCTTAGTTCCTCTTCATTATGCGCAGTCCCGCCACCAGTTCCGCCTAAGGTAAATGAAGGCCTAATAATTACTGGATAGCCGGAGGAAGAGGATTCGGCAAAATTTTTTGCAGAATTAAAATCCTTGACTATTTTTCCTGGTAAAATTGGAATTCCAATTTTTTCCATTAATTTGTTAAATTCCAATCTTGATTCAGCTAATTCAATTGCCTTGCCATTTGTGCCGATGAATTTTACCCCGTATTTTTTCAGGATCCCCTTATGCTCGAGCTCGCTTGCCAAGTTTAGCCCGGTCTGGCCGCCAACAGTTGCCAGAATTGCATCAGGTTTTTCGCGTTCAATTATTTTCTCCAAAACTTCCCAGGTCAGGGGCTCGATATAGACTTTATCAGCAGTTTCGCTGTCGGTTTGGATAGTTGCAGGATTAGAATTAACCAAAACAACCAAAACCCCTTCCTCGCGCAAGGCCCGGCAGGCTTGGGTCCCGCTATAGTCAAACTCTGCAGACTGGCCAATGACAATTGGGCCGCTGCCAATTACCAAAACTTTTTTTGGTAAATTTTTTGCTGATTTTGTTTTTTGACTGCTCATCTAAATCCTCATTTGTTTGCTTTTGTTTCATTTTCCATCTGCGCACTTGTGTTTTTCAAAAACTGGTGCATAAAGTGCGCACCTTCAATAAAACAAACTCTTGCGATTTCCTGCTTTGAAAGGTCCTTAAGCTCCTTTTTGTGGTGCTCCCATAAGTCAACAAAAGCATTATGCGCAACATTTCGGATAAAGTGCTGAACCTGATCATCGGCCTGATCTGCAGGAAAACAGGGATGTGCATCTTTGAGTTCTTGAGGGATTACACTCTGGGTTTGGTAGCAGTTCAGGCAAACGTGTTTTGCATCTTTTACCGGGCCAGGCTCGCAAGTTGCGCAGAAAACATTGGACTTGCACAGATCGCAGACGGAATTGTTTTTCACTGCACCAACATTATTTTTTTGTTGGTTTGTTTCGCTCGGTCCGCTCGCTTCATGTTTTTTATTTTTTGCTTCATTTGTTTTTGTTTCGCCATTTTCATTTGTCATATTCATTCCCTCTTAAATCATTTCAGATCATTTTCATAAATTCATCAAATAAATGCCTTGAGTCATGCGGCCCAGGTGATGCTTCAGGGTGATATTGAACAGAAATAATTTGTTTTGATTTATTTTGCATTCCTTCAACCGTTTTGTCATTTAGGTTAATTTTTGTAACAACAAATCCGTCTGGGACCTTATCCACTGCAAAACCGTGGTTTTGTGTCGTTATTGAAATTTTTTGGCTTTCTAAATCCAAAACTGCATGGTTAGAGCCGCGGTGGCCAAATTTCATCTTAAAAGTGTTTCCGCCAAATGCATGCGCTAAGAGTTGGTGGCCAAGGCAAATTCCCATTATAGGCTTGTAACCTGCAATTTCCCGGATCATCTTATGAGCATCAGTAAGTATTGCAGGATCTCCCGGGCCATTTGAAAGGAAAATTCCGTCAGGCGCTATTTCTTTGATATCTTTTGCACTAGCAGAATAAGGAAGCACATGAACTTGGGCGCCTCTTGCAACAAGCTCGCGGACTATTCCCATTTTTACCCCATAATCTATGAGAGCGATCTTCTTTTTTCCGCCTTTGCCAAAGATGAGGGGGTTTTTTGTCGATACTTTGGAAACAAAATCAATTGCTGAGTAATCAAATTCGAGTTTCTTTAGCAAAGATTTTGGATCAATTTCGCGGGTAGATGTTGCAAGTATTGCAGGCATTACTCCCTTGTCCCTTATGTGCTGAACTAAAAAACGGGTATCAATTCCATAAATTCCCGGAACCCCGCCATCTTTCAGAAACTTATCAACTGAAGAAATAGAATCCTTGTGGCACTCGTTTGGGCTCAGTTCCCTTACGATAAAGCCTGAGGGTTGAATCTTGCTGCTTTCATTTTCAAACTTGTTTATACCATAATTTCCAATTAAGGGGTAGGATAAAACAAGCATTTGGCCGCCATAGCTCGGGTCAGTTAAAGCTTCCTGATAACCCATCATAGAAGTGTTGAAGACGACTTCACCGACAGATGTGGTTTCCGCCCCAAAACCAATTCCCTGGAGTGTGGTCCCGTCTTTCAGCACTAATACTGCGATCATTATATTCACCTAAGCTCAGACGGTTATTGGGCATCAGGTACCCTAGCCGCTTTTAGCGATTCTCAATTTTTCAAGAACTAGAAATTAATATCGTAATGATAATTTATAAGGGTTGCCTTTCAAACTCGAACCGCAGGTTAGCGCAAAACTTTTACTACGCCGTCAAAACCAGAATCAAAAGTCGCAATATGACCTATTTTGTAATGTCTCATCAATATTACGTTCGTGCAATCAGTGAAACTTAAATGGTCAAATTTTGTTGAAAACTCCCAGGAAAGATCAAAAACCTGTGAGTCTATTTTTAATAAAGTAGTTGAATTAAGTAATTTTAATCCGCGCTCAGTTGCGGACTTATTTCCGATATATTTTTTTAATAGAGTTATAGTTTCATCAAAAATATAATCGGAAATATAAAGTTGGCCGAACATATTTGAGTCTAATTCTTTGGCTAATTTAGTAGCACGGGCATGATCTTGATCATCTTCATCACAATAAGCAACTAAAAAAGCAGTATCCAAGAGAACAGACATTTCATCTGCCTCGCTCATAAACTATTTCATCTACACGTTTGCTCAAATCCTTAAAACCAGATTTAAAGTGCAGTGGCTTAATATCGGTTAATTTCCCTTTCTTTTTATGGATCTCTTGATTTTTATGTTCTAGCCATAATCTGAATGCTTCCGAAGTTGCTTCGCCAAAATTTTTGTTTTCCCTCACAGCTTCAGCCTTGAAATTTCTTAGAAGTTCTTCATCAACATTCCGTATAGTAATATCTACAGTTGTCATACTACGCACCAATGTATGCTTTGTATGCGTGGATTTAAAAAATTAGCGATTACGAAATTCTTGTCTCCCCAGAAAAAGAGTTCGGCAATTTATCGATATTCTTATCGCTAAATAAATAAAGAAGTCCCAAAAGTGCTAAATCTAAGGAGAGATCTTTAAAAATCATCAGGTTTCCGGATAAAACTACATCTAAGTTTGCTGCAACATAGAAAAGGGACGAGCCTATCATTAAAGCGGTAAAGGTATATGCTGCATCCATATCCAGTTTTTTGCCCATTGTTTGGTAGAGGATTGGAATTACGACAATAAATTGGCTCAATAAAAATGATGCTGAATACGGATCAAATGAAAAGAAAATTCCAAAGTTAACACCATTAAATAAAACATTTGCAAGATTACCTAACAATGACAAGCAAATAATAGCTATTACAGAATACAAAAAAGCCTTTTTCAACCGATCCGGGCTAGGTTGAAGGAAAATAAGCATCCATAGGTATAGGCCAATATACCTTACTGCTGAGTAAAGCAACGCACTTAGCTCCCGTAGGAATTGCTCAGAGGTTAATGAATAGGATTGATTGGTAAGTCTCAATAGTATGAAAAAAACCATTAAAAAAACGGATATGAAAAATGAAGCTACACTGACTGAGCGACAGAAGGTTACATCTTTTTTCTTTTCTCCCCATAGGAAAAGAAATGCCATAAGGGGGATTTGAAAAAATAGAAGCATACTAAAAACTTGAAGGTATGGATATTCGTTATTAGATAAATAGGATAGCCCAAAACCGACTATCGCGAAGATTATTCCTACCATTAAAGCTATTGCAAGTGCAGAGAGTATGTGCTTACCTTCAAGTTCCACTTCCATTTGGCAATAACAAATTTCATGGACAAATTTTAGCAAAAATTTGTCTGCATTGGAATTTGCAAATTCCAATACAATAAAAAAATGATCACTCGCACGTATTTAAATATGTTTCTTAATATCATTACCTCTGCAAATTTTATTTATTGAGGTTTTGTAATGACTAAAGTTAGAATTAGATTAATCGGAGAAAAACCAACAGACTTGGACAATGTAGTTGCACAAATAAAAGAACTTTCAAGAATGCTTGGCATGAAGTTCATTGGCCCTGTAAGGATGCCACGAAGGAAACTTGAGATCGCATGCAGGAGAACACCTTGCGGCGACGGCAGTGACACGTATGAGCACTGGGAGAAAAGGGTTTCCAAGAGGTTGTGTGATGTAGTAGGCGATGAGAAAGACATTAAACAAATTTTAAGGATAAAGGTTCCCACTAATGTTTTTGTTAAAATATCATTAAGCTAATTGGAGATGCTAATATATGGGATCAAGACCGAGAAAATGGAAATTGTTTGAACAGCAGAAAAGCGTTCAAAGCCTTCCATTTTCTAGGAGAAATTAAAGGGGTAAATGCTTATGGGATCAAGACCGAGAAAATGGAAGAAGAAAAACAGAATGCGCTGGAAATGGGTAAAGAAAAAGCGAAAACGCCTTAAGCGCAGGATGAAGCGAAGAGTCGGTGAACTGTAACAGTTCTAATTCTGGCATAGGTATAAATACCGATTATTTACACATACCCTTAGGAGATTTTATGGAATGTGGCGCGCACAGGGAGATAAGAGCAGGAAGAAAAGTCGAAGACGATAAGTTAGGTGTGCGTGCAAAATTTTCAAAAGAACCAAAAACTGAGAAAAACAGGGAATAAAAAATTTTTTCATTTATGCTGCTTTTGCCAAATCTGCGGCTGTGCCTTTTGGTGAATCATCAGGTGCAGGTTCTTTTTTTGCTTTTTGGTTTTTAGCAACAGAAATTATAGTATATCCTGATTTTAGAACCCGGTTTAGCCATTCATCGCTAAGGCCAAATACACGGAAATATTCTTCAAGGTGTGGAGTTAGTTCGGCCAGCTCTCGCTGGTTAAGGCTCCTTCGTTCAACAACAAGAGTAGGATCAAATAGGTGCTCAAGACGGGAAATAGCCCCTGGGTCTTTTATTATGTCTTTTAGCCTTGGGAAATTTAGTGCATCATGACGGATATCATGAAGCCGGGCATCGGTGATAAAACCTTCATCCATAAGGCTCCTGCAAACAGCAATTACATCTCTTCTAGAGGGTGGCCTCTTGATATAGTCGTCTATCAAATATCCCCTCACAAATATTCTGGCAGTTCCAACCATGCCAGTTCCAGTGAAATCCCCAACAATAGGGGTGTCAATATCTTCTTTTCCTAAGTGTTGAAGCCCTAGTGCCATAATTACGCCGGCGCTAGCCATCTTGCCAAGATATTGGCCTGCAGTTTCTCCGATTATCGCAGTGGGTTCCTCGCCAGTTTTAGGGTTAGGACGAAGTTGCTGGAAACCACGTGAATCAAGAGAACCCCTAAGGAAGAATCGCCTGCCCTGATATGCATTAGCTAGCATCATGGATGCATTTCCATGGCAGATCACAGTATCAAGGGAGGAGGCCTCGAAATTATTATCCTGCATGCATCCGAAAAGCTCGAAAGTTCCGCTCCCATCAGCATAACTTCCTCCGAAGGTCCCTAAAATTCCTCGATATATCTTGTGGGTATTTATTCTGTGGCCAGCAAATTGGTGAGGGGTCCCTTTTAGTTCTTCTATATCATTTGCTGGGTTTGGAAGCACAATAAATGGCCGGTGTTTTCTTCCTGGAGTTATTATTCCAGATTTGGAAGAAACCCATAAAAATTTGCCTGGGTCGGGTGAAAATGATTCTACCCTATGTGAAGAAATGTCAACTCCGGTTGCCGCAACAATTTGGCGTAGTTCACTTGCAGCATAGGCCACCCCATTTTCATGGTCGATAACTATTTGAAGCGGCCTGAAAGTATTTCGGTCCCTAAATGCAACTAAATGCACATCATCTTCATAGGTAATAAGGGCGATACTGGAAACTGGGCCATCAAGTGCAAATCCTTTGTACTTAATAGCCATAGAATCTAGCCGTTCACGTTCGGCACTGCCACGAAGCAATCTTGTAAGTGAATTATCAAAATGAGGCACAAGCGCATCCATAATCGAAGGAACAGAAAGGCCAGGCTCTGACATTAATCCAAGCTTTAACAAAGTGTAAATCACTGCACCAATAACTTCACTATCAGTACCTACCCAGCTTTTCCGCAGGTTAGACAAAAATCCTGCAACATCTTTTCCCCCTGAAGCGTGATATAGTTCTGCTAATTTGGCCTCGCATGCAGCAAGATTAGCATGGAAAGAAGTAACATCACCATTATGAACAATTCCAACATTTCCGAAGCTAAATGGGTGAGCTCGCCTATCTTTTGGGCCAGGACCAGTTGAATATTTACCATGTGCGAGAATAGCTGGAGCACTCATTCCGGAAATCCCATAATGATTATCAATGTCTCTAATTTTTTCTACTCCCTTGAAGAGCCGTAAACCATGGCCGAAAGAAATTATATGAGCATCATCACCAGCAATAGCTGCATTTGCAGCAACTACTGCAGAAACTAAAGGAAGATATTCTGCTTCGGTCACAGCTTCGTATATATTCCCGCCTCCGCGCGTAACTCGCATACCTGGCGTAGCTTCGTAAATATTTCCATTACCTGCCCGCATAAATTCTGAAACTGAAATCCCCTCACGTAAAAGAGCGCCACGCATATCTTCAACAAAACACGCGTCTCTTGCCGAAACTGAAATAATTTTTCCTCGCCTTCCTCTTTGGGTATCCCCAAAAAGAACACCTGAACCATCCCCGCATCGTGCACTTTCTGCTTCGGAGATGCCATTAACAGCAAGTTGACCAGATAAATTTTTACCACTAAAGGATATCGCACCGAAAAGTGCACAACTTCCGGGTTCTTGGTATATTTTTCTAACTGGTTGGAAGGCCAAGTTTATCTACCCCAAATTCTAAAGCTATTTCATCTGGCATAAGATGATGGGCACGCAATATCGGACGATTACCTACCAGGGAACTCTCCATACTGAACCCAGATGAGGCCATAAGTAGGCGTTGTTCATCGCCGATTCCCCTAAGGAAGTTTAACTGCCGCTCATATGTTGGATTGGTTATCAAGTTTTGTACATTAGAAAGAACTGCGTCTGCTCCAAGACAATTAAGAGTATAAATATCACGTGTTGTTCTGATTTGTGTTTTTGCTATCAAAAATACATTTCTCCTGAGTATACTTCCTTCATGAAGGGTTGTAGCTAGAGCATCATCTGCCTGATTTATGGCCCGATCTATGGAAGAGGGATCAGTAAGGGCGAGGGTCCCTTCTACGATTATGCCGTTTACGCCTAATTTAGCCAGATTAACAACATCTTCACGGATGTTTTGGCTTGCTTTGATTGAAACATAAATAGGGGTAGAACCTGAAAGGGTCTTTATTTTTCTTAAATTCTCTGGAGTTACCTGATCAGCAGAAAGAAGGACTCCAGAAGATTGTCGTATATCAAAAACATGATTTTCAAGATCATTTGAATTTGCCAAATCAATTGGAATGATTCTTCGTCTGGAATTGGCTGGAATTTTGTCGGCAACCATTATCGTATTTACTTCTGCTGCAAGAGTAGGTAGGTTAGCTTCAGAACCATCGTCTTCCATTAGAAAGGGAATACTGATATTAACCTGGCCCGGGAGTCGGGTCAGAGTCTCTACAGTTTCTCTATAATGATCATAAGCTGGTCCGATAACAGTCCGGCCATCATGATTCATAAGATCAAGCCAGGAATAAGGCGGATCAAGGTCAGTGGTTCTTCCCATACCCGAAATTCTCGTTTTGGCGTCTCTTGCAAGAGTTTCTCTTAATTTTGCGAAATATTGTTGAGGGGCAGTTAACGGAACGAAAGTCCTGTGCCCGCTTGTGGAAATATCAAGGATGCGAGCCAAAGAGTCTGGCATACCTACACCACGCAAACGATCCACTCGTCCGCGCGCTTCTTTTGGGTTGCGATAACCAGCAGCGCCGAGCAGCCTTGACCAGCCTTCATTGAAGGCCCGGTAGCCATTTGAAACAACACGAGTTGCCCATTCAACATCAAGTTTTCTTTTTGGGCTGCCATCGGGTAAATCAGGTACACCAGTAAGTCCTGCAAGGCAATCAGTTGGACACATATCAACAACCTTGCATCCCTGAAGGATAAGTGAAGCGGTTCCCTGTAACACTGCATCAGCGCCGAAATGATTCATAAAAAAAGCTTTTTCCGGGGTATCTATTCGCCCTGCTGCAATTATAAGGAAATGATCGCGTGCGCCCATAGATTCAACTTTTTTATGAGCACGATAAATTGCGATTTCTCCATCCATTCCAGTATGATCCCTATGAATATTCGGTGATGCTCCAGTGCCCCCAAAACAATCGATTATGATTCCATCAGCGCCTGCACTAACTGCACCGGCAACTACATATCCTATTCCATGGGAAGCTCCTACTTTGATAAGGGCAGGCCTTCCGGTAACATATTTAATGGCCTGTACTAAAGCTCGCATTTCTTCTATTGAGAAAATCCTACTTGCATCGGATAAGACATCAACTCCCTCGGGCATTCCGCGTATTCCTGGAATTATGCCTTTGTTTTTTCTACCCGGCAAATGGCCACCCATTCCAACCTTGGCGCCTTGGCTCATCTTTATAGTAACAGCAATTGCAGATCTAAGTAAATCGGCATCAATTCCAAATAGGCCTGTTGCAACCTGAACCAGTATGTGCAACATTTTTTCAGGATCTCTCCTTATATTTGGGTGAACCCCACCCTCACCTGCGCCAAAAATAAAATTACATATTACAGCAGCTGCAGAAACAGCAGCATGGACTTCCTCTTGTGATGCTCCAAGCGAGTATTCTCCGTGAATTATCGGACCAGAAAACTCTCGGGAACCAAACTTAAAACGCATATCTGCATTTTCCTGCCCGTTAAGATCAGCATCATAAATAATCATATCATTTGGAGGATAGGGAGGAGAATCAAAACGAGGGTGAAAAAGCCCGAGTGAAGCAGGATCAACATTGAAGCTACCGATTTTACCAGCAAGCTGAATCCGGTCGATCATTGGACCATAATAACTTCGCCCGCCAGTTTCTCTGCTTCCATGGAAATCGCCGCCAAGATAGGCTTGCATTATTTTAGTTCCTGCCAAGATAGAGCACCCGAATTAGACATTAATTTAGCCATCGATTTCTGAAAGTAAATAACTCCCTCTTTTTTTCACATTGTGAAAAGTGCGCTTTCCACATCAGGCAAAAAAGGTCTCCCTTTTTCTTCACTAGATAACAGCAAGAACATTTTTAATTATGCCCACAAAAATGGTAAGATGTGGAGTGATAAAACTTCTAAAAAAGCGCAAAGAATGGATTTTTAAATTCATCTCTCATAAAGTATTCTACCCGTTATTAACTACACAACCCGAAACTGTAAACTGGGAACACTTTTGTAGGAGGGCTTAATTATGGACAAGAAAAAATTTACTGATGCCATAAACAAGGCACTGGAAGGAAAAGGAAAAAAGAAATTCAAGCAAAGTGTAGAGCTAATCATAAACATGAGAAGCATTGATTTTGCTAAATCGGAAAACCGGTTGAATCTTGATATTGTTCTCCCTAAAGGAAAGGGTGGGAAAGAGCTTAAGTCTGCCTTAATTGTTGATCCTGCTTCAACCGAAGTTGCAAGAAGTGCAGGGGCGGACCTGATAATTACCCCGGACAAAATAGCAGATTACGCTGCAAAAGATCGGATAACTGATCTTTCAAACAATTATTTTCTCTTGGCCCAGCCACCTTTGATGGGTGCTGTTGCCAAATCATTGGGCCAATACCTAGGTAAGAAAGGTAAACTACCAAAACCAATTACAGGGAACATGGCCGAATTGATAAAACGATCGAAGAGCTCGATCAGAATCGTTTCAAAAGGAAGATACTTGCCGGTCGCGCAAAGCTTGATTGGAACCGAAGTAATGACTCCAAGCGAGCTTGTTGAAAATGCAGAAGCAGTTTATGATGCAGTGAAAAACAAGGTAAATGAGGGAAACATAAAATCAGTTTATGTTAAGCTCACAATGGGTGCTGCGATCAGAGTATAAAAGATGAGTTAGGTGATCTTATGGCTTACAAACCAGAAATAAAATATAAAACTGATGTTAATCGAAAAACAGTAAAGGAAAAGGTCGAAGAAGTAAAGGGCGCACTAAGCGAAATGAAAAAATACAAGACAGTTGCCCTGCTTAGTCTTTTCCAATTGCCAGATGCGTTATTTCAATCATTAAGAAAAAAAATAAGAGAAGATGGCGGAAAAGTATTTGTACTTAGAAAACCAGTAATTAGCAGAATACTTGAATCCAATAAAAGATTGGCTCCTTATGTTAAGGAAACTGACAAGCCGGTTGCATTAATTTACACAAATGGATCTCCATACGAACTAAACCAGTTCTTTAAACAACATAGAAAGAAAAGGGCTGCAAAAGTTGGTGATATTACATTAGCTCCAATAATTGTTCCTGAAGGAGAAACTGATCTTCCTCCTGGGCCAGTTCTTTCTGAACTTAAGGCAGCAGGATTAAATGTCCAGATAAAGGCAGGGAAAATTGCGGTTGTAAAAGAATCTACAGTTGCTAAAGAAGGAGAAAAACTAACTGGTCAAAAAGTAAAAGCACTTCAAAGCTTGGGAATTAAACCATTTGAAAATATGGCAAAATTCATCATGGGCTTTGATGGCGAATACGTTTATACAAAATCAGTATTGGACATTGGGGATACTGTTCCGCAAGACTTATCAGCAAGCCTAAGCCAAGCCATGAATGTTTCATTGAACATGAATTATCCAACTGGCCAGAACATAAACTTGCTTTTGGGCAGTGCAATGAAGCAGTCGCTTAACCTTTCACTAAATTCAGGCGCATATTCATCTAGCTCGATAGAGCAGCTTCTCACCTCTGCTATGCGGCAGGGGACGACTCTTGATAAGTTAGGTGAAGGAAAATAGAATAAAAAATAAATAACAAAAAGGTGTTTTGATGACTAAAATAGATCCATATTTGCATGCAGTTCTTGTATTGCATGGCGCAGGAAAAGAGGTAACCAAGGAAGGCATTGTTGCCGTAGTTAAGGCAAGCGGTGCTGAAGTTGATGATGCTAAGGCAAAAGTCCTAAGTGAAGCCGTTAAAGGCGTAAACTTTGAAGACTTGCTCAAGCAATCAATGATGGTTGCAGCCGCTCCGGCCGCAGCAGCTCCAGCATCTGGCGGTGCTCCTGCAAAGGAAGAAAAGAAAGAAGATGAAGGAAAGAAGGAAGAGCAAGCAGCTGAAGGATTGGCCTCGCTATTTGGTTAATTGAATTAACCTTGACTTCTTAACCAAAATTTCTTATCTTTTTTTAATTTTTTTATTTATTTTACTATTTTTCTTGACCATCCTACAACGGCATTAAAACTATATTTTGGTTATTACTATCTAATTTCATGAGAAGAAAACTCGAAAGGAACAAAGTTCCGATAGTTTGCCCCAAATGTAATTGCAAGGTAGGGGAATTGCAACTTGGGAGCAAAAACTTCATGGGAAAGTTAGGGGGCCAAGATAAAGTTAAAGAACCAAAACAAAAAAGAAGGAAGAAAACACATTCAGATCCTCTTGCAGTTTATCGAGGCATGCCTGAAGAATATTAAGAAATCCTAGTGCCTGCATATTTTGCTTAATTTGGAAAAAACTTCGGTACTATGTTTAAGAATTTAAGAAAACATATAAAAGTCTTATAGTTGAGAGGAATTACGGTGATTATCAATGATTAACGTTTTGGCAGTAATCGTTGCTGCAATATTGAGCATGATTATAGGGATGATCTGGTATGGACCATTATTCGGAAAGAAATGGATGACCCTAAGCGGCATCAAGATGGATAAGAAGAATATGAAAATGCCAATTATGAATATGGTCATTCAATTGGTTGCGTCTATAGTTATGTTCTCTGTTCTTGCATATTTCATAAGTGGAATGCCATTAATGCCCGCACTTGTGGCAACAATTGTGATTTGGTTTGGATTTAGTGTCGCTACATCCGTGGGCTCAGTAATATGGGAGAACAAGCCGCTAGAACTTTATATTTTGAACATCGCACATAATTTCGTAGTGTTCTTGGTGGGCGCTGGGGCAATTGCAATGATGGGTTAAACTAACCCATTTTATTTCTTTTTGTTTATATGGATACTATGGCAAAAAATACAAACAAAGAATTTAATGTAATTATAGAAAAGGGCGAAGATGGTTACTACATTTCAGAAGTCATAGGACTACCTGGATGCCACACACAGGCCAAAACGCTTGATGAGCTAATGAAAAGAACAAAAGAAGTCATTGAATTATATTTGGAAGCAAACCAAGAAATAGCAACCCAAACATTTATCGGCATTCAAAAAATAAGGTTGCCTTCATGAGCAAACTGCCTCAGATAAAAGCAAAAGATTTAATTCGAATTCTTGACAAACTAGGTTTCGCATTTATAAGGCAAAAAGGAAGCCATATGTTTTTTAGGCATGCAGATGGAAGAACAACTACGGTTCCGAATCATCCTGCAGAAAATATTGATAGAGGACTGTTCAACAAAATAATCAGAAAAGATTTAGAAATGGAACGGGAAGAAGTTCTAAAATATTTATAAGAGGTCAGTTGTATGGAAACCAAAACTATCAAACAAGTAGTCGAAGTAAATGCCGATCCGCACGAAGTTTATGAAGCATTGATGGATTCGAAAAAGCATTCCGAACTTACAGCTTCTGAGGCAGAAATAAGCCGTGAAGTTGGAGGCCCGTTTAGTGCATATGATGGGAGCCTGCATGGGACCAATGCAGAGCTGGTTCCTGACCGCAAAATCGTCCAAAACTGGCGCTGCGAGATGGATGATTGGCCAGAGGACCATTTTTCCAAAGCGACCTTTTTGCTGAAAAAGACAGCTACAGGGACAAAAATTGAATTTACACAAACTGGTGTTCCTGAAGAATGTTTTGATGAGATTAGCGAGGGCTGGTACGATTACTATTGGACACAGATGAAAACTTTTTTCAAATGATAATAAGAAATCTTTTGGACAAATTATCGTCATCTTGGTGCATTTTTGGCAAGCGTAGCACCAGTATCTTTTTCTTGTGGTGGCTCGCGCAAGGGCGAGGGCAACTGCAAAGCAGCAGGGCTATAACCACGGGGCTTCAGATCATCAGTACCGGATTTTCGGGCATATTCAATAACAGAGACACGGGGAGCAATGTCATCAAATGCCTCTCCAGAAATTCCAGCAGACATCTGGGTAACTCTTCTGCCCAAATGAGTGGCAGGTCCCAAATCGCCCAATTTATACAGATCATCCCTGCTAGCACGAATTACTATGAAATTATGATAATTTTTTAGAACAAAACCAACTGGATCAGCATCATTAGAAACATCAGAAAGGCGGGCAGAGTCTGCAAAGCTGGAAGTATGCTCAGAGCCCTCATCCCCAACTAATCTTGGGACAAAAAACTTACGCAATACACTTGCGAGGACGACCCCGGTTGCTTTGCTTTCGAATATTGCTCCAGTCATTGCAATCCTTGAAGAAGAAATATGGACTTTTAATAATTGGTCATCGCCAGGAACTTTTGAACGTGGCCCGACAATATATATCTCTATGGGTTCAGGGGAATTGTGTTTTTGGCATGCAGTCCGCAAAGCACCAACAAACTGATCTTCGCTCCAAAACGGCAGCTCATTAGGTGCATTTTCACCCCATGAGACCTTGAGGTACTTATCCCAGTTCGGAGACTTGGATGCAACAGCGGTTTTTGCTACTTTTATATCATCAGCCATGGTACTCAACAAAATAAGTAACACCAATAATTTATAAATAATCCCAAATAGGGGCTCTGTA
>JACRGB010000044.1 GCA_016212505.1 Microcaldota archaeon
AAGTTCTTCAGGACGGTTAGTGATGTTGATCTGAAGACTGTAAGAAAATATGTGCAAAATCAATCAGTACAAAAAACTCTTGTGAGTTTTTGACATCCCAAAAAAGGAAACCCCACCCTTTAGGGTGGGGAGGATGTCATCTCATCATATTCGTCATCAGTATATCCAATCGGCACAAAAATCAGTTTCATTTTTATAGGTTGTTTTTCTTTTTCCTGCCCAATAAGCCCGTCAGTCTCATTCAGTAAATATTCAAACCAATCAGTTTGACTAAGGGTTTTATTTTTTGTCGTCTCGTTTGGAACTGACGGAGTGGGAAGGGAAGTTGTTTTATTTTGAGTGGGGATAGGCTTTTCTTGAGGAGATTTTTTTATCAGGTTCAGTTCAACGGTTCGGTCTTCTTTTATTTCAATGGTGGTCTGATTTTTGATTGAACCGGAACTTGCAACAACACTATAAGTCGCTGAAGGCAAATGATAGAAATTGCATTCTCCATTTTCATTTGTTTTGCACTCCCAATAAGCTACATTTGGGGAATTGAGTGCAATTAATGCATTGGAAAAAGGTTCTTGATCACCATTGGCCACACTTACTTTCAAATCATAAGTATCGAAGGTGAATGGACGCAGGTCATTTGAAGGTGGAGAAGTGATATAGCTGCAAGTCCCTAAAAGGCCGGAATCGTATTGGTAGCCGACCCATTTTGGAATATTTTGTGCCCTATCTTCTGAGAAATATCTTGCGTAAATATTAACTGAAGAATTTGCCTGGCAGCCATAACAAACTTCTGGGAAGCAGGTACCGGTATTATCTGATGAGCACATAAATGTTTTGCCTTTTACCTCTATCCGGGGCCAGGGATAAACCTGACTGCATTCGATAAAAAATGACACATTGGCAAGAGGTTCAAGTTTCTGGTTTGTAGCAGTCACTTTTAGCCTGCCATAGGAATTTTCAGAAAAAGAAGTTGTTGCTAAGCTTATGAGAATTATTACGAAACATAACTTTGGAAAATACATTCGTATTGCTCTTATTGGGAGCTTATTAAATGAGTTTCTAAGCAACAATAATCTTACCAGCCGCCACTTGATCCGCCACCGCCACTTCTTCCACCGCCAAATCCGCCGCTACTAGAACCACCCGAACTCCACCCGCCACCGCTTCCTCCGCTTCGTCCGCCTCCGTAATGGCCTCCCCCTTCACTACCTCCAAAACCGCTCCCGAATTTCCAAATAATCAGAATTATTATGAAAATAATTACGAATGTTAAGCAAATCGTACTCCATATCTCGAAATCATTATTCTGAGCTTTAACTAAACTCGGGCTGTAATTCCCATCCTCTATTATTTGTGTTATTGCCAAAACTCCATAATAGATTCCATCATCGTAGTTTTCTTCTTTAAAATCCGGAACAATAACATTATCGATTACTTCCTTGGTTTTTAGGTCGGTAAGAATATACTCTAAACCATAACCCACTTCGATCCTCACCTTTCTTTCCTTAACTGCAATTAGCAAAAGAACTCCATTATCCTCTTTTTTCTTTCCGATTCCCCATTTTTTAAATAATTCTACCGCATAAGTTTCAATGTCCGTCCCTTGCAGATCCGAAACAGTTACAACTGCTATTTCTACGCTGTTATTCTTTTCAAAATCAGATATCATCTGCTCAAGTTCTAACTCTGTAGAAGAATCTATTATGTTGGCATAATCATTCACATATCCAACATGGTTCGGGTAATTAACTGAATTGTTTGCTGCAAAAACTACTGTTACTGAGCTGAGCGCAAAGTAAGCAAATAGTATTAAAAATAACAATCGATAATTCATAAAGTACAATTAACTTAATATGTTTAAAAAACCCTAATCGGTTGTATAATCAAGGTGATGGTTTGGAAATGGGAAAAACTTTACTGATCTTGGGCGTATTCGCCCTAATTGGTATTTCAATTGCATTATTTGCCATTGGAATGTATAATAATCTCCAAAATCTGAGCCTTGAAGCTGACAATGCTTGGGCAAAAGTCCAGACTACCTATCAGGAACGATTTGATCTTATCCCAAGGATAGTCCAAAGCGTTGTAGCCCAGACTGATGCAGAAAAAGAAGTTCTAAAAAATATAGCCGATGCCCGTGCCCGATATATTGGTGGCACAACTACTGATCAAAAAGTTGCAGCAGCCCAACAACTCGACCGGGCCGTTACAACTTTCTTCCCAATCGTGCTCCAGGAAAATTATCCAAATATAAAATTTGCAGAAGCCTTCAAGGACTTCAGAACAGTTTATGAAGGACAGGAAAACCGGATACGAGTGGAAAGGAACCGCTACAATGATGCTGTTACCGAATATAATAAGGCAATAAAGACATTCCCGGGAAATGTTTTTGCAGGGATGTTCGGCTTTAAGGAAAAACAGTTATTCGAAGCAGCAACTGGCGCTGAAAAGGCACCTGATCTGGATTTTGGTAGTAAATAACTTGACTTTTCTTATTTTTTTGCTCCTTTTTATTATATTGGAAATTGTATTCAATTTCCAATGCGGACAAAGTTTGTGAAACTTTGTCCCTCTTTTTAATTATTTCTCGTTAACTCTTATTATTTGAGAGCGGCTATAGTCTACCGGTAGGATATGAGCTTCCCAAGCTTAAGAACCGGGTTCAATTCCCGGTAGCCGCAAATTTATAATTGTTCAATAGATGATGGTGATTGAGCTTATGGTCATGGAAAGCAGTGCTGTTATTAAGAAGTATTTGAGGGCTTTAGAAGAAGCAGATTCTTCTATTATTGGACTCTTCTCTCCAAATGCAATTGTAAACTCTCCATTATATGGAAAAGTAAATGCCACAAGTTTCTATAAGGATCTGTTCAAGGACACAACAAATTCCAAAATAACCCTGATGAATATTTTCAAAGGAGAAACTCCCACTGTCGCAGCAAGTCACTTTCGTTATGATTGGGTTTTGAAAAACGGCTCTAAAACATCTTTTGAGTGTGTAGATGTTTTTCACTTTGATAAAAATGGAAAAATAAGCGAACTAACAATAATTTACGATACATTCAAACTTAGGGGTATTTTCGAAGAGATGAAAAAACAAAAATAATTGGTAGGACTTAGTAATCCAATTTCGTATAAAGCGGGAATCCCTCGCAGAATTCCATTACTTCTTTTTTCACTTGATGGACTACTGCATTGTGCTTGATTTCTTCCCTAAATTTAGCAAGTGTTTCTTTTATCTGCGCTTTATCATCAGGAAGTGAGTATTTCGTGCAAACTTCTTTTATCACTCGCGCAATAGCGTCGCCAACAAATTCCATTTCTTTTTCCTTTAGTCCCCGAGTTGTTATTGCGGGGGTGCCGAGACGAACGCCACTTGGATAAAATGCGCTTCCCGGATCAGCAGGTATGGTATTCTTATTGAGCGTGATATTGGCAAGATCTAATGCTTCCTGGACAAATACGCCTTTTCCTTTTCCAAAAGCAGTTAAATCAATCAAGATCATGTGGTTGTCAGTGCCATTAGTAACTATTTTAATTTCCCGATCCATCAATGCTTTGCCAAGTGCCCTGGAATTTTTCACAATCTGGTGCGCGTAATCCGTAAATTCCGGCTTCATTGCTTCGCCAAGTGCTACTGCAATTGCTGCAGTTTGATGGTCATGCGGACCTCCCTGTAATCCTGGGAAAACTGCCTTATCGATTTTGTCAGCTAGTTCTGGATCCTTTTCCAGGCCTTTTTTGGTTACCATGATCATTGCGCCACGTGGCCCGCGCAAAGTTTTGTGAGTGGTTGTAGTTATTACATGAGCAAAAGGAGCTGGGCTCTTATGTGCCCCCCCAATAACCAACCCGGAAATATGTGCAATATCTGCTGCTAAGTATGCGCCAACTTCATCAGCAATTTTTGATAGTTCTTCAAATGGAAATTCCCGGACATAAGCAGTTGCTCCAACCCAAATCAATTTTGGTTTGTGCTCGAGCGCGAGTTTGCGGACCTCCTCTATATCGATATATCCGTCTGGTTTGACATGGTAGCCAACACCTTTGTAAAATGTTGCAGAAAAATTAACTTTCCATCCATGTGTTAAATGTCCTCCATCTGGAAGATTCATTCCTAAAACTGTATCTCCGGGTTTGCAAACTGCAAAATAAACTGCCATATTTGCAGGACTTCCAGAATATGGCTGCACATTGGCATGCGGAACTCCAAATAATTTCTTCGCCCGCTCTATCGCCAGTCTTTCAACCTCATCAACATGCTCGTTTCCGCCATAATATCTTTTTCCTGCGTATCCTTCAGAATATTTGTTTGTAAAAACCGAACCAAGAGCGTTTATGACTGCAAAACTAACCACATTTTCAGAAGGTATCATCTCTAACCCTTCTTCCATGCGTTTCATTTCTTTTTTTATTATGGAATAGACTTCGTGGTCCGTATTCTTTACTGATTCCCCAAAGAAAGTTTTCAAATTAGACATAGTTAAAACCTCCTAATTTCTACTTAACTACTAATCATTAAAAATCGATCGACTGATTGATTATGTTATCTCATGCCGAGATCTATTTTACCTGCTGGTAAAAAGTTCTCAGCACTCGTTACACTCATGCCGAGATCGCATAATCAGTTTTCAGTCTAGAGTTTCCGGTTTCCCGTAACGAAACTGGAAACAGAACACTGGAAACTGGTGAAACCCGGTAGTGCGCACAGAGGAAGTTTTCAGTTTCCCGTTTTGGGTTTTGCTACTTTCTTGCGTATGCCTGGAAACTGGTAATCAGTAAACAGAAAACCGGTCAGCGTGTCCCTCGTGGATTGAGAGTTCAAATCTCTCTCTCGGCGTATCTCTTTTTTTCACTTTTTATAATCAAACAAAGTATTATTAAAAACTAACTTTATAATATTCAAATATGTCAAGCAACGTTTCTTCTAGTGTTTTGAAATCAGAATACGAAACTTATCTTTCTTTAGACCCAAAAGAGTACAGAGGTCAGTGGGTTGCGTTATTGGGTGGTAAAGTTATTGCCCATGGTAATGACCCAAAGAAAGTTTATGATGAAGCAAATAATGTAAGTAAAAAGAAACCGTTCATGCTTACAAAAATCACTGCCACTGCTTTTGAGGCTCTTTAATGTCCTTGAAATTCAATTATAAGAAAATAGATTACGAAGATGGCTCTTTTTTAGTTCCAAAAATACCTGTAGTTCTTGAAGGTGAAAGAGCACAAATTGTAATGGGGTTAGTGGATAGTGGTGCAACGCACGCATTCATACCCCGAAAACTTGCAAGCTTGCCAAGAAGTTTGTAATGATATCCCCGGCCATCATCTTCTATCACGATTTTTGTAAACGGTCCATCCTGTTTTCTTACTCCTCGAAGATCAAAAGCACGATCACCGTTGTAAAAAGTAATTTTTGCATAAGTTCCGCCAGAATCTCCAGGAAGGTGGTTTTGTGGCCCATCAAGCGAAATCCTTTCCACTCCCCAAGCGTCTTTTTCATAGCCTAGTGGTACTGGAGAGTTTAACCTGATATTCGCCATATACTTATTGTGTCACAAACCCTTTATAAATGTTGTATAAAGTGATATTTTTTGTTGATTCAACTATATTCGCTGATTTTAGCCTTCCAGTAATGCATATAAAGCTGTCTGCTTCAACTATTCATAATGAACGGTTTCAACTCTTCTGTAATTTTGCTAATCGGAATTCTATTGATAGCTGGTTGCACTGGCCAATCTGCACCCAAAACCACCCCTACCCCGGAGCCCAAAACCATATGCACAAAAGTCATTGAGCAGATCCCGATCATAACTGAGCAGTGCGATAATGTTTCTTATACCGAAGAAGTTTGCCAGCTTCGCGAATTAAAATATTCTGTAGTTGGCCAGACCAAAACTGACCTTTGCATTGTTAGTGATAGTTGTGCCGGTTCCCCATTATCCAGCTGCAGGAACTGCAACCGCGCTATGACTAGGTGCACTATGACAATTAAAAATCTCGATCCTAAAGAAACCGCAGATTGGACTGTGGGTGCTAACTTTACCTTGCCTTGGGCAGGTTTTATCAAAAATCCTGACAGCCAGACAATTCTTCCAGAGCATAATGCAACATTTGACTTCTACCAAATTTATTCATTTAGTGAGGTAATTATTCCAGCTTCATGCGATCTTTATGTCATCAACAAGCCAATAATTAATGACTGCCATCAGGAAACCCGGGCGAAGGTCGTTTGTGCCAATGTAACAACTACACAAAGCAGGGAAAAAGAGGTCTGCAGCAAATCATAAACCCAAAACCCCAAACTCAAAACCCAAACCGCTAAACTCAAAACACTAAACCCAAAACCAATAGCGGCGCCTCGAGGCGCCCTGGGTTGCGCAGCCAGGATCGCTAAACAGCTCGCTAAACAGCCCCCGAGGGCTGTGAATTTCGTTATTGGTTTGTTTTCCTTTTATTTTTTCTTTTTTATCCTTTATCGAATGCGGTGGCCAAAAGCAACAAATTTAAAAATTACTCCATACTATTTGCTTTATGCAAAAAGACTTATCCCGCGTTTTTAACTACTCATTGGAGTTTTACCTCAAGCGTTTGAAACTTATCGTCCTTTTCTCCCTGCCTTTTATTGTAGCTTTTCTCATACCTGTATTTGTTGCTGCACCAAACTATCTTGCACTTGGTGCGGTATTTCTGCGTACCGGGAGCATCCCTGACCTTTCAGTAGTTGACATCATAATAACTGCAATTGCCTATGGGGTTTCATTATTCCTTATAGCCGACACCATAGTTAATGTCAATCTGGTGGTCCGCTCAAAAAGAACCCTTAACCAGATAGAAGGCGAAGTTTTCAAGTCCATCCAAACGCATGCACTCCGTATTTTCTATATATACACCCTTATGCTGCTGCTTTTCTTTATTTTTCAGCTCCTCACCTCTGAAAACCCATTCCAATCCTGGCTCTACCCATTAGTTACTTTCATAATTTCATTCCTGCTGTTTTTTGTCCCATCCGCAGTTGTTATTGATAACTCAAATACCCCCAATTCAATGAAGCTCTCGGCAAGTGCAGCCCTAAGTAAGCCACATTTTGTATTTATCTGGATAATTATCGCACTTATCGGCCTTATCGTACCTAAGTTGATCGGCGATCTGCTTTTCCAGGGGTATTTGTCAGAATACTTCGTTTTGCTGGTTAATTCCCTAATTGTGCTGCCGTTTTTGATCGTTCTCCAGACCCAGATGTATATGGAGAAATATCCTCTGGCAAGATGAATGTGAGCGCTTGGAGCAGGCTTGGGCTGAATTCAAGTACACTTCCTGTTCCTGCATTTTCCGCACATTTAAATAGTTTAAGAATCCAACCTAATTTATGGCTAGTCAAAAATCTTCCAGATCACGAAAACCAGAATTAGCAAAACAAAAGCAGACCGAATCCCGCAAAAAAGACCATGTTGATTTGGTGCTCGAGCAGGGCGCGCAATATTCCAAAACTTCGGGTTTTGAGCGCGTGGACTTTATCCATAACGCCCTTCCGGAAATTTCCCTTAATTCGGTTGACCTATCGACAATTTTCCTAAACAAAAAGATTTCTTTTCCTATTCTTATCACCGGGATGACTGGTGGCTATAAGGATGCCGAGCGGATCAACAAAGGCCTTGCAAAAACAGCGCAAAAATATGGCCTTGCCTTTGGTGTTGGATCGCAAAGGGCAATGATCGAAAAACCCGAACTCGCAAAAACATACCAGGTTCGCGATGTTGCACCGGATATTCCGCTTCTTGCCAATATCGGTGCGTTCCAGCTAAAAAAATATTCCTTTCCGCAAATCGAATCATTAGTACATAAAATCGAAGCTGATGCTTTGGCAATTCACCTTAACCCATTACAGGAAGTTATTCAACCCGAAGGCGACACTGACTTTAGTGGTGTGCTTGCAGCAATTGGGCGAACATGCGATAAACTCAGCGTTCCGGTAGTTGTAAAAGAAACTGGCGCAGGAATTTCAATTGATGTTGCAGTAAAACTCAAAGATGCTGGAGTTAGTTATATTGATATTTCAGGCAGTGGCGGAACTTCCTGGAGCAAAGTCGAATACCTAAGAAAAGGTTTAGTGCCTGGATTTGAGGACTGGGGCATTCCCACCGCTGAATGCATCATCCAGTGCAAGGGCTTACTCCCACTAATTGCAAGTGGCGGCATTCGCTCGGGCATAGATGGAGCCAAAGCAATCACAATAGGCGCTGATATGTGTGGTGCAGCTTACCCTTTCATAAAGGCCCTCGATGAAGGAGATGCCGAACTAGACAAAATGGCCGAAACATTCACAAACCAAATGAAAATTTGCGCTTATTTGACTGGCTCGAAGACATTAGAAGACCTAAAGAAGGCGAAAATGCGGATATTGTAGGAATTGTCTATTATTTTAGCCAAAAGTAAGCATTTTTAAGCACTTTTATACACAATACATTCATGCATAAAACCCCCCTGCCTGGTAACTACGGCACAATTGCTAGCAGATATATTAAAGCACAAAAAAAAGTTTTTGATAGAATAGGTTTTCCTTTAGTAGGCAGGCACGGTGAAGATATTCTGGCTCGAGCAGTCGCTGCCAATGTAGTTACTCTTCATACCCTGGAAGCTGAGGATAAGCCCTTAGAAGCCCATAATCAGGTTCTTGCCCAGCTTGCCCTTCATCATCCTTTTAAAGATCCACGATATTTACCGGATAATCTTCCTCCTAACCACAGATGGATAAGAGAAGAGCACGAAGTTTTTTGTCAGTTAAGAGATCTTGATCGAGATGAAAAAAAGACTATCCAAGATTATCAGAGTGGCCCATTAAGCAGAAGGATTCATGGACTTCCCCCTCTTGCATTTTTACTCCGGATGGTTGATCTTACTACTCTATCTACACCCGAATTATTGGCTCAATTGCCTTCTAAACATAATCAATACTTCCCACAATATGATGATATGCAAGAAGTAGCTAGAAACGGGGCAAGAAGAGCTCTTGAACTTTATGCTCCATTTGCAGAAGGTTTTGGTTTTGGTAAATGTTGCAGAGACTTAAAAAACTGGGCAGTTGGTTATGTTTATCCAGACCGAACAAAGGTAGTGAAGATGCAGTATGCTGAACTATCCGCACCAAAAGCAGCATCCGACATGTTGCTTGGACAGATTCTAGGTCTCTTAAGGGAAGATCTTCCTTATATTGATTATAGAATCCGAAATGAAAAAAGTCTGGGCAGCTCAGTTATAAAGATTGAAAAGGCTCCAGAGAAATATTCATCTATTAGAGATTTTCACGATCTGTCTGCGGCATTTATAATTGTAGAAACCCAGGAACAAGTATATCAGGTTATTGCTGCTTTAATGAATTCAGCTGATGGTCTTATACATAAAGTATTTCAAAAAGCAGACCCCGCTCCAGACGACTATGAGCTAAGATTGGAAGATTACATAATGATGCCAAAACCGGGTAGTTTGGATGGTTATCGATCTGCGCATATCGATATTGAGGTTGCAAGATCTTCTGAAAGAGATTTTTATGTCAACCTGGAACTTATAATAAGAACACGTGAAATGCACGAGGCATGTGAAAAAGGAACTGCTGCACATTGGCTTTACAAAGGCGAAAAATCAAACCCAAAAGAACAAAAAAAGAGTATTGATAATTATGATCGCCTGTTACTCAGCCTGGCCGCAGGTGCTGCAGCAGATCCAAAATCCAGCAGGAACTTAGGCAGCAGCCTTTTGCTTCATGAACGGCCGGTTAGGGTAACTTTTAAGTGTAAAACTGGAAAAGAGATAAAAACCATTCCAGTAACTGTTCAGGAAGGTCATTCGATAGTTGATGCGCTTGTTAGAGCAAATATAGATATATCTAATGGAGTGACTGTTCAAGAAAGAAATTTAAGTGACAGCATAAATCGTGAACAGACTATAGTTGTTAGTGTAGGTTTAGGAGTTAGAAAACTCAAACCGTCTTTCATCAGGCAGCTTCTTAAGAGGAAGAACAGCATCAGAACCCCCCAAGCTATAACTGCCTTAAGTAATCTGCTCTATAAGTAATGGCAGACATTAAACCCCGTCGAATTCCGTCAGCCTCTTCACAACATTTAAGACTACGCTCGTATTTGTTTTTTCCACTCCTTTTACTGCAAGTATTTTCTTTACTGTTGCGCTAAGGTCTCCCCTGCTTTTACACATCACGATCCCTATAGCATCGTATTGGCCGGTAGAATCCCATACTGCTGCGACATGATTTAGTTTTGCTATGTTATTTTCAACTTCCAAAATATCTTTTGCAGATATGTTAATCTCGACAACTGCCATAAATTCATAGCCTAGTAAAAGATAATCAAATCTCGCACCATAACCCGTTATGTAGCCGCCATTTTCAAGTGCCCTCACCCGCTCAATAGTTGCAGCAGGGGACATTCCCACTGCTTTGGCTAACGTCCGATAAGAGCGGTTTGAATTTCTAACTAGTTCAAACATCAATTTCCGATCAATCTCATCTAATTTCGTGTTTTTGCTATTCATAACCAAACATTTGTTCAGAATCTTTATATTTTTATGCTCTTTTTGTTCGGTATTTTTGGTTTTAGCTATCTTTTTAATTGTTATTGACCTATTTAACCCATCATTTAGGGAGGATTGATTCAATGGATGCAAAAGCAGCAAAACAATTAGTGGAAAAAGAAAACCTGGAATTTGTAGACGTAAAGTTTTCTGACCTTTTTGGCCAGTGGCAGCATTTGACCCTTCCGGCTTCGTATATGAAGTTTGTGGAGGGCGAAGTCGTTCCTTTTGATGGTTCGTCAATTAGGGGGTTCAAGGAAATTAACGAGAGCGATATGTATCTTCATGCTGATTACTCTACCGCAGTAATTGATCCGTTTTCGTCAAGCTCCATTTCCGTTATTTGCGATGTATATGATCCCCATCATAAGAAGTATTATGACCGCGATCCGCGCGTCATTGCAAAGCGTGCAGAAGAATTCCTAAAATCCAGCGGAGCTGGGGATGTTGCTTATTTCGGCCCTGAAGCAGAATTCTTCATATTTGATGACCTGCGCTTTAGCCAAAACGAGTATTCCGGATTCTACTCCATAGATTCAGAAGAAGGGATATGGAACTCAGGAGGTAATGATGGTCCAAGCCTGGCTTATCGTCCAAGGTATAAGGAAGGCTATTTTCCAACCCCCCCACACGATTCAGTCCATGAAATCAGAAATGAGATGGTTCGCGAATGCATAAAATGCGGTATAACGATCGAGCGCCATCATCATGAAGTTGCTACTGCAGGTCAATGCGAAATTAATTTCCGCTTCGATTCGCTCAAGCGCTCGGCTGACCAGATGATGATGTACAAGTATTTGGTCAAGAACGTCGCAAAGAAGCACGGAAAAGTCGCGACCTTTATGCCAAAGCCCCTTTTCAATGACAATGGTTCAGGAATGCATTGTCATCAGAGTATCTGGAAAGACGGGAAGAATACTTTTGCTGGCGATGGATTTGGCGGCTTAAGCCAGAATGCGCTTTATTATGTTGGCGGGCTTCTGAAACATGCAAGATCGCTCGCTGCAATCCTTTCTCCAACAACAAACTCATACAAACGACTCGTGCCCGGTTTCGAAGCGCCTGTCAATCTTGTCTACAGCTTAGCAAACCGAAGCGCCGCAGTAAGGATTCCTTTAGTTGATAAGGAAAATACTGCTGCAAAGCGCGTAGAGTTCAGGCCTCCGGACCCGGCAGCAAATCCCTATCTGGCATTTTCAGCAATGCTTATGGCCGGGCTTGATGGTATAAAGCACAAAATTGACCCAGGCGAATCTGTAACTGAAAATATTTACCATCTTCCAAAAGAGC
This sequence comes from Microcaldota archaeon, assembly GCA_016212505.1. Lineage (GTDB taxonomy): Archaea > Micrarchaeota > Micrarchaeia > Anstonellales > Bilamarchaeaceae > Bilamarchaeum. Next base: position 11,868 of record JACRGB010000044.1, read on the forward strand.
GGCTGGATAAGATAAAGAAACTGCCTGGAACTTTGGAAGAGGCACTTGGCGAACTAGAGGCAGATCATCAATATTTGCTTGAAGGCGGTGTGTTTACGAAAGATCTGATCGAAACGTGGATCGATTTCAAGCGCCACAAGGAAATTGATCAGGTTCGATTACGGCCACACCCCTGGGAGTTCCACCTATACCACGACGTATAGGTTTCGAGTTCCGTGTGTCGAGTTTTCGGTTTTAATTAATTTTCTTTTTATTTTCCCCTTATCCCTATTCCTTTTTATTCTTTTTCTACCATTATAATACACATGAATTTTCGAGCCTGCTTTCCTACCGATAACAAAAAACTTGCTCGGATCTGGCCTGATTTTGTAAATATGGATAAGCGCAAAGTGCGGGAGATCCCATTTCTAAGATCTGTTTTTCCAAAAAAAGACCCATTTGTTTTTGATTCTTGCCTTGGTTGCGGGGCGACTTCAATTGGGCTTAAGGAAGACGGAATAGATAGAGTTGCCTCTAATGAAATTGATCCTGGGCTGCTATCAGTTGCCCGTGTTGAATCCAGAAAAAGAAACATAGGCCTAACTACTACTTCATTGGACTGGCGCTCGATCTCAACGGTTTTAGAAAGTCGTTTTGACGCTGTCCTTTGTTTGGGTAATTCGCTTACCTATGTTTTTGACCCTTCCGAGCGCGATGTGATTCTGAGAAATTTCCGTTCATTGCTTGCTCCAGGAGGCGTTCTGGTTATTGATGAAAGGAATTATCCACGTATTTTGCGCGGTGAATTTACACAAAGCGGTGAATATGTTTATTGCGGGATTGACAAAGTTTCCTGCAAGCCGGTTTATTCAGACGCCGGGCTTGTCGTCATGGAATATCATCATCTGTCTGACGGAACAACTTCACATCTTCATCTTTATCCTTTCAAGCAGTTTGAACTTCGGGATGCACTTGTCCGAGCTGGCTTTGATGTACAAACATATGGAGATTATCAAAGTTCTTTCGAAGAAAAAACTGTAGAATTCTTCACTCATGTTGCAAGAGTTAAGTAATATTTAACAAAACGCGAAACCGAACACCCAAAACTGAACACAAAAATAATAAATCGGGCCAGTTGTGAACTCGTGCACTCGTTCACTTCCTTCCCGTTTTTTCTGAGGCTACACTCAGAACTCAAAACTGGATACAAACAAAAAATCGGGCCTGGAGGGAAATTCCGAGTTTCCAGTTTTTTTGTTTCGTTAGTTCGTTTCACTCACACGAAACCGAAAACTCAACACTGAAAACTCTTTTGAACCCTCGGCCTGCGGATTTCCTACCTTTTAGAAAAAGGTAGGACCAAAACTGATTGGTTATTTCCTTTTTCTTTAAGATAAAAGTCCGACGCTCTACCAAGCTGCTCTTCGTTTCGCATTTTGCACGAGCAAAATTAGCAAAAACAAACTGAGCTACAGGCCCATTAATATGAAAACATTTGCCTCGTATTGTTTAAAAATGCAAGCATTACAATAATATTTGAGTTAGGCCGGGTTGATTTTGAACTACAATTCGTTCAAAGCACCCAGCTGCGCCGGGTTGGCAGATCGGCTATGCGGCCGCCTGCAGTTCGCTTTTCTGAGACGTAAGTCAATGATCTAAAGAAGAAAGCGGCAGAGAGGGGTTCAAGACCATTACTTTTGGCTAATCCTTTCACAGGGCAAAAGTAAAGGTGTTGGTCAAAAGCCTTGAGGTCTTCCGACCTTGTGGTTGAATAACTCCCTTACCCGGCTTTAATTTTTTTGCCAACCTCAACCTATTTATATCTGACTTACAATACCTCTTATCATGGCAGGGATAAGGAGGATTTTACTAGATATTCTGATTCCGTTACAAGTATCGAGCATTGATCTAGCAACAGACATAAGCAAAATTAGCGGCGTTGACAATGTTGATATATCAATTCACGAAGTTGAGCGCAAAGTAGAAATGGCCAAACTCACTATTGTTGGTGATGAATTGGATTTTGAAACCCTAAAAAGCGCTATTGAAAATAAGGGAGTTTCTATCCAAAGTGTTGACCGTGTTTCTTGCGGAAAAAATATCATAGACTAGGGGAGTGAAATTGTTAGCACACATCATGAACTATGTTGAACGAATTACAAAATACGACCGTATTACTAAAATGAGCAAGATGATAAGAAGATATTTTGTCATGAATGCTTTTGATGGTGCTTTAACTATTTTTGGGGTATTAATAGGCGGTTTTGTAGCAAAAATAACCGATCCAACCTTGATAATCAAACTTGGACTCGCAACTTCTATTGCAGTAGGGATTTCAGGTTTTACTGGAACATTTTTTACAGAATCAGCTGAAAGAAAACTTGAAATGAAGCAGATAGAAGCTGCAGTTTATAGAAAACTGGATAAAACAGAAATTCATCGTGCTTATACTTTTGCCAGCATCAGTACAGCACTAGTGGATGGATTATCCCCATTTACTGCATCTTTATTCATTCTTTTTCCTTTTATCTTTGCACCAGCCGGAATAGCCATTGAAAATATTTACTTTATGTCATTTGCACTTGCAATAATCTTCTTCTTCCTGCTCGGCCTATTCTTAGGAAAAATTTCCAAAGAAAATATGCTTTTGACTGCCCTAAAATTAGTGGTAGCAGGAATTATTTGTATGGTGGCTATAATTTTACTAGACTAAAGAAAAAAAATAAAATTTATTGCCCATTTGCTCCAGACATACAGGATTCTTTCATATAATCCAGCTTAATCATAGCGCAGATTGAGGCATCCTTTTTCTTTGTAGCTACATTGGATACGCAGCCATCTTTTGCTACTTCATCTTTTACGCTGCTGCATATAGTTGCATCTGTCTTTGTCTCTGCAATTACAGTAACACACATGTCCTGATATGTATTTGTTTTTGCTTTGGCACACATTGAAAAATCATTTAACTGCGTTGCCACATTAGTTACACAGATGTCATAAACTCCAGCCCCACCTTCAAGAGTAAGAAGTTTGTCGCATTTTGTTATGTCTTTTGTGTCAGTTGCAGCACCAAGATAGCAGCCTGATTGGCAAGTTGCCTGAAGACTATTTCCCGTGAGAATGTTACAGCTGGCCAAACATTCATTAAGATTAACCGTTCCTCCGGGAGGAGCAGCTCCTCCACCTGATGGTGTTGGAGTTCCGCCAGATGGTGCAGGTTGGTTTCCAGAAGGCTGATTTCCTCCTGCCTGCGCACTTGTATTTGCCTGGACATTAGTCGTGCCAGTACATCCTGCGATAAAAACAATCACTACCAAAATACCTAAAATAACAAGATTTTTTTGCATTAATCTCACCTCTCTATTCTGGCTTAGGTTATAAGATTTATAAATTGATCCATGTTTTAGCTTATTTTAGAGTTTCTTTACAAATTTAAAATGCTTTATTCTTGCATCAAAAGTTATTTTACCATCAGTTGAATATCCTAATTTTTTATAAAAGTCACCCGCTCTCGCTTGCCCGTACAAAACCAGTTCGCTTACCCCTCGTTTTTTGGCAAATCCTTCAAGAAAAATCAAAATATCTCGACCAAAACCTTTCCCTCGATACCTTTTTCTTATCGCAATTCTTTCTATCTTAACCGTATTTTTATCTAGATAGTGAAATCGAAGGGTTCCGACTGCTTCTCCATTAAATCTGCAAATGATGTGACTACACTTATGGTCTTCTCCATCCCGCTCCCGCTTTGGTGGCACTTTCTGCTCTTCTACAAAAACCTCTCTCCGTATTTCTAAGGCATCTAGCATATCCTGTGCATTCTTGACTATTCTAACTTCGCACTCCATAAACTGATCTGCCAAAATAAGTTATTTAAACTGCTGTCACAACCGCAGAAATACCGAAAAAGTTTGACAGTTGTCCAACTTTTGATGGAAAGCCTTATATAGAACGAAGGAGCGATATAGCTTGCACTTGGATTTCCTGGTGCGGTGTATTACAAAACGCCAAAAAGCGATTCAACAATCTGCATATTGCCGGGCATATTCCCATCAAAGGGCTCGCCCCACAGATTGCAGCTTTAGAGTTAAATTGTAACGCACTGTTGGGCTTTGAAAAAGCGTAGGAATTACGCCAAAATCATGCCTCGCCAGAACCATAATGGGCGGGATCGGTGTTTAGGATTTTTGGACACCCTCTTCCCGCTACAAGTGCAGTTTTTTCAAAATGAATAGAGTTTCGACTGCGTCTTGCTGCTTTTGAAAATCGAATAGTTTTAACTATAAAAAAGGAAAAATTCTTTTTAGTTGCATTTATTTATACTCAGATCACAGCTTGCGCTTACGCAATCATTATCATTTATGCAGCGATCTCCTGTCTGTGATTTTGCTGCATCACCTACTTTTTTATTAAGATCATCCGTTTGAGTACCTACTGTTTTAGTTGTATCCTTCGCACTTCCAATAATCTGTATTGCAGCTATCGCGACAACTGCCAAAACTACTGCCATCAAAATAAGCATTTCCGCAGTAGCTGTTGAAAAAGTCAATGAACTCTCTGATCTAATATTAAAAAAATAAGCTGAAGCTTAGGAAGCCACTGGCTTCCAGCTTAATTTTACAAATCTCTTCAGATTTACCACCATTGATATAAGTGAAACCTGAATT
>JACRGB010000045.1 GCA_016212505.1 Microcaldota archaeon
TAACTTATAAATATGAGCTTTTACGAATTCTTAATGAGAGTAATAAAAACTTATTTTTATAATAAATTAGGCACTAGTAAATTTCAGCATATTGAATTTTATCCCGTTAAATCAGAAAACACTTTTTCAACACTGGGCGCAGATATTTGTCCTTTCATGATATTACCCCTAAGTTTTATTGAAACGCAATGTTTATATCTTTGCTATCTCCAGCTTTTGCGGTGCTTTTATGAAATCCAAAACCGTTTATCTTACATTTAATACAAAAAACAAGATCGAAATCGTCAGGATTACTGATCAGGTAAATGAGGCGATCGCTGCAAGCGGAGTAAAAGAAGGTTTGGTTTTGCTAAACCCTATGCATATTACTGCTGCAGTTATTGTTAATGATGATGAATCTGGTTTGCATAGCGATTATCTTCGGATTCTTGAGCAGCTTGTGCCTTATCGGGCAGACTATCGCCACAATGATACTGGCGAGGATAATGCGGCATCCCATATCTGGAGGCAATTGATCGGCCATCAGGTAGTGATGGCTATCACCAACGGCCATCTCGATCTTGGTACTTGGGAGCAAATTTTCTATTTTGAATTTGACGGTCAAAGAAATAAACGAGTTTTAGTGAAAATTATTGGAGAATAATCCCACTATCCAAATCGTCAAAAAGCAGCTCCTGATCAAACTCTTTAAGATCGTGATTTTCCTCTGCTTTTGCTGCCAATGGGTAGTTCCACCCATTTTCCTTTAGCCATTTTACCCTTTGCCTATAATCCGGAACAACTTTCTCAACTAGTCTCCAAAACATTTTGCCATGGCTCCGGTATTTTGTATGCGCCAGCTCATGTACGATGACATAATCGAGGATTTCTTCTGGCACAAAAATCAGCCTAAAATTCAAACTTATCCGGTTATCCGCTGAGCAACTTCCCCACCTGCTCAGATTATCCCGTAAAATTATTTTCGGTATATGGGACCCGAAATGGCGCTCGTTTATGGTACTCACCCGATCAACGAGCTTTGGCGTTATTTTTTTGGTCATGTGCTTTCTTGCAAGTTCAGAAGCAATTTTATCCTTTTCCGGATGGTTCGGAGCCCTTATCTCTATCTGGCCCTCATGCAACTTACTATAAAACTGGCCGCTTTCCGACTCTAAAAACTGGATGTTAAACTCCTCACCGAGTGCAGTCACTTTCTGGCCATGGGAAAACTCCACCCGTTTTCGTGATTCTTTTTTTCCTCCCCATTTACCCCGAGCTATTGCCTTTATTGCACGCTCCTGCAAACTTTTTACTATCCTTTCTTTTTCCTTATTCGGCCATCTTGAAGGCACACTTATCAGGATAGTATCTTCCCTAAGTTTGGCAATTGCAGTCCGATTATTGCTAGGGGTTATGAGTATCTGGTACTGAGCGCCGTTTATATCTACGATTTCCACAAACCAAATTGTATTGTCAACTTTATATCATTTTCCATACCAAAGTAGCTTATGCTTTATCAGGAAAAAGTCCCAGGCGGCAAATTGGTCTGTATGGAGATCTGGCCTAGCCAAGATGGTAGTGCCGCTTCAAAGGTTAAGATAACTGGAGATTTCTTCTTACATCCGGAAGACTCCATAACCGATATAGAAAATTCATTAGTTGGGTTATCGCTCGCTTGCTCGCAAAATGAATTAACAAATAAAATCCAAAATTCACTAAACAAAAACAATGCACAATTAATCGGTGTTACTCCTGAACAATTGGCAGAAATATTCCTAAAAACCACAATGCAAGCAGAGGTGAGCAAATGAAGTGGCGGGTTATCGATTACACAGAAAATACTGCCTCAATGAACATGGCAATTGATGAATCTGTCAGCGAATCAGTTGCAAAAGGCGAATCATCCCCAACCATTCGTTTCTATGGATGGAAACCAAGCGCTGTTTCTATAGGTTATTTCCAGTCGCTCGAGCGGGAGGTTGATTTAGCAAAGTGCAGCGAATTTGGGGTTGAATTTGTCAGGCGGCGGACTGGCGGCGGGGCAGTCTATCACGATAATTTAGGGGAAATAACTTACAGCATAATTGCAAAAGAAGAGTTATTTCCAAAAGACATTATCGCATCATATAAGATAATCTGCGGCTATATCTGCGATTCTTTGGGTTTGCTAAATATTGCAAGCGAATTCAAGCCAATTAATGATATAATTACAAATAACAAAAAGATTTCAGGAAATGCGCAAACACGAAGGAACGGAGTTTTACTCCAACATGGCACAATTCTATACAAAGTTGATGTTGATAAGATGTTTTCCTTGCTCAAGGTTCCTGATGAAAAAATCAAGGATAAAATGATCGCAACCGTTAAAGAGCGTGTCACTTCGATTGAGCAGCAAAATTCGTCCATCACTAAGGATCAGTTGTATCGTGCTCTGGTTAATGGGTTTACAAAGGATAAAGAAATTGTTTTTGATTCCCTCTCCCAGCCAGAAATTTTGCGGGCAGAAGAATTAACAAATACAAGATACAAAACCAAGGAATGGAATTTTATGAGATAAAGTGAAATGAATCAGAAAGAAGCCTATTTTTGCACAAACAACTAATATTTCGCATCGTAAACTTTTCAAATTGTGTATTTTCCACATAAAACCTTGTTTTTCCCATTGATTTTCCATCATCTAGCCGATATTTTACCAACAAAAAACCACTTTTAGCAACCCTTTTATATCTTTTGATACACAATTGTGTATGTTAATGTATGATTCTGGAGGGAAACTGATGAAAACAAAAAAAGATAATCAAACGAAATCCAAAAAGCTCCGGTCAGAATACCTTAAGGCATTTTATTCTGTTTTTTTCAAGTTAAAGAAAATAAAAAATGTCAAAGAGGCAGCCATCATTAAGATGCAGATCCTTTCCCTTGAAGCTGATTTAAAGAAAAAGGACGAGTGCATTCACCAATCCCTATCCGAAGTGATCTTGGCATTGACCAGGGGAGCGGATGAAAAACTAAGGGAATTTAGCAAGGATAAGGAGTCGTTTGTTTATTATTTGGGGGACGAAGAGGAGAAGGCGGGATGAATCTCTTTCCAGGTTAGAAGTTACATACCCAAACCTGTGTTTGTTCTGGATTACCAAGCTTATTAGATTCCGGCCTAGCATAAGCCACTTTTCTATCGTAAATGTCTACTGTTTTTTCTAACAACCCCTGTGCAACTTCTTTATCTAGTTTTTGAAGAACTCCCGACTTAGTATCTAATACAAATACTGTTTTCAGTGAAGCTGGATCTTCATTATCTCTAAGTAATAATGCAACATTATCTCCCCAATAACTCCAAAATTTACTTCGTGTCGTTTTAAAGCCTCCATTAAAATAGCTGCCATTGACTTTCGGACTCATTATTGTCTGCGTTGTTGGAATATTATATAATCCAAAACCAACAAGAAGATGATCATCGTTCACTATTGGGTATGCAATGTTATCTCCATTTAATTCAGCTAACCATCCTATTGGAGGCAGAAGTTTCCAAGAGCCTGATCCAACTTCATATAATTTAGTAACGACTAAATGACCACACGCATTGTCCAAACCACTTCTAACTATTCTTGAACCAAAAAATAATGGAGGATAAATGTATTGTACACAATCATCAAATTCAAGCTTTTTGGCCTTATTAATATCTTCTATGAGGTTACCTTTAAGATCATAAAGATAGTTATTCCTGGTAAAAATCTGCCCATTACTTAAGATTCCGCATTGAGCATATTCAGAATTGTTCTGAATTGAAGTTATCGGTAATTTAGTTGTCTGATTTGTATCTATGTCGAAAAGATAGGTGGAACCATCTGATCCGCAAAAGGTAAATTTACCCTCCCAAACATTGGAATTGTAAATATTTTTCATATTGAATTGAGATGATGGAATTGATCCACTTTTTCCCGTTTTTATATTGGCATACCAAATGGAATTAAAATCAACATTCAATACCAGATGATCTCCATAAATTGAAATGGGATTGACTTTCCCTCGAATGGATGAGCCATCAGGCGTCATTATTGTCATTACACTGTTGCACATTACCTTTGGGGTTGTCATCTGGTATCCATCTGGCGCAGTGCACGCAACCGCAACATCATGATGCATTCCGCCACGCTCATTCATCATTCCAGAATCCGGTTTGTAATATGTTTTGTATCCATTCGAACATGTTGCATTGAAAGTTAGTGAAGGCTGTAGGTAGAAATCAACACTGTAATCGTCTTTGGCCTTTACGGTTAGTGGGTCGCTTGTTGCAGGTGAATATTTATTTATCATAAGAGGGGTGTATGCACCTGCTGTTATTTTATAAGTCGGGTTCAAATTGGCACATGCGTTTAAATCTATTTCAACCGGTTTTGTTTCGAATCTATATTGTCTTCCTGCAGTTGGCCCAAAAACTACCGAAGGAAGTTTTCTATCTACTTGATCAACGTTGAAGATCTTCAGATCGGTTGGTTCCGGTTTATTGTTCTGCCCCGGAAGATATATCTGGGCATTAACTGTTGCATAAGCCGGTTCCCACATATTCTTGTCTGGTTCCGGAAGAACGATGAAAAATGGCGTCTTAAATCCTATGAGTAGTTCTAACCAAGGCTGATTCACAAAAGCCTCTATCTGGTCAAATGGTTTTAACTTATATATTGAAAATGTATCCGTATCTTGGTAACATCTACTTTGATAGTAGTTTCCCCATCTAGTCGTTTCATTGACTGTGCAGAGGTTTAATACAAGTATGGGAAGGTTTATTTTCTCTAAAGTTGCTTTAAATGTCTGAGCTGCTGTTTTTGTAAGAAAAGCCACAATTCCTGCTTCTGCAACCTTCCCTTTAGCTTCCCCTACTGCAACTCCTGCGTATTGGCTTAATGCATCATTTAATTCAGATAAAGTAACCTTTTCATTCACTTTGATAAAGTTATTTTTTAAAAAATCAGGAGATTCAAGTATCTCTTGTGGAATTTTACCTCCTTGTGCAAGATCCAAGCACGAATTACCCGTTTTGGTGAGTGTAACATTTGTTACGTTTGGGTCAGTATTTATGGCTTGTGTAAGCATTCCTGATATTTGTTGATTTGGTATTCCTGTAGCCTCAACAGTATGAGGAGAATATCTCTTCTGCGGATCAAAAATCATATAGATGCCCTGCTCATTTTTTGCAGTTAGCATGATAACCAACCCTGATATCGGATTTCCTGTTTCAAAATCAGATACACTGACAGTAAATCTCCATCCGTTTATTTCAAAAGTCACATTGCCGTTACTATCTGTTTGGCCCGTTTTCGTTGTTTTTTCTTCAGGTTGTTTTTCCGAACACCCTGCAGTTGCAGCAAGTCCACCCGCTAAAGGCGCGGTAGTTAGCTGAAGTCCCAGCATTGCCCTCATCATCCAACGTTTGAAAATGCTTGGACTAGAGCGTTTTGGTCCTTCTCCTCTAGGCACCAGTCCAGTGAACTGATTTCTCACTGTTGCTTCCGTAGTTGGTTTACTGTTGTCTCTGTGCAAAGCCTTTGTCTTAAACATAAAACTTCCCCCCAAGTTTTATCTAGTTACTGCTGCACTTTATGCTGTTGAGAATGTAATAAAAATCCCGATCTTTTCCATAAGGAGCTTGATAATAAAATTCCACCAGTAGTAAATCAACAAATCCTAGGGTTGCTTGGTGTTTGACCATGGTCTTGGTATCTCTGCTAACATCCGACACCAAAATGCCGGATTCATCATTTAGGAATAAAGTTGAATTGTTAACCGTGAACCCCTCCGAATCAACGAGCTTTTGATCCACTTCTTTCAATCCACGCTCGTACGCTGATTGGGCTATTTCAAAAGCATGGTAATTATCGGTAGGAGGTAAAAAATAGCCAAAATGCAATGATTCTGGATTAGAGGTATTCCAGAGAGACCTTTTGTATATTAACTTATACCTATTAACCCCTTTTGGATATAATGTAATATTGCCGTATGTTTTTCGATATTCTTCTTCACTTGAAACCTGCCAGTCAGCAGGGAAAGTAATGTTGCAATCAGATTCTTTCATGTTTGGAAAGAGTCCCCATGCGCTTTCTACTGTCTTGTATTCAATGGTAAAAGAGCCATCCGAATGATTCATAATGGAAAAATTATGTTGTGTCGGAGAAATAGGTGAATGCGCTACAAGATACCATAAAATAATTCCTCCAGCGATTATTATCAAACTACTTGTTATCGAAATACCAAAAATTACCAAAATTGTTTTTGAAAAGGATTCTCGTATGAAACATCTCATTGCTACGATAAGTGCGTATAATTCAAGAACTCCCAATAAGATAATTAGAGAAGCCAAAACTATCCCAATAGGCAAATGGAATATGCCATAATTCTGAATTGAAAGAATGTTGATTAATAAATTTAAAATAGAAAAAAATGCGACTGAGCCTGCAAAAACATAACTTATCTGAATTAAATTTGCTGAACTGCCTTTATTCTTAGATTTTATTATTTTTCCTGCGCTCCATATTGTCAGAATTACAACAGAAAATAAACAAATTCCTAAGCCGACTCCCTCCCCTACCAATCCAATAATTTTTTGTGGCGCTAGCTTTATTGCCAGAGCCAATAATACAGAATCATTATTGTAAATGGATAAAACATTGGTTAACGCGCCAACTAAAACCGCGATAACAAATACGATGATGGCTTTTGGGAGAGTGGCCTCCTTTATCCTATCATCGAAGAATCGCTCTGTCCCTTTATGAAAAGAACTTATCTTCTTTTTCAAATCCTCAATAACCCCCATTTAGATCAATTTATTCTCAGCAACTAAGTCTTTAAAAACACGGGTTTTGTAATCTTCCGATCTTCGGAGGATTGATGGTTTTGGGAATGATACTGATTAATAGGAAAAGATGATGAGCAAAAAACTACTTTACCAGCCCTATCTCTTTCCCAACCTTCTCTATCTTTCCAATCGCAAAATCCAGATCCTCTTTTGAATGATCTGCGTTAATCATCGTCCGGATTCTTGCTTTATCCTTTGCAACCATCGGAAAAACAATTGGCAAGGCGTAAACGCCCTCATCAAACAATTTCTTGCTAAATTCACGCGCTTTGCCTGAATCATAAGTCATAATCGGAGTTATTGGTGTTTCGCTTTTACCAAGATCAAATCCTAACTTGCCCAGAGATTTTTTGAAGTATTTGGTGTTTCTCCATAATTTTTTCACCAATTTATCGCTAGCCATCAACAGTTCAATTGCTGCGATTGATGCCGCAACGTTAGCCGGACCATGCGCACCAGTAAGAAGCCACGTACGCGACTTATTCAATAGATACTGCTTAGCGGTCTTGGTTGTTGCAACATATCCTCCCATGGTTCCAAATGCCTTGGAAAAAGTGCCCATTTCAAAATCAATTTTTCCTTCCAGATGATAATGCGCAACAATTCCTTTTCCATGCTCGCCCAATACGCCATCACCATGTGCATCATCAACATAAACCGCGCAATCATAAGACTGGGCTAGCTGATAGATTTTATCGAGCGGTGCAACATCACCGTCCATAGAAAATACGCCGTCAGTAACGATTAACACTCGTTTAGGATTTTTTGCTTTTATTTCCTTTAATTTAGCTTCCAGATCAAGCATATCACAATGCTTGTAGATCTGCCTCTCGGATTTTGTAAGCCGTAGTCCATCGATAATCGATCCGTGATTTAGTTCATCTGAAATTACAATATCCCCTTCCCTAAGAAGTGCGGGAAGTGCGCCGCTATTTGCGGTAAATCCTGAATTATAATAGAGCGAATCCTCAACGCCCTTAAATTTCGCAATCAGTTCCTCAAGCTTCAAATGCAAATCCATAGTTCCTGCAATTGGCCGGACTGATCCGCTTCCAGCGCCATATTGCTTTATTGCAGCTATGGCAGCTTTTTTCAGCAGTTTATGGTTGGCAAGGCCAAGATAATTATTTGAGCATAGCATGACAACTTTTTTGCCATCCACTTGTGCCTGTGCAGCTGATGGTCCGTTTAAGGTACGAGGATTCCAAAGAAGACTTTGCGCATCTAATGCTTCCAGCTCTGATTTTAGTTCTGCCTGAAGTTTTTCATTCATTTTATTCACCTTTGGTTAAATTAGATGTGTTCTAAACAAACTATACCCACAATAACATGCACAATATTTATATTAGCAACGTCACGAATTTGTCACGTATTCGTCTCTTAACGAACAGAAATCACAATCCTTTTTATTGCTTGGTTTTGATGGTCTTTTTATGAAAACTGAAAAAATTTTAGTCAGCGGTGCTGCTGGCCAAATCGGTTCCGAACTAGTTCCGGCCTTAAGGCAAAAATACGGCAAAGACAATGTTTTTGCCCTTTATCATAGGACTGTCCCTAAGGATGCAGCTAATGCAGGCGTGCATGTAATTGGCGATGCGACCAACAAGGATTTTATTGAAAAATTAATCCGGGAGCATGGCATAACAACCATCTATCATCTTGTTGGAGTACTTTCAGCAAAAGGCGAGCAAGATCCGGACCTTGCCTATGCGGTCAACATGGGAACCCTCAAAAATGTCCTTGATATTGCAAGGCAACTCAAAAATGAAGGCAAGGAAATCAAAATTTTCTGGCCAAGCTCAATTGCAGCGTTCGGTCCAACTACTCCAAGAGATAAAACTCCGCAGCGAACAATACTCGAACCAAGCACTATGTACGGCGTTACCAAAGTCGCTGGCGAGCTTTTGGTCAACTATTACTTTAGGAAATACGCTTTAGATATCCGGAGTTTGCGCTATCCGGGAATAATCAGCTGGAAAACCCCGCCAGGCGGTGGGACAACCGACTATGCAGTTGAAATATTTTATGGCGCATTAAAGGAGAAAAAATACACTTCTTTCCTAAACGCAGGAACCTATCTTCCAATGATGTATATGGACGATGCAATTAGGGCGACAATTGAACTTATGGAAGCAGATTCTTCTAAAATCCGGATTCGAACAAGCTATAACATAACTGCGGTAAGCTTCGAGCCGGAAGAGATTGCTAGGGAGATAAAAAAGCATATTGCAGAGTTCGAAATCTCCTACAAACCTGACTTTAGGCAGCAAATAGCTGATTCCTGGCCAAAATCAATAGACGATTCATCTGCAAGAGCGGACTGGAACTGGAGGCATCATTTTGGCTTAGCTGAGATGGTTTCGGATATGCTGAAGAATCTTGGATCGATAGTGAAGTAATTTTTTCTTTCCAGAAGCTTTTTAATTAGTTTTAGTTAGGGATATTTTATGGTTTCATTAAGATTTCTTCCAGAAGCTCCTCCAATAGCTGTCCCTCCAAGAGCAAGACCTTCTGGTTCTGTGCCCCTAAAATCAGCATTATATCGGTTTTATCCTACTTTTGAAAGTACTAATTATGTTAATGTTAAATGGGACAAACCCAAAACCTTTAGGGAAATTGAAGGCCATGTGATTTTTGCACATTTGTGTGTAGATCATCTATTTGTCTATGATTTGGTTTTTCTAAAGACACTTACTGTAAATTCTGATCCGCAAATTGCTACTGCTGCAAGAAACAGCCTTGGACGGCTTGTAGAATTTATTTTCACAGCAATAGATGAAGATCGGGTTCATCGGCTTCCGTTTGAGCAGAAGGAGGCAGTAAGACTCATTTCACTAATCGATGAACTTGAACCTGGTATGGTAAATTGGTCCGGGCTGCCGGAAAGTATACGTGCACTCAAATCTCAGACACCATATGAATACTCTCTACGTGAATTGAAAGAACTAGAATCTATTAGTCGCGATTGGAAAAGTGGTCCTCCAAATATCAAATTGGAGTTAAATGAGGAAGATATTGACCTTAGAAGGGCAGCAAAAGAAAAGCCCTAATTATCTGGCGCCTATTAAATTTCTTTCCAAATAAGATCATTTTATGGACCAGCTTTACGAGGAGTTCAACAAAAAGTGGCAAGCAACATCGAGAATACTTTTTGGCGAAGAAGTCGGCGAGCTTAAGGATTACAAAAAATGGCTTATTGGTACGAGTAGGACTGCATCTGGAAAAAAATCAACAGTTTCTGGAAAAAATGTTCAATTTACCCTTCCAAGTTACTCCCAATCAGCCAAAATTGCGTCAATTGATGAAGTCGACTACTCAAAACGCTTTTCGCCCCTTAGCATCAATCAGATCAAGGACCTGGACAGTATTGTTGAGGCAGTAAAAGATCGCATTTTGTATGTGGGCAACACTTATCTTGGAGAGTGTACTAATCTTTTTGAAAGTACTGATGTAGTTTCCTCATCTTACCTATATTCTTCTAGCCAGGTATCCTATTCTAAATGGATCGCCTATAGCCATTGCTTGGAATATTGCGACAATCTCTTTGGCTGCCAAAATATTGGCACAAGCTCGTATTCAGCAAGAGTAAGCGGCGCAGGATATGCAATTCGCTCATTTGAACTGAGTTCCGTCAATACTTGTCAGGATTCCTATTACTGTTGTCAGACATTTAACCTGAAGAATTGTATGTTCTGTTTTGGGCTGCGTAATGCCTCTCACTGCGTTGGAAATCTCCAGTTATCTCCTGAAGAATATAGTAAAATCAAAAAGAAGCTCCAGGCGGATATGGCTGCGGATCTGAAAAATAAAAAATCCCTGCCACAATTAGAAAAAATGTTTGATGGGCTGCAACCAGATTTTAGCAAGGCAAATGTTATTTTTAGGGATTTTTTGCCTCCAAAAGAAGAGCAGAATAAGCAAGTAATTGAAGATGCCTTTAGCAAAACTGCAAAAGTGGTCTTAGGCAAAGAGCTTGATGGAATTAGAAATTCCATCAATCTGGAACGAAGTTCCAGGCTTGTTGGTCTGGAGAAATATGGTAACTGGCTGAAAGAGCATGCTAGAGAATTAAA
>JACRGB010000046.1 GCA_016212505.1 Microcaldota archaeon
AAAAGTTGGATCGTATATGTTGTGATGTCAGGATCAATTAGTTGATCCTGAGCATGCTCGTGATCTTTGCGAAGATCACGACATCGACGCTTCGATCACGACAGTCAAGAAACGCCATGCGTTTCTTGCCATCCTCGATCAGCTTATTGTTGATCGAGAATAATGGCTGCGCGCTGCGGCAATTGCGTTCCGAAACGCAATTGGTCGCCTTCGAAGGCGACCGGCTGCCCCGGGGCAGTCGCCGCATATTGGCGGCGCAGCCCGACGTGCCGCTGCTTGAAGCAATTCTACAGAGCTCACTTTTCCACCTTGCCGCGTTTTCTAAGCAAATCCACATATAAGCGCACGGTCATATCTGCACTTTTTTCTATAGAATATTTTTCTGAGCTTCTTTGGCCCTCCTTGCCCATTTTCGAGCGTAAATCATCATCCTCGAGCAGTTTTTCCATTGCTTTTGCAAATCTAGGGATATCGCCCGGACGGATCAGCAAACCTGTTTTTCCATGTTCAATTACTTCTATAGGACCAAGCTTGCGGGCGGCAATTACCGGAATCCGGCAGTGCATTGCCTCAACAAAGGTAAGCCCGAAAGTCTCGCTATCCGATGCCGAAACGAAGACATCTGCAGAGCGATATGCCGCTCCAAGTTCAGATGATGGGACAAATCCAGTAAATACAATATTTTTTATCCCCAAGGCATGGGCAAGTTTCCTGAATTCTGAAACGTAAGGCCCGCCGCCAACTATAAGAAGAATGCGGTCAGGTGCTTCGACCAGGCTAAAAGCGTGTATGAGCTGGTCGATCCGTTTCTCAAAACTTATCCTGCCCACATAAACAATGGTTTTCTTATTTTTGGGATTATACTTGCGCCTAAAAGCGCGGATTTGGTCGGCAGTGCAGTCAAATTTGGAAAACTCGATCCCATTAAGCAGTAGAAGCGCGTTTTTGAGCCCGTAAGAGTTAAGTTCATCCACAAGCTTTTGTGTAGGCGCGGTGACGATATCTGCCATTGTAAATGCGTGTTTTATGAGTTTTTTTACGGTGTAGTTGCTCAGTTCCTTAAGGAATGAAGGCAATTTGCGGTTCAAGAGGTGCGGAACATAATCCGGAAAATGGGTGTGGTAGGTTATTATGCAGGGCAGATTATGCTGCTTCGCCGCTATGACCCCCTGAAGGGCAAGAAGTACCGGTGCATGCGAATGGACCAGATCAGGATTCTCTTTTTTTAGCAGGTCAGAGACTTTTTTGTAATTTATCGAAGAAATCCGATAACCACTATAGAATGGGAATGGTATCGAATGGATCCAGTATATTTTGAAATTTTCCGAAAGCTGCTCCACCTTAAATGAGCCGCCACTTGGGGCAAAAAGTACGATCTGATGGTCCTTGGACAGTAATTTTATCAGGTCAACAAGGTAGGACACCACGCCATTTGTCTGTGGCAGGTAGGTATCAGTAAAGAAGGCGATTTTCATTTTTTCACCCAGAAAAAATGGAAAAACTTGAACTTGTTCAAGCTGATTTTCATTTTCGACACCTCGAGGACAAAGTTTCACAAACTTTGTCCGCATTGGAATTATACAAATTCCAATACAAGGACAAATTTCGCAAAATTTGTACGGTGGAAAAATTTAACGAATTTTTCCATAAGCGAACAAAGTTCGCTACTATTTGGAAATTCTCATAGAATTTACAAGACAAAAATGGAAAGATTTGAATGTAATTCAAATAGATTTTCATCTCTCAGCCCCCAGTTGATGAATTGGAAACATTTGATGAGTTTGAGTTAATTCCCGGAGCAGGGACAGGTTTGACTGCCGAAGCGCTCAGGCAGTTCTGGACTTTGGCACTATCAATAACCTTAGCGCAATAAGTCTTATCCTTGTATGCGCCTGCAAGTTCAATATAGCAATCGTCTTTGAAAGAGGAATCAGTTATTCCATCGCAGAGGCTAACATCCTTAGTTAGCGGAACCAACGAAACAAAGCAGCGGTCTTTTTTCTTATCAAGAAGAGTACAGACATTTTTATTTTCCAATTGCAATGCTAATTCCAAAACGCATCCTTCCCGCTCAGCCTTAACGTAGCAGCCAAGAATATTCTGCTCGTCCTGTTTTTCCAGGAGAAGGGTGGGGACAACATCTGCTGTTGCATTAGCAGGAGGCACAATTGGATCCAAACCAGTGGTCTTGAATTCTAAAATCTTGTAGTTTGATGTGTGGGAGAGGTTATTGAGCGAGTAGGATAAGGACCGCACGTATTTGCCGCTTTTTGGGTCAAGACAAAGGGAAACGTTGAATGTTTTTGGTGAATCCGGGCCGATCCCGAACCGTACCGCTTCATCGTTTGTAAGGTTGGTATAATCCACCAAATAATTGACTTCGCTGCAAGGCGTACCATCGATGGTGATATTGGCGATGTCCGGACTTAACAACACATATCTGTTGTTCAGTATATACTCGAAGTTGGTCTTATGGATGGCGATATTATCCTTGCTCAGGAATATGGCGCGCAATGATTGTACGTAATTTGACAGTGAGGGGGTGGATGAGCCTGAACCACAGACATCTGGTCCGCCATAGGCCATGCAGATAACCGTATCATTGTCAGTAAAATAGATTTTTTGTTTTGAAAGCGGATTCTCGATCGATAAGAAACTTAAATTGCCCAATTTTTCGCTTTTGTAAAGCGTGGTGTAGCCGTCAGAGGATTGGCTAAAGGAGTAATAGTAGTTTGTCGCATCGGACCCAAATTCCATTGCCTTCATTACAATAGCGAGAGCCGCATCGGTGCTCTTGGGCCCGGGTTTTGGGGCGCTCGAGGTATAAGCAATATAAATTGCAAAGGCCGCCACAATTAAAGTTACTGCTAATAAGATTTTTTCGGTGTTCTCCATAACGATCTACCCAATTATCTAATCAAGTATTTATCCAATTATCTTCCTAATTACCTGCAATTACCTGCCAATAGTAAGCTAGTACTACACAAATACGGTTTATAAGGATTTTCGATGTATATAGCACCAACTAAATTCTTAAAAATTAAAAAAGAGTGTGAATACTATGGCTTTGAAATTTTGAAAAAATTTCAAATAGGACAAATTTTCGCAAAAATTTGTCCGCATGGTAAATTATCAAATTTACCATACAATAAAAATTTATTATTAAAATATGAGGTGAAATTTTTATGGCTATGTGGGATTCTAAAAACAACAAGGAAACAACCGTTAGTGCTACTGGTTCTGAAGTAAAAAGTACCAATCCATTCTCAATTCAGCTGTCTTTCTCGCCGCTAAGGCTTTCGTCAAATAGGATGAATTCGATTAATCTGGTTGTCAGGGTCAAAAACATTTCAAACGAAGCGCAGCTAGTATCTGTTGATGCCATGCTTCCAAGAAATTGTATGCTTGGATTCGACCAAGCATGCATAAACAAAACAACTGAAAAGCGCAGCGGTGAACTGGCACCAGGTGCGTTCAAGGACGTCCAGATCGAGATCTGGGCAAATAACCAGACCAAAAGCGGAAATTACCCAGTGGAAGTAACTGCTTTTGCCCATTATGTCGGATATGAAAAAGTAATTGGATACATTAAGAAGGGGACTTCACTGCGAGTAGTTTGAAATTTTTTTAAAAAGTTGGAGTCTAACCGAACACAATCAGTTACCCCGGCAATAAGTTCTTCAGTTCGTCAATCGCTTTTGCAACCGCCATCCCCTTATCGGTTAATTTTACCATCCGCTTGTTTCCTTTTGGTTCAATAGTCAGCAGGCCTTTTTCAGCAAGTAGCGGAATTAACTGACTAATATATACGTAGGTGGTATCGCTTTGTTTTGCCAGTTTTGACATATGCCAACTACTTTCAGGTTCGCGCAAAAGCAGCATTATTTTACAGGGTTTGGGCCGGGCAAATATTGAAAACATGAACTAAACAGGACAGTATAATTTATAAAAACAGCACGCAAAACCTCGTAAAAATGGCATTTTTCGACGATAGCTTTATAAAACATATCTCGGAAATACAGCTCGCGTCAATAAACAAGAGGCGCGAGTTAACCCGATAAAAAGGGATAAATGGAAGGTGACTTAATGGCAGATAAAGTAGGAAGTGAAAAAATCTCAACGGAAAATGGATACCTATACTACGTCGGAAAAGACGGATATGTTTGGGCATCCCCAATGAAGCACAACAAGAAAGGAAAGAAGAAGAAAGTCGGCTCTGAGAAGATAGGAAAAGAAAAAGGATACATGTACTTCGTCAGGGGCGGATACGTTTACAAGACAAAAATGAAAAACTCATAGAAGTTTTTCTCTTTTTTTTCTTTTTATTTTCTTTTTTGATTTTTATTTATTCTTGATTTATTTAAGAACACTAAATTATTCCGAATTTTGATGATCAAGCTCTGGGGCAATCAGGCGGGTTTTAACCTTTTCAGCAAAAGCAGGGTCGCTAATAAAGTCGATCGGCGCGCTCCTTGCATGATGACTTTCGACAATAAATGGGATAGCGTCAGGATCGAATTCCATCAGAGATAGCAAGTGGTTAAGACTTGAATGGAAAGAAGGGTCGTGAGATTGCCATTTGCCATCGACCTGGACTTCAACCCACCAGTGACTATCATCCTCATCATCACCGAAAAAATGCGGGTGGCCCACCACACGAGCAGGCATCGAGTTTGCTCGGCAGACTGCTACCATTATAGAAGCACGATCGAAACACTGGCCGAGCCCGGAAACAAGCGCTTCGCTGGGGCTATCAGTAGCTGAGACAGGGTTACTAAACTGAGTAACAGCAAAAGCAATTGAAAGGGTAAGTTCCGAAAGCCCCTCAACACTAAGACGCCGAATTGAGGATGGAAGGTTTGCAGTTTCAGGAAATGCATAACCTGGGACTGTGAGATGACCATCCAATGCATCCATCACGCTATGAAATTGATCTGGGTCTGCCAGTTTTACAAGATGGGAACGAATCACATACGTATCTTCCTGGCGGACTGCGTAAATCATCCTTTGGCCAATATCCCGGCCGACTGCAGCAGAAACATGATTGAAATCAAGTGAGGTTAAGCCATCAAATTTGCTTTGACACATTGTAAACCAAAGTCTATTGGTTGAACCAGGAGGAGGTTGTCTTAAAAGTCGTTGCAGGTTGTCTTTTGTGTTTAGAATAGTTTAAAATCCATTGCAACACAGAGGAGCCAATAATTTTAAAGCCAATCCTTCATTATCTTTCTTCTATTCTAAGCATGAGACATACTCATGGTTTTGGGGTGAAGCACTTTTGCCGTCAGAAAAGAGATGACAAAAGGGCTCTTGAGGTGAATGAATGCGAATTGTAATTAGTGAAGCTACTGGAAAGAGCTATCAGGCTGAAATTCCGAAGGACAAGGAAGCTATGATAGCAGGAAAGAAGATAGGCGAAAAGATAGAGGGAAACCTCGTTGGCGCAGCAGGATACATGCTGCAGTTAACTGGTGGAAGCGACGGCAGTGGATTCCCTATGAGGGAGGAAGTTGCAGGATCAGCCAGAAAATCAATATTGACCAGTGATGGCGTCGGTATGAAGGCAGAACGAAAGGGCGAGCGGAAGAGGAAAAATCTAAGGGGAAACACGTATTCTTCTGAAATCATGCAGGTTAATGCAAAAGTCGTAGCTGGAGGAGCAACACCACTTGAGCAACTCTTTCCAAAGAAGGAAGCAGTGAAGAAATGACGCAAGCTGAAATGAATCTAGGCATGCTGGGGCATGTCGACCATGGTAAAACCACCTTAACAGAAAAATTAACTGGAAAGTGGACCGACACACATAGCGAAGAAATAAAGCGGGGCATCTCCATTCGGCTCGGTTATGCTGATGCTTATATTTACCATTGTGCAAAGTGCGACTTATTTTCAACAGAAGCAAAATGCCCAAAATGCAGCGGAAAAACGAAATTACTTAGGAAAATATCGATAGTGGACGCACCAGGCCACGAAACTCTGATGACTACGGTTATTGCAGCTACAAGCATATTGAATGGAGTATTATTTCTCATAGCTGCAAACGAGCCTTGCCCGCAGCCCCAGACAAATGAGCATTTGCTTGTCCTAAATGCCACAGGAATAAAAAATATCATAGTAGTCCAGACCAAAGTCGATTTGGTTAGTAAAGAAAAGGCAATTGAAAGCTATAACCAGATAAAGCAATTCCTTAAGGGTTCGGTTGCAGAAAATGCACCGATTGTCCCGGTCTCGGCAAATTATAACCTGAATATCGATGCATTACTAAAAACGATAAGCCAGGTCATGACCACGCCAAAATACGATGATAGCGCACAACTTAGGATGTATGTTTCACGTTCTTTTGATGTTAATAAGCCGGGCGCGGAAATTAGCGCGCTAAATGGCGGCGTGCTTGGAGGTTCCATAGTTCAGGGATTGTTGAAAATCGGGGATGAACTTGAGATAAAGCCGGGCGTAATAAAAAAGGAAGGCGCAAAGCCATCAGCATTGAATTGCAAGGTAAAATTACTCATGGAAGAAACAGAAAAATTGGAAGTTGCTCGACCAGGGGGCTTAGTAGCAATAGGAACAACGCTCGATCCTTCATTGACAAAGGCAGATGCATTAGTTGGCGCGGTTGTGGGCAGAAAGGGGGAAGTCCCGGACCCAGCCGAGATCGTAAAAGTAAAGTATACGCTCCTTACTAGGAAAGACATAGAAAACCCTCCGTTAAGGGAAAGCGAGCCGGTAGTGGTTAATGTCCATACCTCAACAGCCGTTGGATTTGTTTCTGGGATAGCGAAAGGGATCGCAACGATAAAGCTGAAAAAATCGACGGTCGTGTATAAGGACATGCATGTTGCGCTTTCAAGAAGGTTCGGGCAAAGGTGGAGACTCTCTGCCTGGGGAACGATTGTTTAATTTAAGAAATTTGAATTCAAGAAATCACATTGACTGAACTAAGGAAATAGGGTGGAAAAATAAAAGTAATCTCTGATGCTTATGGAGGAAGAGTAAAAAGAGATTTGCATGCAGAACTTCGAAGATTTAGAGATCTTCTTGAGCGTGATGGAAACGGAAACCCTACTTTTGTTTTAGGTCATCAGGCAGAAAAGATGGTTCAGGCAGTTATGAATCGCGGTAATGAGTCAGCCAGAAAGTTATTCGAAGCAAATTTATTGACTAGAGATCTGGCACTTAGTGAACCTGAATCAGGTTTGTTAACCGTTTCAAGTGCAAAAAATACTTTTGTTGATGCATTAAATGCCTTGGAAACGGAAGGAATCGTTTCTACGATAAGAAGGGTATTGACGATAATACCAAAAGTATTTGCTGCTCTGGCAGAAGCAGGATGCGGATATGAACCTAGTTCTGGAGAAAGGGAAATGGATAATTAAATGAATGTGACCGAAGAGACCCCATGGCAAGAAACGCGCTAGCGTTTCTTGACTGTCGTGATCGAAGCGTCGATCACAACACTGCAAGCACTCGCCATTTGATGGCTTGTTCATGGCCGAAGTGTCGGCCATGGCACACACGCGAAATGCAGGGCATTTCGCTCGTGCGGTCGCTTCGCGACGTGGGGTACTTTGAGAACGACGATTCGTTCTCAAACCCTCAGGAACATTGGTAATGTTCCTGAAGTCCCTCATTCGGTCACAACTTTCCAAATTGGATCGCCGCAAGCGGCGGGGTATTCGACCCAATTTGGAAATAAAATAATACCTCATTTTTAAAATCTTCTTCAGAATATTAATTATCGAATTTTGAGTAAAATCAGAACTCTAGACTGTGAACCGGGAACAGAAAACATTACTGCTGGGGTCGCCTAGCCCGGTATGGCGGCAGGTTGCTAGTGCCTTTTAGTAAAAGGCACCCCAAAACGGGGTTGCTATTGCTAAGGCATGTGGAAACCTGTTGCGCGTGAGCGTTCGGGAGTTCAAATCTCCCCCCTAGCGAACGAAGTGAGCTGGGGGGGTACTTGAACGAATCGTCGTTCAAGAAGACCCCCCTAGCGACCTACTTTTTGTTATTAATTTTAGCCCAACTAAAAAATTAGCTTCTCTTTACCGCATGAACTGTGATTTCCATAGAACAGCTATTATGCGCCTTGCAGAAATCCTCACATTTCTGCGCATATTCTTTTTCCTTGTAGCCAAATCCGCAGACAACACAGAGGTGAATGTCTTTTCCTTCATATTTTTCTTTGCTAACCATAAGAGTAATCACCCTGAGTCAAATTTTCATTTTCGGCTTAAACCCTCTCGTTAGCAAACTATTCGTCACTACGCCAACCGAACTAAACGCAGTTCGGTAGTTTCACCCAAACGCGCTTTGGCCAAGTGGGACAAAATACATCCGATCCATACTAGTGTTGGTTTCCTCAAGAATCCCGTTAACCACAAAATGCTTACCGAAGAGGTCTTTTATGGTGTCGCCAGTTGTACCAAAGACTTTTTGATCTTGTAACAGCTTCGCCTGCTTATAACCAAGAATGATCGGGTAATAGACATTTCCTCCAAGATCATGGGTTGAGTAGCCCTCAGTGCCCCCTTCAATAAAACTGAAACGGCCAAGGAAATTATCTGATTGTTCCAACCGGAAAAACAAGTTTGGTAGGCCGTCTTTGGACATCATCACATATGCACGATTAGATTCCCCGGAAACAGCATCAAATTGTTCAGAACCAAGGAATACCAACTCATCAGCAAGATCATTTCTTTTTTGAAGAACTCCCTCTATGGTGGTGTTTATGCCAAAATAATTTACAAGATGGTTCCCGACCTTGGAAAATTTAGCCTGTTTTTTGAGGTTCGCTGCAGCTTCACTGCCCAGAACAATAGAGTTTGATTCTGGGATTGGGTTTCCCTGGGAAGTTTTAAGCTCAGCCAACTTGTTTGATTTGGCACTGACAAAAATATTTAACGAGCCGTCAGGGCCAGATACTGTTTTGAATTTGGCGCCATCAAAAAGCCCTCCGGCCTCCTTTTGGCCTATTGCCAAGTTTTTTGGGCCGAGAGCAAAATAAAGCCCAGAAAGCAGGAGCATAAAAATAACACTAAATGCAATCGCACCCTTATTTTCCGAAATAAATTCCTTAAGTCCCATAATAACACCTGCAATTAGCCTACAATTTAGTCCACCTTAACGTCAGGGCACTCGCAACTACCGAAACGCTCGAAAGAGCCATAGCGCCACCTGCAATAATTGGTGAAAGCAATATCCCATAAGAAAGATAGAGAACACCTGCTGCAACCGGAATGCCAAGAATATTGTAAATAAGTGCCCAGAACATATTCTGTTTTATTTTGTTTATCGTGGCTTTGCCAAGGCGGATCGCACGCACAACATCCATCGGATCATTCCTCATCAGAACTACTGATCCGGTTTCCATTGCAACATCGGTTCCGCTGCCGATTGCTATGCCGATATCTGCCTGGGCCAGAGCAGGTGCATCGTTAATCCCGTCGCCAACCATGGCCACCTTTTTGCCTTCATCCTGCAGGCGTTTTACATATCCGGCCTTATCAGCCGGAAGGACTTCTGCAAATACTTTTTCCATGCCAGCAGTACGGGCAATAGCGAGTGCGGTTCGTTTGTTATCTCCTGTAATCAGCCAGCTTTCAATGCCCATTTTTTTGAGTGCGGCAATAGTTTCGATGCTGGTCGGCCGAAGGGTATCGGCAACCCCGAATATTGCAATTGGTTTATTATCTAAGCGCACAACCATGGCAGTTTTTCCTTCTTCCTGAAGTTTGATGATGCCAGAACTCAAAGCTCGCTCATCATCATTTCCTTTAGGTTTGCCAATATAGACCAGGTTCCGCCCTATTTTTCCCTCGACACCGTGGCCAGGGATTGCCTTAAAATCAGTCATCTTGAGGATTTCTGCACCATTATCTTTTGCATAGTCCACAATTGCATCGGCTAGTGGATGCTCAGATTTATTCTCAATCGTCAAGGCCAGGTCAAGTACTTTTTTACCCTCGGTTTTGCCAACTAGCAACAAGTCGGTAACCTTGGGTTTTCCTTCAGTTATTGTTCCGGTCTTATCAAATATCACTGCATTTATCTTGTGCATTGTTTCAAGCGCTTCGGCATTCTTGATCAGGATACCTTTTTGCGCGCCCATACCGGTCCCAACCATTATTGAAGTCGGTGTCGCCAGACCAAGAGCGCACGGGCAGGCGATTACCAATACTGAAACCGCTATCACCAGGGCAAAGGAGAATGACTGGCCCAAAACAAAGTACCATGCTGCAAAAGAAATAATTGCAATAAGGATTACGATGGGAACAAAAACCGCGCTGATAGCATCGGCAAAGCGCTGAATATTCGCCTTGCTGCCCTGGGCATCTTCTACGAGCTTGACAATTTGGGCCAATACGGTGTCGGATCCGACTTTTTCTGCCTTGAATCTAAATGATCCGTGCTTATTTATCGAGCCCCCAATAACTTTGGAACCCATATTCTTTTCTACAGGAATACTTTCTCCAGTTATCATGCTTTCGTCAACTGCAGAGCTTCCTTCTATTATAGTACCATCAACTGGTATTTTTTCTCCGGGTTTTACTACGATTATGTCTCCAACCACTACATTGGCAATTGGGATTTCTATTTCAGAACCATTTTTAATTACTATTGCAGTTTTCGGGGCTAAGCCCATGAGTTTTCTTATTGCATCGGAAGTCCGGCCTTTGGCCACTGCCTCAAGATATTTACCTAATATGACTAAGGTTATCAAAACAGCCGCAACTTCGAAATATTGGTCAGATACAAAACCAAACATGGAAGCAATACTATAGAAATAGGCAGCACTTGTCCCAACTGCGATCAATGTATCCATGCTCGCAGTCTTATTCATAAGGGCACTCCATGCACCTAGGTAGAAGTTCTTGCCAGAAATGAACTGGACAGGAGTTGTGAGGATAAAGAGGATTAGCAACGAATAGGGGATTTCCATGAAGAATGTGCCGAGTATAAATGCTGGAACAGAAAGTATTGCACTAAAGATGAGGATAAATTTAAGATCGGATATTTCCTTTTCGCGGATCTGTTTTTCGCGCTCCCGATCTACACCAACGGTGGCACCATAACCTTTGGACTTGATAACTTCAACAAGCCGATTTTCATCTATCGCAGTTTCATCAAATTCCACTAGCGCCTTGGCTGCCGCATAGTTAACATTGGCCATTTTTACTCCGGCAGTTTTTTGTAATGCCCGGCTAATTAGTACCGAGCAAGAAGCGCAATGCATTCCACTTATAGACAATTCTATTCGTTTCATAGTGAACCCTCCGACCGGCCAGACCCTGCTGCCCCTGCGCAATATCTGCAGCAGAAGGGGGCTTTCCTCCCTTTAACTGAAGCATAATAGGCGTCCCCATATACCTTACAGGAACAATGGGCGCACGAAGTAACCTTTGAAGCTATCATAGCATCGATTATTTTAGATAAGTTTTCAAGGATTTTTTTTGTGAACTTTTTGCCTTCGCCAGTTAGCACATATTTTTTCATTTCGCGCTTTCCAGTACGTCCAACCTCAACATATCCCTGGTCCATAAGGTCCTTCAAAAATGGGTAAACGTCTGCAGCGCTTGGTTTTTTCCCGATTGCCCCCTCCAATTCCTTTATGATCTCATAGCCGTGGCGCGGGGATTTTGATAGCAGCATCAGCGCATACAATCGTGAGAAACTTGTGATTTTCATTTTATTTTTTCACCCTGATCTTAACATAATTATTTAGTTATTGAACCGTATCGTTTTTAAATATATCGGATTTCGATATATCGATTTAAGATAATGAAAAATGAAAAACAAAAATGAAACTGAAAATGAAAAAAACAAGGTAGAGTTCAGGACCTGGATCTAGGCATGGAACCTAGCCATAGATAATTGGCCCTTTTGGAGCGTAGAGCATTATGAGTAGAAGGGCGGTCAGGATATACCCGCCAAGCAGGGTGAAACGTCCAAAATCGATGTTGAGTTCAGCTTTTGAAGCAGAACCTGCTTCACGGAACATCATATAACTTAGGCCAAAAAGCACAAGACCACATGCACCGAAGAAGAGGTAGAGAAAAGCGATTAGATTATCATTTACAAGCATCACTGAAGTCATTGCGCCCATAAGTCCGGACATTAGACCTGCCATAGCTCCTTCCATAGCGCCCATTATGCCGCACCATTTTCCCAAATGAAGGCCAATACCAATTCCGGCGCTAATGCCTACTACCGAACCGATAAACATGCCATTGGTAGCGCCTATTAGGGCGCCAACCATAAAACCAAATAGCATACCTATAGTCATGCCCATCATCATGCCAAGATTACATGAAAGGTCTTTTCGATAGCAACGTAAATGGTAATAAGAAAAAACCGTTCCAACAGATAGCGGGATAATAAGGGTCAAAATTGGAATAAGTGCTGGGTTTATGTTATTAAATAAGAAAAGATATCCCAATGTTAATGCAATAATAAGGACAGCTGCAGAGCCGATTGCGTAGTTGAACAATTTCGATTCCACTTGTACGTGCTCCTGGCCTGCGATTATTGAAAAAAGATAGGATTTGACACGCTCGGGGTTGCCCCGATCCTGAACAGAACCTTTTTCATAAAAGCCTTTATTTGCTAATTCAGTTTTTAGCTGGGCCAAAACTTGTTCATCAACATCTAGGACAACATAACCTTTCTGCGCATCTATTTCCTTTACTACTGCACCATTTGATTGCGCAACTCTTGAGATGATTTTTTCGCAGGAATTGCAGCTCATCCCATTTAGCTCTAACTTAGTCTCGCTCAAGATATCACCTTATAGCCCTCTTTTTCAATTGCTTTTTTGGCTAGACCTACTACGGACTCATCATTGCAAATCAATTGCACCTGGCCAGTTTTACTATCTGCAGATACTTTTTGCACTCCTGGAATTTCGCTTATTGAATCAGATAAAAGCATTTCACAGGATTTGCAGTGCATCCCGCTAACTTTGATTATTTTTTCCATAATTTTCACCTCATCATTCTTTCCATCATCTTTCGCATATCCACGTGATTTTCTGTTACTTCGAACAGTTCGTCAGCTTCAAGAAGATTGTCCTTCATCATTTTTTCCATAGCCTCATTTATGCTTGCAGAGGAATTGTAGGCTTTATCAATTTTTTCAAAATCTTCCCTGGTGGTCAGATTGTTTCTCATCATCGAGACGGCCATCATACGCATCATTCCGGAGTCGATCAGATTCATATCACTGTTGGATTGCATCAGTGCATAGTTTGCCCTGCTCAACGAGCTTATGGCAGTATAGTTAAGCCAAAGCATTGCAATTATTACTACCATCCCGAAAGTTGTCACAACCAAAAACCATTCCGGTATTTTTTCCATTCAATCACCTTTTTTATCAGTTTTATTATCCCATTCGGATAATTTCGAAAATATTGAGCCAATAACAAATCCTATGGCTGCCCATAAGAGCAGGCCTATAACAAAATTTATAGGATCAAATGGCCTTATTGCAAATTGCCAGGTGCTATGAGTTAGATAGCTCAAAAGAGTGTGGGCCATCCCTGGCACAGCATAAACAACAATGCCACAAACTAAAGAAATACCAGCAAAAAGAATTGCCAGATTACGTCCTAAATTCTTATCACACATTTATTTCACCTCACAGCGGCCTGAGGCCGATTTTAATGAATAATTTAAGGAAATAACGAGCAAACCAATGCTAAGTACTGCAAGATAATTGCTAAGTTCAACAAGAAATGCAGTTGCTGAGCCAAATCCAAGCCAAACCAACCATATTGGCTGGCACACCGGGCAGGTAGTCGTAAATAGTGCACCAACTGTTCCAAGTACAGTGGTTTTCTTTGAAGAAGCTGCCGCACGCTCGTAATTATGAAAAATCACTGAACCGTTAATTGCAATTAGCAGAGAAATAATGCCCATAAGTAAAATCTTAAGCGGATCTGCTATCGGATTAAGTACAAATTGCGGAAGGACTGTTATATCAGAAGTTATTGCCAAAATCGGGAGGAAAAAAAGCAATAGCAGTAAGAATGCAACCCGGTAACGAGTTTGCGCAAAAATACTGCTCAAGATATTAAACTGGTTCAAGAGGATACCACCATTTTTCCCCGGAACATATTCATGCTGCAATGGAACGCATAGGTTCCTTCCTTAGCAGGAGTAAACTCTGCAATTTGCTCTTCACCATTCCGTGAAAGGAGCTTAACATTAAATCCATCAAGTACAAGGTAGCTTCCACAACCAGCATCTTTTGCTGAAAAATGAAGCCTTACAGGGATTCCTTTTTTCACAGTGAGCTCAGGCTTGTCATAACCCGAAGGAGTTGCCTGTAAATATACTTCCTGAATATTGTTTTGGCCAGCAACCGAAGGTTGCGATGGAGATGGACCCGAAGGGGCAGCTGGTCCGGAAAAAGTACCGGAGTCATTTGATTTTGCGCCTAAAAAAACGAATCCGCCTACAATGCCTGCAACAACAAGCAGTCCAAAAACCAACAGAGTTGTTTTCGATATAGTTATTTCACTCATCATTTCACCTTATTTAAGATTTGGACTTTGATAAGCCCTTTTACTATTGTTTCATTTAGCTGAAACAATATATATTAAATAATGAAACAATCATTTTCAAACTCATGGACATCAGAAAGCAGGCACTAGTTGGAATGACAATTGTCTCAGTATTTGTTTTTTTGGTTACTGTTTTGGTGGTTGTTTTCTCCCTTTATTCACAGGGGCAAGAAGTACCGGATTTACTAAAACCCTTCCTGGCATATCATGTCCAATTCATGATAGTAATGGGTCTTTTCGGGGTCGGATCGGGTTTAGCACTTTATACCATACTTAATTCAACACTCGAAAAACAGAAACAAATAGTAAAAACCAACAGCCAGATAATTATGAAATTCCTTGCAAAAGATGAGCGGGAAGTGGTCTCACTCCTCTTATCAAAAGATGGACGAACTACTCAAAGCGAAATTGCAAGCTTACCAAATATGAGCAGGTTGAAGGCTCATCGAATAGTTAAAAAACTTGAAGGCCAGGGAATAGTGCATGTTGAAAAATACGGGAAAATCAACATGATAAGGATAATTGATGAGTTGATGGAACTTGAAAACTAAAACTGATAAAAGTAATAAATATAAGATTAAGGAATTTGAACGCAGAGTTTACGCAGCATGCGCTAAAATCCCAAAAGGCAAAGTTTCCACTTATTCTGCAATCGCCCGCGCAATTGGAAAACCTGGATCGGCAAGGGCAGTTGGAAATGCATTAAACAAAAACCCACACTCATTCAATCTCAAAACCCAAGACGCAAAACACAAGACACTTGTTCCTTGCCATCGGGTGGTTCGGTCGGATGGTTCGGTTGGCGGATATGCGCATGGAACTAAAGCAAAGATTGCGATACTAAAAAAAGAAGGAGTGAAAATAGTGGCTGGGCGAGTAAGGTTAAAGAAAAATTAATATTCATTTAATAGCTGATAAATCAACTTCAATGCCTTCGTGAGCCATTGAAAGGGCTAGAGTGTATTCTGCGCTATCTTTGGTAGTCTTAACAGTTACTTTTCTTCCCTCTAAGATAACGCATCCGTTGAAACCTTCCACTGTAACTGAGATATCTTTGAATGGAATATTACAACTTCCAATAGAGCCTGCCAAAAGATCAGGGGATACTTCTGCACGTAGAGCAGCACCTACCTGCAGAACTTTTTTACCAAAGCCGGCTCTGAGATCTCTTGTGCTATTGTAAACCATATTCCTAAAATAATCAGTATGAAGATCGGGCAGAAAATCGCCAAAAAATCTATCAAAATCCGAACCAATAGTGCGCCTAAACTCATCATCAGAAAAATGTTCTTTAGCTAGGACTTCTAACCTATCAAGAGACTCATTCGGAAGATAAGCAGCAAAAAGATGGAAACGAGATGAACCTGCCTCCATTATTATGATCGGATCCACATCAGTAGAATGTTGCCTAGGATAGCGTTTTTCATCAACAACAGTATGGTCAAGATCTGCCGCTATCATCGCTTGAAGAAAGCCAATTCCACTTGCTCTTGCAAGAAAAGTACGAGCTGGATGGTTAGTTGGAGTAACTTTATTCACCATTGCCCTTGCAAATCTCATATCCGCCCTACAATAAAGATATTTCATAATTTCCACCCAAACAGGATTTATGACCAAAACATTAATAACAAAACCTAATTCGGCCAAAGCAATTTATGCAAAATATCCTTTATCGACTTCGGGTCGCTACACATTTTTATCAAAGTGGTATGCCCGCGGATTCCTTTGCTGCTCGGGATGGTACTAATAAGCCCAAGAACTTCCAGGTCATTAAGATATTCACGATACCAGCGTGTGCTCCTGGCCCTTTTCCCAAGCTTCTTGCAGGCACGTTCATAATCTTCATAAACTTCCCCGGAAAATAGCAGTGCCCCTTCATCGCCACTATCCTTTTCCCGCTCCAACCGGGTGTATTTGCTTCCTGAAAGCGAAAGTGAAGCGATTGAATAGAGGACAATCTGGTGCATTTGCGGCAATGTGTTTATGGTTTCGGCAGTAAGGTCGAACTCAACTTTCTTTCGCGCGGCCTCAACTTCAGAAT
The DNA here is from genome assembly GCA_016212505.1 of Microcaldota archaeon. GTDB lineage: Archaea > Micrarchaeota > Micrarchaeia > Anstonellales > Bilamarchaeaceae > Bilamarchaeum. Next base: position 16,605 of record JACRGB010000046.1, read on the forward strand.
CGGAAATTTTCGTCTTATTTTCATGTTCTGCAAGTTCACCGGCCCGGTGCAAAAGCTTGAGGGCATAACGGGCATCGCCGGTTTCTTGGGACGTTATCGCCGCGGCAAGGTTTATTGCGGAGGGGTCGACAACATTATCGACAAAACCTTCTTTCACGCGCTCGGAAAGTATCTTCTGAAGCTGCTCGGCAGAATATGGTGGGAAAACCATTTCGGTCTCATATAAGCTGCTTCGGCTCCGCGGATCGAGCGCATCCTTAAACGAAAGCTTATTTGAAATGCCAATTATGCTAACCCCGCCATTTTGTATCTCATCGTTCGACCTGGTCAGGGTATAAACCAGTTCATCAAGGTCTTTTACCATATCAACTTCATCAAGGACAAGCACGATCTGCTGGCCACCAGAAGCGATTTCTATGAGTTTTTCATATAAGTAAGGGAGGCCAAACCCGGATTTTTCAAGCTCTGGAACGTAATTTTTCATTATTTTCTGTAAAATGCGGTAGCGTGAATTGTATATCCTGCAGTTGACATAATGCATGCTGCCATTTTTAGCAGCTTTGATAAATTCCTCCATAACATGCTTTACCGTACAGGTTTTTCCAGTCCCGGTTTTGCCGTAAATTATCAGGTTGCGGGGTTTCTGGCCACGAAGTGCAGAAGAAAGGATGGTCATTATTTCAGTTATCTGATGCTCGCGAAAGGGAAGGTCTTTTGGCACATAATGTGGAGATAGGACTGAGGCGTTGAGAAAGATAGATTTCTTTAGCATAACCTGATCAAAAGACGTCATAAACTGCCCCTGAATTATTTTTAAATGATCTCTAAATGCCATCTAAAATGGCAGACTATCTTCAAAGTAATATCTTATATTTATGAGGGATACTCAAGGGTTTTTAATACCTTTCTTCATCAGTATTGACAGATTCTTTTAATATTAAGAGGTGTTAGAATGATTGTTGGAGAACGGATAATGGAAGTAACGGGTAACAAAAAAAGCATGGAGAACATCAGCGGTTTGAACATAAATATCACACTAGAAGATGTCCAACAGGCCAAAGATGGAAACTTGGAGCTTACCTACATCTACATGGCAACTTATGAAAAAGATGTTGGAAACCTGAAAATAAAAGGAGTAATACTTGCAAAGGAAGATGACAAACTCACTAAAGAAATTATTGATGCATGGAAGAAAAACAAGAGGGTTGTTGACTCTTATGCAGAAACAGTATTAGGTGCAGTAAATTACAGTGGAAGCGCAAACGGGACTTTGGTTGCGAGGGTCTTGGGATTAACCGCACCACTCATTCCGCCAAGGATCCAGATGTCTCCGAAGAAATAATTTTCTTCCTAATTTTTCTTTCTAATTTTGGTTTTATTTTTTTAAATTTGCCCAGTATCCGGCTAGGTTATAACCATTTTTAAAGACCTCTTTACACAGATAAAGGCATGAGATTACGGGCTGGGGCAATGGATTTACCATCAATAAGCCGAAGAGTCAGGATATTAGAGGGAAGCGCCAGCCATTTATTTGAAAAGTCTGATAGCATAAGATACATCGAACGGGATTTTAAGTTGATTAGCGGAAGGCTGCAAATTGCAGCTGTTTTGATCAGAGCAGCAAACCCGGAAATAGAGCCAATTCGGATAAACCTTGGAGGCGCAGAAAGAAGAAGTGAGGAAGGCGTATGGCAAAAACCCCTTATTGGCGAGATTCCTCCAGAGCGCCTTGCAGGCATGAAAGCAAATAAAAAAATTGTTGAAGCACGCATAGAACATTTGAGCGCCTTGCAGGCGGAATTTTCCCGCATCATGCAAGAGAACACTGCTGCGGCCAATAGCTTGCTAAGTGAAGTCAGGGAGTACAGGAAGGCACTAAATGAAGGAACCTCTGGGCCAAACTCAAATGGAACTGCAATAAAAAACACGTTGACCATTGGGTTTGCATGCGGAGCGGCAATTTTTGCAGTTTCATCAAATGTTGCGGCACTGCGAACAATAACAGAACCATTTTGGGTTGCGCTGGTCAGTTTTGTAATTAGCACAATTGCAGCTGCGGGAGCGTACCTTTCAAAAATCCAAAAAGCCCAGCAGAAAATATCTGATGCGGGGAAAAAGGAGTATGAAAAAGAAGTCGAAAAGCTATCGGTACCAATTTGGAACCGTTATACCGAATTGTTTGATGAGATTCATAGAGGACTAAATGAATCTAAGGAAGGAGTCGATGAATTGATAGCAAATCTGCTGGGCCAGGTAGTTCCGGCAAAAAGGGAAGAGGTGGAGAGGGCACTACGGATTTTATCAGAACGAGGCTGACCATACACTGGCAGTTATTTGCCCATCGGATAATACGAATACGTATGCTCTGCAAATACAAGTAAACTATCGTAATTTTTTATCAGGTTGCTGAACTCGGTCCGAAGCTGGATCATTAACTGGTGGAACGCCTGGTAGTTTTCTATTTCTACATCGATTTCAACATTCCATTGCCCCATACATAGATCAATATCGATTACATTTGGATGCTGTGTGAGGTAGCCAATGAAGCGGCGAACTTCAGTTTCATCAAATGAATCAACCTTGACCAATACCTTGTAAGTAAGGTAGCCAAACTTATTGCGGTCCAGGACAATTCGCGCGCCTTGTATTACGCCATTGGCTTTGATCCCCTTGATCCGGTAACTGACCGCATTCGGGGTAATCTTCAGTGCCCTTGCAAGATCGACTAGTTTCATCCGGGCATCTTTCGAAAGGAGGCCGAGGATTTTTTTATCAGTTTCATCTATATTAATTTGGCCAACTGCGCCGCCAAATAGCGGGACTTCTGAGGAGGTGTATTTACCGATCAGATAGCCCCTTTTGGAATTGAATGCAGTCTCAACTATAGATACTGTAATATCTTCAAAGAACTTCCCATAATCCTTGAATAAAGACTTGTAAATCGAATATAGTTCGTGCGTATCGTGTGCCCAGATGCCAACGTACATATCGTACCTGCCATCGCAGGTATCTACGAGCCCGACGTTATTGTTAGAATCAAAAAATTCGATCATCTCTTTTTCTAATTCCTTATTCACATTTTTGTATTTGAGGTAGAACTTGAAAAATGAAAGCCCGATCTTGGGCGTATTGACAATGACGCAGCACCTTCTCAAAATGCCCTTTTGAGTAAGGTCCAGCATCCGATAGCGGATAACCTGCTTGGAAAGGCCGGTCGCCTTGGCCAGCTCAGGCAAAGATTGGAACGCATTCTCATCAAGCGCAAAAAGGATGCGGCGGTCTTTCTTATCCAGTTCCATAACTAATCTAGTGAACAATAACGAATAAAGTTTAAATTCATTTGTTTTAGCAAAATCTTTCCAAAACTAAAATTATTTATTAGAAAATTGCTTTTTGTAAAATTTTTAGATGATTAATTTAATATACCACATTTTACTATAAATAAAAACATGACAGGATTGCTTTACGATAAAATAAAACCGATGAGGGCAAAAGGAGAGGTTTCTGTTGCATTGGTCAGTTGCCCGACTCCAGTCTTATTAGATAAAAATGGCAGACCCTACAGTCCGGTAAGGACAAATTATTTCCCTCAGGCACAAGTCCTATTAGGGACAGAAGCTAAATGCGAAATGGAAAAAAAGGGAATAAAAGGAGACGTAAAAGTTGTTGATTTAAAATCAGTTGAGGAGCCGGACCAGTGGCGATCGAATGTCCAGGAATACGGCGCTTTGCAGTATGGCGATAAGACCTTGACCAAATTCTTTGTGGGAGATGGCATGGATAGGGTTCACGAACTTGAAGGGTTCGATATCATAGGCATAACTTCTAATTTTACTGCTGAATCAGCCGGGGTCATAAGGGTCATCGAAAGGATAAGGCAGATAAATAACAATGCCATACTGCTCGTTGGCGGAAGGGATGCCAATGCAAGGCCTGAATTTTATAGAAACGCAGGAGCAGATATCGTCGCTTTGGGTGATAGTGATGCAAGTTTTCCTAACTTTGTTTGCGATACAGTCATGGGAAAAAGAATAATGCTAACACCACTAGAACTCCTCAATTCGCAACCATTTCGCGGTTTACCCCAACATGATTTCAGTTTATTGCCCAATCTGCACAGATATCGGGAAAGCGGTAGTGGATATTTTTTTAAGGAAACAAAAAAAAGAAAAAGACCAAAAGTTGCTTACATAGAATTATCACGAGGCTGTGACCGAGACTGTAATTTTTGCGATTCGCGCCTAACCAAAAGAAAAAACTTTGAAATCGAATTCATAAAAGAAAATATCAGGAATCACAAAAGAAATGGCGTAGGAATCTTACTTTTTAGTGATGATAATCTATTACAATGGTTAAATTCTCCAAACGGGGAAAAAGAACTAATTGAATTGTTTGAATTCCTAAGAGCAGAGGGAATGGCCTGGGAATTTTCAGTTGGACTAGAAGTAGGAAGATTTTTTGATACGAATGGCAAACTACGAAAAGAGTTATTGGAAGCAATGTTCTGGAATAATGGGGATCCTGAAAACTGGCAGGGGGCATTTAGAACATTAATACCCCTGGAAAATCCCCAAAGCACTGAAAGAAGGTATAAAAAACTTCGGAGTTGGGAGGATGAAATGCTAGTAATGGAAGCCATAGTCAGGATGGGCATACCTCAGATAAATATTGGCATAATGCTAGGTTGGCCCGAAGAGAATTGGCAAAGTGTCAATCTTATTAGAACTAAATATTTGGAAATAAGAAAAATGGTGGAAGGAGCAAATGCTCGGCAGGATTTAGTTGTTAGCGGCACAAACCTAAGCTTATTTTGTGTAATGCCTTTGCCTAATACGCCTTTGCATGATGAAATGATCGGGCAGGGAAGAATAGTTTACCCAATTGAAGAACATCCGGAATTAGTGAATATCTTTACTTCAGTAATTAGAGGAGATCATTTTAGGCCAGAAGAAATTACAGATATACGGATGAACTTGATTAATGGCGCTGGAAGTGAGCAGCCTGAAGGAAAAGTAAAGTTTCAAGGCAGGGTCAGGGATGAAAAAGAGCGGGAGCTTAGGGCTGCAACTGGCAATTTCGATTTTGCCCTAGCAGAGGTTATTGACACCTACCTGGCAGGAAATGAAAATTTGATTTATCATACGGATAAGGGGAGAAAACTCCTGAGAGCCAATGAACTAAAAGAAAGTATGGAAAAATTTCGAGGGGATTGGCGTAGAAGAATAAAAGATAGAACGGAACTCTATAAAAAAATACTAGAACTAGAAATTGCACAAGGAAAGACCAGTGAGTTTGATCAAAAATATAAGACAAATGACGAATAAACTGCCATTAAAATTCCTTTTGTCCTATTGGATTGCATGCGAATTGTAGTAAAAATAGGAAGCACACTCATTACTGGAAACCAGGGTGTGAACCATATTTTCCTCCAGCAGCTAGCCAGTAAGATCCTTGCGCAGAAAGAGCATAGTTTTGCAGTAGTAACTTCAGGGGCAATTGCAACTGGAATGGTAAAGATGGGAGTTAGGGAAAAACCCAAAGGCGTAGTTATGCTTCAGGCCCTTGCTGCAATAGGTCAGAGCGATCTGATAAAGGCATATGAAGGCGCATTTGATGAGCGAAAAATCCTTGCCCAGGTGCTCCTGACTAACCACGATTTTTCAGATAGGATGCGGTACCTTAACATAAGAAATACGCTTAATATGATACTTACTAAGTCGATAATCCCGATAATAAACGAGAACGATACGGTAACTGTAATGGATATTAAAAAAGCCGCTTTCGGGGACAATGATACTTTGGCCGCACATGTGGCAACTGCAATTGACTCCGACCTGCTAATCATATTGACAAATGTTGAGGGGTTATATGACCGGAATCCTGAAGAGAAAGGGGCCAAACTAATCAGAAAAATTGAGCAGATAACTGATAAGGAACTGGATATGTGCAATGGCAAAACAGCCCTCGGCCGGGGAGGGATGGCAACCAAGCTCCAGGCAGCAAAAATCGCAAGTGAAGCGGGTATAAAGGTGGTAGTCTGCAATGGAAATTGCCCAGATTATCTGAATGCTGCCATATCCGAAAAAATTGGGACATCTTTTTTACCAATGAGGGAAGGCGCAAAATTATCTGAGAAAAAGCACTGGATCATGTTCGCATCAGAGCCCAAAGGCAAAATAAAAGTAAATGAAAATGCGATGAAATGCGCAATTGGTAAAAATTGCGGCATAACCCCGGATGGCGTATTGGAAGTTGAGGGACAATTTGAAAAGGGCGCAGTAATAGAGGTAGCGGACAGTGAAGGCAACGTCCTTTGTAAAGGCATAACTAATTATTTTTCATTTGAGCTTGAAAAAATAAAAGGGAAAAACCATAATGAAATTGAAAAAATACTTGGATTTGTCTATGAGGAAGTCATAAGCGGCTCGGACATGGTAGTTGCAGGATAGTTAGTACTGAAGGAGCGGCAGGGGCGAGGGAGGATATGAACGAGAATAGTTTTGATCTGGAAGAAACTTTTGTAAGTGCAAAAAAGTCCGGCAGCAGGCTCGCTTTGATGGATAGCACGGAAAAAAATGCAGTTTTGGAAAAAATGGCGGGCGCACTTGAAAATAACGAGACGGAGATACTAGCTGCAAATAAAATAGACCTTGAGAATGCGAAGGTTAAGGACAAAACTAAGGTAAAAGAAAGCGAACTGGACCGCCTGATGCTAAATAGCCAGAGGCTAAAGGGAATTGCACAGGATATCCGGATGGTCGCGGCACTTCCGGACCCAATTGGAGGGGAAGAAATGTGGACCCGGCCGAACGGCCTCCAAATAAGGCGCGTCCGCGTACCATTTGGGGTTATTGGCGCGATCTATGAGTCGAGGCCAAATGTCACAGCAGATATTGCATCATTATGCATAAAGAGCGCAAACGCCTGCGTATTAAGGGGCAGCGCAAGCGCGCTGAACTCGAACAGGGCAATAGTTAAGGCGATAAAATCAGCACTGCCAAAGGACATCGAAGGCGCAGTTGCATTTGTTGATACACCAGACCGAAGTGCAGTGGAAAGGATGATGAATGCAAGGGGAAAATTAGACCTCCTGATCCCGCGGGGCGGGGCGGAACTCATCAAACGCACGGTTGAAAATTCAATCGTGCCGGTTATTGAAACAGGAACCGGGAACTGCCATGTATTTGTTGATGAGGATGCAGATCAGCAGATGGCAGAGCAGATTATTATCAATTCCAAATGCCAAAGGCCAGGGGTTTGTAATGCAGAGGAAAAACTGCTCGTTCATGAAAAAATAGCAAAGGAATTCATACCTAAAATTGCAAAGCGATTGCAGCAAAAAGGGGTCGAGATACGGGGCTGCGAAAAAACGCTCAGGATATTGCCGAGAATAAAGGCGGCAAATGAGGAGGATTGGCCAAGGGAATATCTTGACTTGATAATTGCAATAAGGATAGTACGCAATGTTGCCGAAGCAATCGAGCACATAAATAAGTATAACAGCAAGCACACTGAAGCGATAATTACTAAAAATCATAAAAATGCGGAATTATTTACAAAGTCAGTTGATGCTGCGGTAGTGATGGTGAACGCATCAACCAGGTTTACGGACGGGGGTCAGTTTGGTTTTGGCGCTGAAATTGGCATAAGCACGCAAAAGCTCCATGCCCGGGGACCAATGGGGCTGCGCGAGTTAACTACATACAAGTATATTGTCCAGGGAAGCGGGCAGGTGAGGGCATGAGGATAGCACTAATAGGGATAGGAAGGTTGGGAAAAGCGCTTGCAACGGCACTATCAAAAAAACATGAACTTATACTCGTTGATAAGGATTTTGAAGAAACCAAAAAAAGCGCAGAAAAAACCGGTGGAAAGGCAGCTAAAGGCCTAAATGAAATAAAAAATCCGGAAATGATAATCATAGCAGTTAAACCAGCCCATGTGCAGGAAGTTATTGGCCAGATAAAAGGCCCGGCAACAGTTGTTTCGTGTGCTGCCGGAATACCAATACGAAAACTTGAAGAATGGGGAACCGGAACCAGGAATATTATACGGATAATGCCAAATATTGCAGCGGAATGCAACGAGGCAGTGATTGCTTATGCTACCAATGATGAGCAAAATGAGAAAAGATTTTTGGCGGCTTTTTCAAGCGTCGGGGTATGCCTAAAAGTTGAGGAAAAAAATCTCGACCCTATTACGGCTATTTCCGGCTCTGGGCCTGCATTTTTGGCATTTTTTGCCAAAGCAATGATTGCTGAAGCAGTAGCAGAAGGATTAGATGAAGCGACTGCACAAAAGGCAGTTGCACAAACATTGATTGGGACAGGGCAGCTCATGCTATGGGACTGGAGCCCTCAAAAGATAATTGAAACGGTTGCAAGCCCAGGTGGAACGACCGAAGCAGGATTGAAAATGCTTGAAGCGGATAAAGCTAGTGAAGCGGTCAAAAAAGCAGTAAAATTTGCAACGGAAAAGGCACGGGAACTCGGAAAATGAAAAAAACAAAGAAGTTTATTTTCGGGTTTCTGAGAGCGCAATTATCGTTTCGGTTTGAACGTATTGCAGCGCGTTCAACATAGTTGCTTTTTTAACCTCGTCTTAACACAATTAATTTATGAAAATCTGCACTCTGGCAGCTTATGCTTTACTCGGACCTGCGCAAGAAACCAGAAAGATCAGGCTTAGAGATAGAATTCTGGATCGAACTAAACAGCAACTATCCAAAGGAATAGATTCAAGAATACCTTTTTTGAAAATAGCACTTTGCAATCAGAATGTATCGCTCGTTGCCAGTAGACGAAATACTGCGTTTGCTACTCCTGATTTTCATGAAGGTGAGATGATTGTACTGCCCAGAAAACTAAGTGCTGTTTTGAAGTTTGAAGAATATTTCGACACATTATCGCGTTTTAATCAGGCTAAATTTTCCTCTGGGCTACAGGCAGTCCCTTCACCAAAAATATATGGTGAATTCGAAAGATACACTGTTGTAAAATGTAGTACAGAACTAATGGGGGGCTTAAGAATTTCCACCGTTCCTGCTGATGTATTAGATATGCTAACTGGAACTACTGCAGTATATACAGTAGGTACGAACCAGATATTTATCTCGGGCACGTTAGACTCAATCGATAAATGCAGTGCTCTGGCGCATGAAGTAGAACATGCTATTCATTATACGCTTTTAGAGTTTTCAGAATTGCCATTAGTATTGGTGCCAAAAATGTATGTTGAATATTTAGCAATGCTTGTTGAACTTTCTAAATTCGGAAGCCCGGATTTATTTATTTTCAGCTATGCTCGGGCACCTGCCTCGAAACAGAGTTTGCATGCCAAAGCAGCTCTTCTTTTTATCGAGCGATTTAAGCGTGAATACGGGATAACAGATGAAGACGCGCGTCGTATAACATTTGACCTGATTGATTTTCAAACAGATGTAGTGCTTTCTGCTGAAAAACGTGATTTTTTAACCAGAATAAGGGCATTCGCAATAAGAGAACATTCTAAATTCTACGAGAAAATTTTTGGTTTGAACATAGATGATATCCGAGAAGTAGTTGACCGGCTTCCTAATCTGCAATAGTCGCACTTCCTTTTAGGACAAAAAACAATCCGATTGGCAATTGGAAAGTTTGAAGTTCATCTTTTTTGAATGGCCCGATGGGAGAACCACCAACAGCCACTACGGGCACATCTTCGGTAAATTGGACTTTTAATTCCCGCCCATCTTTATTGGGAATAAGCGCATCTCTTAATGGGTCAAAAGATTCGATTGGCCCGGCAACAATTTTGGCAATAAACCCGCTTTCCCCGTGGATCGAGTTGGGCACACGGATAAGCTTACTAAGATCATGTGTCACTGCAGCATCGGTATCAATCGAATTGACCGACAGCTCTTTGGCTATCGGCTCTAAGCGGGATAGGAGGTCACTGAGTTTCAACGAGGTTTTGCTCCAGTTTCCTTCGTTTATGCCGCTGATGAAAAACTCCCGTTTTTTTTCATCATTAAATATTCTTGAGAGTGCTGAAGGATTTTCACGAACCAATTTTATGGTGGAACGGGCCAGCCTGCCACGATAGCCCCCTTCCTCTGCCGAAGGCCCTAGTAATTTAGGGGGCTTGCTATCTGAAGGCGCAAAAAAATCCCGATAATTAAGCCCAAGTCCCATCACATATTCAACAAGTTCCCGCCGCTCCTCGCCACCAAGTTTGATGAAATTTTTATCGCGGATATGGACATGGTATCCCCGGTTTCCTGAAAAAACAGCTGCAATATCATTTCTGCTAATCCCAAAATCATTCACAATAAAATCGTCAACTAAGCGGATGAGCTCCTGCTTAAGGGGCTCGAGCTTTGGGTATGCGCCGTATTTGCCCTCTGCATGGATATCAAGGTCAAAAACAATGTCAGCAGCAGTCCAGATTTTCTTCTGGATCGGGGTTGCGCCCGGAAACTCGTAATATGCAGTAGAGTGTGATACAAAAAACGGCGTGTTATTGCAGAGGTAGTTTCTGAATTCGCTAACGTTCGCAAAACAAAGGTGCCGAGAATCAATTTTCTTTATATTCCCAATTCCAAATTCCCTTTTTTCAATTTTAGGTATGCTAAACTCAGCCTCTCGATAATAGTCTGCAAAGACTTTAGCTGCAAATTGGCGGTCGTTTAGCTTCATCTTTGTATTGCCTCTTTTCTTTCCTTGGTTAAGCTATGCCAGTTAAGCGGATGGCCAATCCGGCATACTGCGCAGCAAAGGCCGTAAGTCATAATAGTTGCGCAGGAGGGGACAGAATAGCCTTTTTTCTTGATATGGCTAACCTGGTACCTCGTGATTTTCTCATCAAAATCAGGCAAATCAGAGTATAATTTCGTAACATCATCTTCGCTCGTACCAATGGCGAGCAGATAGGTTGCAAGGTACCAGCGCGCATGATGGGCAAGGTTCTGGTGCCTTTTCATTTCCTCTAAAAGTTTTTCAATACACGGGGGATGGTTTTCTACTTTTATAGTAACCCGAGTTTCACTCTTTGGCATCTCTGAGATTATCTTTGCACCTGCAGTTTTTATCAGCTCAGGAGGATCCCTTACTAAAGGAATATCTTCTACATGGTCCTTTATTGCCTGCTCGATTAGCCTCATCTTCTCGGTTGCCTTTATCTCAACAAAGCCGTTTATTAGCTTCTTGTTAATCAGACGATACTTAATATCACGGGGACTACAGCGTAAATAGGATGGAAGATCAACAAGCAGCCGCTCGCCATCTTTTTTTGTTATTATTCCAAAACGTGCTGCGACAAGTTCGGCCAAGGGCTCAGTTTCCCGATCCAGGTAGCCTCTTGCGGTTTTTGATTCATTAACTGCAAAGCGGCTGGTGAGAAATTGGTTTCTTAGCGTGCCAAGAATCATCCTTGCGGCCGCAAAAGAAGCGATCTCTTCCTGCTTGTCAGTTTCATGCAAAAGCATTCTGGCCGTAGTCTGCCCACCTACCGCTTTTTTTATCCTTTCAACTGCTAGCTCTACAATTCGCTCAGTGAGAGTCAGATCTTTAATGAATAATTTTGCCTCCTGGCTAAAAGGATATTTAGTGGCAAAATCAAGAGATTCCATAATTAGTATTTGATTTCATAATTTATAACATTTGTGAATAGGAGTTTTGGTCCATTTAGGGTACAGTTACTTAACTTTGTTCTTTTTGTCCTTTTTCGCAACAAACGAATTTGCAAGCGGCTCGCTTGCGAAGTAGCCGATATCAAATATCAGTATCCCAATGAGAAAATCGATCCGTCCAAATAATATAAATGGCACTGCACTAAGCGGAAGAAGCGGGCGGTAGGTGGAAATAAACTCAAACTTGCCAACGTATTCGATCTCATCCAAAAATGCGAAAATAAGGAAATAGCCGAATAGTGCAATATCGATAGCTGGAAAACCGAATGCAAAAAGGCAAACTGCTGCGACAACATAACCTAGGAGATGGGAATTTTTATCTACTTTGCCTGCAAATACCTGCGCGATAAGTGCGGCAAGGAAAAGAACGGAAAACGTTGCTACGCTTATAGTATAACCAAGAAGCACCCCATATAAAATGGCAAAAACATATTTGATCGGATGGTTGCTTTTTCGCTCATCCTCTAGCCAGTCGGTAATTTTTACTGCTAGGCCCGCCAAAAACGCGAGAAGGTACTCGATTAGCAAAGGCAACATAAACTAGGTACACTAGCAGGCCTTTTAAATCTAGTGTTATAAAAGGCATAAGTATATGCAATATCAGGCTCAAAAAGCAACCTCACCGATAAGTACCCTACAATTTAATGCCCGAGTACTCAATGCAAGGGATTTTGGGTTATTAGGCACAACTGATGGGATGATCGCAGCGATAAGAAAATTTCTTGCAATAAATGAGCCTGAAAGGGCCCGAATTATTAAAATGGCCGTGACGTCCAAAGTAATAGAGGATGAGCACCCGTTTTCATACCGGTCGCTTTCATTCAAATTAGGTGCAATGGAAAAACTTCACGCGCTTCTTAGGCAAAATGGCCTACCATTACTTCCTAACCCCAGGACAATGAATAGTGGCGAGGAGAGCACCGAATGCACATTTGAGGGAAATACATACATATTCAGTGAACCATTCGGATCAACAGGCAATTATTGTGCAACCTTTAGTGCCGCCTATGGAATAGAAGAAGATCAGGGGCTTCAAGTTCATGCAGTTTTTAATGGGGATAAGAATGAACAGGTGGTTGCTTCTGAAAAAGCAGCCGCAATGGTTGAATTTGCATGCAAGCTTGGATTAACTTATGATGTTAAGCACCTGATGTTGATCTTAGATGGGATGGATTTTGAGCTTAAGAGGATGAAGTTATGGGCCGAAGCGGCAATAATTAGCAGGTTTGGCAAAAAAGTCATATTAGTTGCTGCAGGAAATCTGCCAGTTTTGCTAGTTCGGGGGCGGGATTTGGGTATGCTCACTCAAATGACGCATCCACTTGGCCAGGTAAATGGTGATAAAGATCATTTTGGAAAAATGATAGAGGTTCAGGAAAAAGACGCCATTGTACTTGCGAGCAGAGGTTTTGTGAGGATGGGTGATGAGGAAGCAGTAGCAGATAAAATAGCCAGAAGGGTTAGCAAAGGATCAAGTATGATGGGTTTTGGTGGAGGATGGCTCCTAACGCGCGGGCAACTTATCGAACGAAAACTTGATGAAGGATCCGGGGACGCGACAACAATAATCAGCTTCTTTTAAGATTTGAACCCGGAGAGCCTGGATAAAATCAGTGGAAATGCAATCGTTGCATCGCAATCTACAGTAACGAATTTTGATTCTTCTTTTAGTTTTCCCCAGGAAATTGCTTCTTGTGTCCTGGCACCACTCAAACTACCATCCCAGGGACCTGAGGTTGTAACATAGACAGCATAATCCAATCCGCCCCGTAGTATGTTAACAGCAATTGTATGGTGTTTTGATATTCCACCGCCCAAAACAATCGCGGCGGTCTTATCAGCATTAAGCACCAGCTGCGCCAGATCATTCATGTCTTTTGTGACATCAATGCCAAAATCTTTTTTCTTCTGCTTGAAAAAATAAGCCTGCAAGCCAATTGCCGAGTCGGTTATTCCGGGGCAGAAAACCGGAATCTTGTTTTTGTTAGCCCAATACAAGAATGAGTCGGATTTTGTTTTTTCGCCAATTTTTCTTGCAATCTGGGAGGGCGATAGGATTTTTTCTTTTTCATAAAGTTCGGAAAATACATCCTGCATGAATTCTTCCAGATAAACATAGCATTCATTTGGAACCAGAATATTTCCTATTCTGTTCATGCTTTTTTGATGGAGAGCCTTATCATCCATCATAAAGTCTCCAAGCCCGTATTTCTTAGCAGATTTAATCAGGTCATGATCCAAACTTCCGCCAGCAGTTATTATGCAATCGATGAATTTTTCCTTGCATAATTCAGCAAAAAGGCCACGCAAGCCGGACGCAACCATATTCGAAGTAAACGAGAGGAAAATTGTTGCTTTTTCCTTTTTCATTTTCTTTATTATTTCAACTGCCCGTGATATTTGGGTTGCCTGGAAGCCGGTTGAGGTAAAGTCGAAATCTCCAGTTGATAAGTCCTTTATATTCATGAATTCACGTTGAACTAATATGACAATGAATTATTAATACTTTGTATACAAAGTATACAAACATGGGAAAAACACTCAGGGTTTCTGAAGATACTTATGCATTGGTAATGGCTGCAGTAGGACAATCCCAGATAGAAAAGAGAAAAAAAGTCAGTGTGGATGAAGTGCTTAAGGAACATTTTTTAGAAGGAAGATTAAAATTCAAAAAAGACCCTAAAGCATGGGAAAAACTTGAAAAAATGATTTTTAAAGGCCCGAAAAATATTGATTGCCTAGAAATTGATTTGCATCAGTGAGAGCATGGTTCTTGTAGATTCCAATGTTTGGATTGGGTATTTCAATAGCAATGACAGACACCATGAAAAAGCCCTGCAAATTATTAGTTCTTTTCGAACAAATGGCGATAGGGAGATATACATAACTTCAGGAATCATCCATGAAGTGATAAATCATTTATTTAAGATAAAGGGAAGCCAATTTGCACGAAAAACTTTAGAAACGGTTCTTAGCCTCCCGAATTTGCGTATTTTATTTTTGAGCGATAGTTTATGGCAAAGAACAATTGAAAATTTCAACTTATATGAGATGGGGTTAACAGACGCACAGATTGTCTCAGTAATGGAAGAAAAAAAGGAAACCATACTTTATTCTTTTGATGGCCATTTTGATCAGGTAAAATGGATTAAACGGGTTTTTTAATCTAAAGTAACTCCATCTGCCCTAAGTTCGTTAGCTGCTTGAGCAGTTAATGGTTGAAAGTTTCTATCCTGATTTAGATCTACAAGTTTTCCAACTCTTTCCAAGGAATTTAGGAATTTATTTCTAGCTGAAAAATAAATATAAAGTTCACCAAGTGAAGAAAATATAGTAGCTGCAAGAAAAGCAAGGGCGGTCTGCCCTATTGATCGGTAAGTTTGAGTGGCTATTGTAATCCAGGACAGAAGTCCGGTCATTACAATCGATTCTGCAAGAGGAGTTATTGTCATATGGAGATAGAATGGAATGCCCGAGGTCCTGCTTATAGAGGCAAGAGTAAAAGCATCTAAATTTTCATTATAAATGCCAAGCATTAGTGCGGCATGCTGGGCTCTTGGAGTAAGTGCCGGAACAAGATTCCCGAATCTATCTTCCTGCAAAATTGAGTGATGTTTTACTAAAAGGTCATGCATGCGTTTTGAAGAAGCACCAGAAAACAGGCGAAATTTCATTTTAACAACTCATTTTAGCAGCTCATTTCCCCAGTCTTTCAAGGACTGCTTTTACAATCATTGGCCAGGCAATTGTTGCATCATCGAAAACTTCGACATACTTGCCACCTTCATTTTGCGGGACGATTTTACCCCAGCTCACTCCTTCGCTGTAGGTGCAACCGGATAATCCGCCCCAGTGAACAGGCTCTGGACAAATCCTAACTGCATAGGAATATCTTTTGAAATCGCCGCCATGGCCTATCCGGCTGTTGATCAGGTCAAGATAGCAAGCACCTTGCTGGGCCCAATTTCTTGGAACGCCACCGCCAATTGTAAAGATACCGAGTTTTTTCGCGCTTCGCACCCGCTCGGTAAAGTGTTCTAAATCATAAAATGGGTTGAACATCAGGGGTTTTTTGCCTGATTCGACCCGTCTCCGATTATGTAGTGCCACATCCAAACCAACTTCTGAATCAGTAAATGCAGGAATGTAAACAGGCACCTTTTTTTCATAGGCTGATTTGAGGATCCCCCTGCCTTTTGTTTTTTTAGCCAGATATTCTCCAAGAAGATGGTTGATTTTTTGGCTGTATAAGACTTCATCATCCTTTGCCTTATCCAGAACCTCATCAACGATAAAAGATACATCATCCAGGTTTTTTTCTAATTCAAGCGTATCATAAACCCGATCGTACCCTTTTTCATAAAGCTCCTCATCTTCCATGTTCCAGGTATATTTGAAATGCCGCATTCCAACCGATTCGACAAATCCGTGTGCCTGGAGCGCGCCGGTACTGACAATTGCGTCAATTAGCCCATGGTCCATCATATCGCAGATGACCAAGCCCATTTTCGCAATGGTCATGGCACCAGAGAGTGTCAGGACCTTGAAACAATCCTTATCTTTTACCATTGCCTCAAGCACATCAGCTGCTTCACCAACATTTCGGGCTCCAAAAGCGCAGTTTTTCATTCCCTTGACTAAATCGTCGACGGTTTTTACTTTGGATAAGTCCAATGGCTCTAACGGTTCGTAATGGTCCGAGTATCCAGTACCGAGCTGGCCGTGTTTTCGCTTATTTTCATCAGGATTATTTTGCATTTTTTCATGCGAATGATGTTTGTCTTTCATTTTTCATTTCCCTCCTTAGTATAGAGATGGCTAAGACTTTCGGCAAGCATTTCAGCCAAATCGCTCGCAGAGAAATTATAGCCATATTTCTTCATAAGCATATTGCCTGCATTGCCATTTACTTTTGCAGCGGCAACAGCAGCATTGAAGGAAGAATTTTTGCAGCAGAGTGCAGCCACAAGGCCAGATAAAACATCTCCGGTTCCGCCTTTTGTCATGCCCTGATTATGGGTTTTGTTGGTTTTGAGTTTTGACCCATCGCTGATAATATCTATTGGACCTTTTTTCAGAATAATACAATTATTTTTCTTTGCCGCATCCTGAACATTGCGCTTGGTTCCATCAGCACCAAACAAAAATTTGAACTCGCCTTCGTGCGGGGTAAGGATTGAGTTTTTGGGGATGTTTCCCTTAATTAATTTCAAACCGTCGCCATCAATTACGAGTTTTTTAGCATTCCTTAATCGGGCAATGTCAAATTTGGCATCACTAAGACCAATTCCAAACAAAACGCAGTCGCATTCAGCTAATTTTTCAAAATCATTAACAACAATAACTTCTGGGATGTTTTTTACTGCACTAATAAGGTATGGATCGGCTTCTGCAGGATAAAAGTAAAGTAAGTCAACAAACCTTCTTGCAGCAAGCAAAGAAAAAATCGGGGCTCCGTGATATTTTTTGCTTCCTCCAATTACAAATAACTTGCCGTTTTGCCCCTTATGGGAATTTTTTGGAGGGGAATAAAGTTTAAGCATAAGAAATACTCCCCGAACAAGCTTAAAAAACTAGAGATTAAGATGGGTTATCGGTTCTTCGGTTTTGGAATTTGTAATTGGCACAGTTTCAATTATCCTGCCTAAAACAGAAGTTTGAAAGGCTGAATAGGCCTTTTCAGGAGTAAACGACTTTCTTTTTGCAAGATTGCCAAGCTGATCCTTAAGCGCCCTAAGCCGCTCGATGGATTCCTTAGCGCTTTCAGTGTTTCGGTAAAGGGTTAGCGGACAACCGCTTGGGGCAGGGTTTCCTACAACTAAAAGATGAAGTATCGGCCTTTCACCAAGAAGAATTCTCGCCTGGATCTGGGCCTCTTCTTCGCTCATTTTGATTAAAGCGTCCAAAGTAGGCAGATTATGGGGCCAGGTCGCCCTCCGGTACAGTAAATAATTATCCACGTCAAATAATTGAGGTGCAGTTGGGATACCAACTAGCAGATTTATCTTTGCATGGACAATATTGAGGATAGGCAAGGAAGAGACCTTTCCGCTCTGATGAAAGGCAAGAACGCCTGCGCCAAGCAACGGAAAAGTGCCTACTAATTGGTTTGTTCTCCAGTACCTGGCAACTAATTGTGTGAGAAGGCCATTCTCTACGTTTGCATTTCTCACATCACCACTAGAAGGCAGGGTCGCTGAAAAAGCGCCCCAATCCCTCAGTTCAACAAGTCGGTTATGTTCCAAGTCAATAAACTTTTGTTCTTTTAGAATCATTACCACCCCTATTGGCATAGTGGCAGAATTAGTTCCAACTCGCTTAAGGCCCGCATTAGTAGTAAAATCATCTACCCAGGATTCTTTTTCTGTAAGGGGAGGACATCCCTCCAAATTCCAAACCCAGACAAAAGAGTGCCTGCCGGCAATATCCAAACCCATAACTTCTCCGGGTTGAATATGTCCTTTTGACGCTCTTTTAAGATCGGACGCTATATAATCTATTGCAATAGGAGGAAGCGAAAATTTAGATGGACGAGTGACCATTGCTGGTGCTGATGCTGCAATAACTTTTCCCTGCGGATTCATGTTGCAAATATTGTATAAAAGCGTTTAAAAGTATTTCCTTATCTCCTTATTGAGTTTTTCTGCTTCTTTTAATGCAGCAGCTGCAGGGTTTCCGCCTGCTTTCCGGTACGCATAAGCAATTGAAGAGGATGCGTTTATTCTATGAGTTGCGAAATCCGGTCCTTTCAAAGCCTGAAGGACCAGTTCAAGGTCACCGCCTTGCGAGCCAACTCCGGGAATTAGCATTGGTAATTTTCCCTTAGTGATTCCCATCACCCGTTTTATGGAATCATCAGTTGCGCCAACAACCAATCCGACAGAGCCGTTATTTTTATTTGACCAGTCCAGGGTTTTTTCGGCAACCAGTTCATAAACAAATTTTGCATTTTTACCAGACCCAACTTTTAACTTTTGGAAATCGTTAGAACTTTCATTTGATGTTTTGCATAGCACATATGCGAGTTTGCCTTCTCTCAAGAAAGGGGTAACAGAATCCGTTCCCATATAAGGACTGATAGTGGTTGCATCAGCACCCCAAAAGTCATAAATCTCTTTTGCATAAGCCTCGCTGGTTTTACCAATGTCCCCTCGTTTACCATCAAGAATAATCGGAATTTTCTTTGAATAGTCCTGGAAGAGATCCTCTAATACGAACAGGCCGTCAAAACCATATTGGGCAAAGAAAGCGTAATTGGGTTTTAACGCGCTAATCGCATTTTCATCAAGAAGCTTATCGATAATATTGTGGAAGAAAGGGCCAATTGTTTTGTCAACAATACTCCCACTTGGCATTGCAGGCTGGACCTTGATTAAATCCGGATCTACCCCAAAACAGAGGATAGTTTTGTTTTCCTCTGCAGTTTTAACAAGACGATCGATAGTGTTCATAAATTATACTAAGGCACCAATAGATTTAATGATTTTGAACACTTTGAAATAACGAAAAAGTGATAAAATATGAAATAAAATAGGCTTAAAATGTTTTCCTGAGATAATACTGTTCATGCTTCAGCGAATTCCTGCAATAGTTACTCTGTCTAGTTTGGGAAAACATACTCCAATAAAGGTGGCCATAGACCGATGTAGAGCACAAAATAGGCCAGCGATCGATGCGATAGTTGGACAGACAAAAACAATCCCTGCACCTTCAAGGCGACTGCCATTTGCAGACTTGCCTCCAAAAATGATAAACGGGCCAATGAGTAGTTTCAGAATTCTCCCAGTGCCTGAAGAAGAAATTACACTTTTTGGCAAAGAAGTTGGAAAGGTTTGGGATCGAACAGCAATCGGGGAAAGAAGAACTTATGGCTTAAGCGGCGCATTATTGATACCTGGTTCTGATATTAGCAACATGTTTTCCTTAAGGAGAATTGGGGTGAATCTGGGAAGCCTTCTTGCTGAGATAGAACAAATAGGGGAGGAAAAGCGCGCCCTGGAGATATTATTAAGACTAAAAAGAGGATTAATAGGAGGCCATTCTCTACAAACTACGCCAGAAGAAGCATTAGGAGCAATAAGTGAGTTTGTTCGAAGAACCAGAAATGAGTTAGCCAGTAGAGGAGTAAGTACACTAGGAGCAAACGCGGGATTTCCTGAAGAGGAGATCCGAGGGGCAATGGCACGAGATAGTGGCAAAATATCCACTATCGGAAAAGTCCTCACGGTAATACTTGCTTTTGGTTTTGCTGATTGTTGGTAGCTTGGTTTTGCTAAAATCTAATTGTTTAATAAAACATCGCAGCATAAAAGGGAAAGTAATTGGGGTTATGGCGTAAGTGTTACCAGTTTTGAGTCTTGAGTTTTGTTTTTACAAAACGAAGCAAAACGGAAAACTCGAAACTGTGCACAGCGTGGCCAGGTAGCGCGGCAGTCTCCAGATCAACTCTCGCCTAAAACGGCGAGAAATTTAGCCGCGAAAACTGCATGTCGGAGTTCAAAAGAGTTTTCAGTCCTGTGTTTTGAGTCTTGACGAATCGTTCAAAACCCAAAACGGAAAACTGGAAACGCGGAAGTTCTCCGTGACCCCAATTTTTAGGTGAAAAAATGAAAGTTTACATCGGTTTGGCATTGTTGTTGGTAGTACTTTTCGGATGCAGCCAGCCCGTGAACCCGCAGAATAATACGACTCAGAATAATTCCCAAAATAGTGGGCCAATAGTCGTCGCACTTGGCGATAAAGTTTCGGTTGATTATGCTCTTTATGTAGATGGTAAAATCGTGGATACCAACAATTTAACAGTAGCAACCCAAACCGATACGGTCAGCGCATTCAAAAAATACGAACCATTAGAATTTTTCATGACCTTTGAGAGTAACTTGATTAGCGGGTTTGTGGCAAATATAGTCGGGATGACGGTAAATGAGACAAAGAACTTTACGGTAGCACCCACCCTAGGTTACGGGGCTTATGATCCGCAGAAAACTGCCACGATAGGAAGGTATTACCAAAAAAATATGCTTGAAAACGTTTCGAGAAAGGAGTTGGAAGCAGCAGGGATCAATACAACCAAAGGAATCTCTTTTAACACTGCCTCTGGAACCGTTTTCATAAATGATGTCGATGAGAATAACGTTACTTTATTTTACCTTGTTAAAGCTGGGGACGAATTTAACATTGGCGGGGTGCCCCAAAAGGTCATCAGCACAGATAATCTTACGGCAACAATAGAATATGCATTTTACTCAAATAGGACATATACAATAGCCGACCCGAATACGGGCGTACAAAGGCAATATCGATTGCTGAATAAAACTAATGATTCGGTAACGCTTGATTACAACCACCCACTAGCTGGGAAAACGCTGAATTTTGTTGTGACGGTTCTTAGCATACAAAAACAAAAATGAGATTAAGATTTTTGCTCTTATAATTTTCCAAAGTCCAACAGATTTAAAAACTCTGCCATGCACAAATTAATATGAACTTTTTCTCCCGAGTGATGTTATGAACGATAGCGTGAAGCACGATACTCAAAAGGAAGGTATGAAGACCGGTACGACCACAGTTGGTTTGGTTTGCAAAGACGGAGTAGTCCTAGCATCTGACCGAAGGGCGACAATGGGATACTTCATTGCAAGCAAAGACATTGACAAGATTTATTCAGTTAGCGATAATATTGCCATGACAATTGCTGGAAGCGTTGGCGATGCACAGACATTGATTAGGTGGATGAACGCAGAAATAAAGTTATATGAATTAAAGCACGAGAAGACAATCACTGTTGAAGCAGCAGCAACATTGCTTGCAAACATTCTTGCCCAGTACAAATACTATCCGTTTTTCGTACAATTGCTCCTTGGAGGAGTGGATGAAAAACCCAGGTTATTTTCCATTGACATGCTTGGCGGGGTTACAGAAGAAAAGATGACCTCAACCGGAAGCGGATCACCAATAGCATACGGTGTTCTTGAAGAAATGTTCAGGGAAGATCGCGATATTGAATTTAATTTGCCACTGGCGGCAAAAGCAGTCCATGCAGCAATGAAAAGAGACGCCGCGAGCGGCGAGAATGTAGATCTGGTAGTTGTCAGTAAAAGCGGCGGCTTTAAAAGATTGCACCGCGAAGATGTAAAAAGAATGCTTAATGCTGAGTAAATTTTTGTTTTTCATATTATATTGATCTCTGGATCTTTGTTATCCGCATCATAATAAAATAAGCCTGAAGGGGGGCTAATTAACCAGTTTTTTAGAGGTGTTTATTTGCACTATAAGGACATAATAAAAAAAATCAGCGACATTGTACCTCCAGAATGCGAGTTCACAAAAGCTGAGCCTGAAGGGCTCTCAACAGTAATTTATATTAAAAATATCCGGGCATTTTATTCCAACGACCGCTTGATCAGGGAATTGGCAAGCGCCATAAAGAAAAAAGTAACTATCAGGGTAGATTCGAGCGCGCTAATGCCAATTGATGAGGCAAAATCAGTTGTAGAAAAATTAGTCCCAAAAGAAGCTGAAGTGAAGGGAATAGATTTTGTGCCTGAAATGTGCGAAGTGCATATTGAGGCAATAAAGCCAGGCCTTGTCATTGGAAAAGGCGGATCGACGCTCAAGGAAGTCATGCTCCAGACCGGCTGGGCACCAATTGCAGTAAGGGCACCAACCATGCCATCATCAACTTTAGAAGGGGTAAGAAAAATTGCAATTGTTGAAGCAGCCGAGCGCAAGAAATTTTTAGTTAACATAGGGAAGAAAATCTGCCAGCCACAGCCAGCAGGGGATTGGGTAAGGGTAATGGCACTTGGCGGTTTTCGGGAAGTCGGTAGATCCTGCTTGCTGGTCCAGACGCCAAATAGCAAAGTACTAATTGATGTTGGGGTAAATCCCGCAACGGGTGATCCAACAAGGGCCTATCCCTACCTAAATATGACCGGGTTCGAACTAAAGGACCTTGATGCAGTCGTAATTAGCCACGGCCACATGGACCATATGGGTTTCCTGCCGTACTTATTTGCCTATGGTTATGAGGGCCCGGTATATTGTACCCCACCAACACGGGATTTTATGATACTTCTCCAGCAGGATTATCTTAACTTATGCAAAAAGGCATTCAATGTCGAACCGCCCTACACCAAAAAAGACGTTTATAAGGAAATCCGGAACGTCATAACGGTTGATTATGAGGAAGTTGTTGATATTACTCCTGAAATAAAAATGACGCTCTATAATGCCGGTCATATTTTGGGAAGCGCATCAGTGCACTTACACATTGGAGAAGGCGCGCACAACTTGGTTTATGGCGGAGATATTAAGTTCGGGTTCACAAGATTGTTCGACCCGGCAAATGTCCGCTTCCCGCGAATCGAGACTTTATTCATTGAAAGTACTTATGGTGGCCGCAACGATATTTCGGTCAACAGGTTCGATAGCGAAATACGCCTGATGAACATCATCAAGGAAACAGTCGCAAAAAGGGGCAAAGTGCTCATCCCAGTATTTGCAGTAGGCCGATCACAGGAAATAATGCTTGTGCTCGAAGAAATGGCAAGACGCGAGCAGGACTTCAATGTGCCGGTTTACATTGATGGAATGATCATGGAAGCGTCTGCAATACACACGGCTTATCCGGAATATTTGCGCGAACAATTACAAAGAAGGATACTTTCCGACCGCAGCCCGTTCGAAAACCCGATGATAAAAGTTGCGAAGGGGCTTTCCAAGGAAGAAATAGTTAATGGTGAACCTGCAGTCATACTTGCACCATCAGGAATGCTTACGGGCGGCCCATCATATGAATACCTTAAATTGATGGCTGATGACCCTAATAACACGCTCCTGTTCGTGGGTTATCAAAGCGCACTTTCTTTAGGAAGCAAGCTACAGCAGGGAGTAAAGGAATTGCCCATCTTAGGCGATGATGGCAAGATGAAAACCCTTAACATTAACATGCGCGTGGAAACTGCAGAAGGTTTTTCAGGCCACAGCGACCGGGCACAGTTAATGGCATATCTTAAAAATCTGCGGCCAACTCCGGAGCGAATATTCACAATGCACGGAGACTGGGGAAAAACCCAGGAATTTGCCAGATCAATCAGCATGATGATGAGAAAAGATGCATCTGCACTTGCTGATCTGGAAGCCGTAAGGCTAAAGTAAAGTGGAGCAGCTACAAAACTTAACCAGTCACTGTAGTCTCCCAAACTCCTTAGCTTCCCAAGGGTAAACAATCCACGCTTTGGTTCTGCTGACAAAATAATCCGGTTTGACTAACGAACCGCTTTTGTAATGAATAGTCGCAATCCTTACGCTCTTAGCCCCTTTTTTGAGTAAATATTTTTTTGCGGTAAAGAGGCTTGTGCCGCTATCAGCTACATCATCAACAAGAAGTATTTTGTTGCCCTTAACAAGGAATGTGGCAAGATCCTGGATTATTTCGGGTTTGGTTTTCTTCTTACCAATCCCACTATAAAGTGAGATACCTAAAACAAAGACATGGCGTAGACTTAGACAATCTCCTAGTATTCTTGCTGGAATTAAACCGCCACGGCTTAAGCCAACAACAATATCCGGCTCGAAATCGATTTTGGCGGCAAGTTTTTCACAGGATTTGACGGCATTAGACCAACTAAGTTGCAGAATTTCCATGAATATCTATGGCAACAGGTAAGATATCTTTAAAAGAGTTTCTGAAGTTATATGCGATTATAGCAAAAAATGGTGAATCAGTATGAAGCCTCTAAAAATTGACGAAGATGAAGATTGGGAAGACGACGACTTTGAAGACGAGGAATGGGACGAAGAAGGCGAAGAAGAAGAGTAGCCTCTGGTATCTTTTTATATCCTACAATACTAATTCTTTCCAAAAGGGCCCGTAGCGCAGCCAGCCTTTTTGGCTTTTTTATACCGATCCAGCAAAAAGCTGGATCGTATATCCTCGACCGAAACTTATTTGGTCGAGTATAAGCCATTTAGAGCCTGCCATGGATAGCGCAGCAGCCTTCTAGAGTTTTCAGTTTCCGGTTTGCAGTTTCGTGTGAGCGAAGCGAACTAACGGAACAAAAAAACTGATGAGAGCTGTTGGTCGCGAGTTCAATGAAACTTTTTAGGAAAAAGTTTCACAAAAACTTACTTGCTAAAAAGTTCGAACAAATCTCGCCGGGCCCGTTTTTCCTTTTTCTTACTTCAGACATCAGTTTTTCTCATGAAAAACGGGAACGAAGTGGCCGCAGCCACAACGGGCCCGAATTTTAATTTTTTGTTTTTCGTTTTTTTTTAGAATTTGTTTTTCTGCAGATTGCTCGAAAAAACGAACGAGTGTTTAAATTCTTTTTCTATGTAATTTACTTTAACTAAACTACAGTGTGAAATTTTCTTAGCGGTGAATCTATGAGCGAGCTTTCAGAAATCAGCGAAATGTTAGGCAATCTTGTAAATGATACTACTATTCCGAAAAATATCAGAAAAGCGCTTTCCGATGCAAAAACCCGGCTGGATGGAACCGAGGAGAAGCAGGTAAAGGTAAGCGCAGCAATTTACCTCATACAGTCAATCAGTGATGATATCAATATGCCGCCTCATGCCCGGACACAGGTCTGGTCTGTAATGAGCTTACTAGAATCACTTTCATGACGGAATTTATTAGCGCAAAAGAGCCAATTACAGATATTGCGCCTATTCTTGCAAAAAAAGGCATACGAATATCCCTTGAGGCAGAGGAATTGCTAAAAAAATTTGCAGATGAGATAGTTTTAGAGAAACTAATTGCGCTCAATAAGCCGTTCCTCTCAAAAGAAGATATCGAACCGTTCATCATATCCAATGAGATGAAAACGCAGATAGAAAGGGCGAACGATTTCATACCATCTGCAAAAGAATACGAACCAAAAATAGTCATCAACCACACGCGGGATGTTACCGGAAAATCCCGGACCAAAGGCGAAACAGAGAATTTTATAAATTATTTCCGCAACAGGTACGAGCGGCTTTCACGGTTTTTAAGGAAAAGTACCTCGGTGCCGACATCAGACCTATCAGAGGTAAAAAAGCACATTGGGGAAAAGGTAAGGATAATTGTGCTCATATCAGATAAGAAAGAAACAAAAAAAGGGAACCTGCTTTTTGAAGTAGAGGATATGACCGGCACATTTAAGGTCGTAATTTCATCTTCAAGGGACAATGATAAGTTAATAAAAAAATCCAAAGGGGTGCTGATGGACGATGTAGTTGCCATAACCGGAAAAATCCTAGAGCCATATATGATAGCTGAGGATATTGAATGGCCTGATATGCCCATAGTACGTGAAAAAAAACAGATCGATGCAGACCTTGCAGTAGCATACATTTCGGATATCCACTTTGGCAGCAGGTATTTCCTTGAAAAGCAGCTGGATGCATTTACAAACTGGCTCCATTGCCGGGGGGAATCCAAAGACTTGGCTGGAAAAGTGAAATATTTGGTAATCGCAGGGGACAGTGTTGATGGCATAGGGGTATATCCAAACCAGGAGAAGGAGTTAGTCGTAAAAGACATCTACAAACAGTATGAGTTGCTCGATGATTTTATACAGGAAATTCCGGATTATATCGAAGTCATAGTGATTCCGGGAAACCATGATGCAGTAAGAAGGGGGGAACCGCAGCCTGCGCTCGGAAAGGACCTATTAAAGTCGGACGTATTGTCGCTTGGGAACCCTACCAGCGTATCCATAGAAGGGCTTAAGCACCTTATTTATCATGGGACATCGCTCGACTCGATGATTGCGAACATCCCCGAAGCCTCGTATATGCACCCGGAAAAAGTGATGGTCGAATACCTAAAGCGAAGGCACCTTTCACCGATTTATGGCGGGAACCCGATAATCCCGGAAAATATCGATTATATGGTGATAGACGATGCGCCGGACGTTTTCCATTGCGGCCACATCCACCGAAATGGGTATACCCAATACCGGGGAACATTGGTCATAAATTCTGGCACCTTCCAGGACCGGACGGACTACCAGATAAAGCAGGGCCATGTGCCTACTCCCGGACAAGTGCCGGTTTATGAGATGAAGTACAATAGATTAAGGACGCTTGATTTTAGCCAGTAAGAAAAAATAGACTGAAAACTAGAGAAAAACAGAATCGGCAGTTCTTTACAATAGTTTTATAAATTTAAACCGTCAATGCGTATCCACAAACAGTTAAATGTTTCGCGAAAAGATTAGGTGATTAAATGGCAAAGTACCTCATAGCACGACAACTCTCTGGAAAAAAGATAGTCACCAACGAAGGTGAAGATTTTGGGCGATTAGTTGACCTAAACATCAACGAAGTCACGGGTAAAGTGGAAGATTTGGTTGTAGAACCTAATCCTGATAGCGCCACGGCATCAAACATGAAGAAAGAGGATGGCATGCTCCATATACGATATGACAGTGTCCTTGCAGTAGGGGACTACATTATCGTAGAGAAACGGAATATGGCATACTAATTTTCTTTTTTATATATTTTTATATATTCTTTCTTCTTATTTTATTTCTTATTCTTCTCTTTTTTTTAGGCCATGAATAGAAAGGCAGATAAAGATTCATAGGCAAAGCATATTGTGACTAATATTATTGCTGGGATTGATGAAGCGGGCA
Source organism: Microcaldota archaeon (assembly GCA_016212505.1). Classification (GTDB taxonomy): domain Archaea; phylum Micrarchaeota; class Micrarchaeia; order Anstonellales; family Bilamarchaeaceae; genus Bilamarchaeum. Next base: position 43,902 of record JACRGB010000046.1, read on the forward strand.
GGGGGCCAGTGATCGGGCCGCTGGTTGTTTGTTGTGCCAGCTGCAGGAGAGAAGATGAAAAAAACCTTAAGAAATACGCATCTAAGGATTCCAAACAGCTGACAAAAAACGAACGCGAAGAAGCATACGCAAAACTGCGGTCTTTTTGCACATTCAGGTGGCTGGAAATAAGCGCAGCGGATTTGAATGTGATGATGAAAACTGCAAGCCTTAATGACATTGAGGCGCGCACCATGGCAGAACTCATAAAAAGGATCGGTGAATGCGACATCATGATAGATATGCCTGACCGCTATAGTTGGACATTTAGGGGACGAATGGAAGCGTTTGGGATTAAAAATAAAAAATTTGAGGCAGAACATAAGGCAGACGAGAACTACCCGATTGTTGCGGCCGCTTCGATATGCGCAAAAATAATCCGGGACAATAAAATCGAGGAAATAAAAAAGGCCACATGCGATTTTGGAAGCGGTTACCCGTCCGATCCAAAGACAAGGGCGGCCTTGATGGACAAGGAAAAAATAAAAATTCTTGAGCCGTTTATCCGCTCGAAATGGAAAACCCTAGAGAGGCTAATGCAGAAAAAATTATTCGAGGATGATGAAGGTGACCAAAGTCAAGATAGTCAATGAAGGAGTTGTTATTGAAATCCCTGAAGGGGCAAGATTTGCAGATTACGCAAAAGAAAATTCAAATATGCTTTTTGGGTGTGAGAATGCAGAGTGCGCCACCTGCTTATGCACGGTCATAAAAGGAAAAGAGCTTCTTAATGAGCCGGCCCATAAAGAATGGCTCTTGCTAAAACAAAAAAGCGCCTATCCAAACCAGAGGCTGGGCTGCCAGATATACGTAAAAAAAGAAGGCGTTGTTGAAATTGAATATTAGTCACTCTATCGGAGCAGGTTTGACAATAATTTTTCCTCTCATTATTGGATTAATTAAGGAATAATATTCAAATTCGCCTATTTCAGTAACGGTCACTGTTGCGTTTTTACCCGGGCCAATTACCTGTGTGTTGAATACTTGTTTGCCTGGAATGAGCGCAGTTGCAGAAGCTGGCCTTGAGCCGGAATTCACGAAGGTTATGCTATCGCCAACATTAACTGAAAGAACAACCGGGTCATAAGAAAGATCATTCATGGTCACGGTATAGGTTTTTGGGACGTATACTGAAGGCACAGCTGGAGTTATGCTAAAATGCACCGTTCGGATGAGTTGGGGTAAATAGGGGGTCTTATCATTATTGTAAAGCTGGACTTTTATTGTGTGCTCACCAACTGAAAGGGCGTTTATAGTATAGCTTTTTGAGGATAGAACCGCAGGTTCAGCATCATCCACAGTTACCCTAAAGTGGCCTTCGCCTTTTTTTGCTGCGCCCCCGGGCGATTTTAGCAGGAGATTCTGGGTACTAAGGACAAGGGTAATATCGGCACTCGTTTGAGCATTTATTATGTCACCCTCCTGGGGACTACTGATGGTAAATGAGGGGTTTTTTACAGTGACTACGGGCGTAGTATTAGTAGTATTCTCTGGGGGAGGTGAAGAAAAACAGCCAAACAGCAGTAAGAACGCCACACCTAGGATCGCGAAGGATTTTATCGTAGATTCAGACATAAGTATGATTTTGCAGGGGAGTATATAAAAGTTATCGTTTAAGGGGCGTATTGAAGATAACCCCTGGCAAAGGCATTGCTTTTTGATTTTGATGGCATGCTCATGCAATCAGAATTTTTACATCGGGAAAGTTTTGTGGGGATTCAGGCCGCCCGAACGATTGCATCACGAAGTTCAGCAACATCATGGAATTTGTCCTGCCTTTCCGCAGAGATCAGGCGGATGATGATTTCCCTCACATCGGCAGAGAAACTTTCTGGAAGCGCGCCTAATCCTAGGCTTTGCGAGCGGGCCAACTCTGCGATGCCGTTTCCTTGAAAGGGGAGCTTGCCGGTCACAAAAAGATGAATCAGTACTCCAAAAGAATGTAAATCAGCAGAATACGAATACGGTCCGCCCATAAGGACATCCATAAGAAGGAACGGGAATGTTCCTAAAACCAAAGAACGGGGTAAAAGCATATCGTCTAAAGAGGTATTCGGGAACCTGGCGCAGCCAAAATCAAGAAGCACAAGCAAAGGCCTTTTATCAAGGGTGGGAAGGTCGGATAAAATTATATTTTGGGGTTTTATGTCCCCATGCGCAATCCCCAATTTATGGGCAGCTTCAAGTGCATTGCAAAGGTCGATAAAATAAGGCCGGATTTCACGCCAATCAACTGGGGCACGATGACGGAATGCTTCGGTCAGGGTTTGGCCAGGAAGATGTTCCAAAACTAAATAATCATAAATCATAGAATCTGGGCCACGGAACATCCCATGGTGAAGCATGTTTATTACATTTGTATGGGCGATTTGCTCCAAAGCAGCCCCCTCTCGGGTCAGGAGCATATTTGCCCGAGCCGGATCAGTATGCTCATTAAAAGCAAGTTTTACTACCACTCTCCGATTACTACTGTGCCCGGTATCTTGGGCAAGATAGAGCGAACTTGTGCCTGCTTCTTGCTGGATCCGTTCCTCAAGGACATACCGACCAAGTTTGCCACCTAGAAACGGATCAAGAGGCTGCTTCCGGTATGGTGCGGTTATATCCAGGGAGGCGGGGGAGCGGCGGGCAAGTGCGCTGGGTCGAATGATTAATTCTGGGGCCATAGAATCACATTAGTTACATTAAAGATAATTACAACTGCGACATTGCACTATTGGACTACAACGTCCGACTAACAGTTATGCTTTGCATGGGATTTTTAGCATAACCAAGATGGTAATTGGCCTTTATATTTGTTTCACTGCCAAAGTAACTATAGACAGCGATACTATAACATTACGGAAATCCGCTCGAGGTGTTTTTAATGATAAAGCTTGAGCTGGACCGCAAAAAGCGCCTGATAATGGTTAAGGAGCCATCTGATGTCTCCTCATTGCAGAACGGTTTTTACGGCCAGATGAAAAAAGGAATAATTTACCTATCCCCAGAAGAAGCGTTGTATGTGATGGATATTCGGAATGGAAAATGCTACGACGATGCTGGCAACCCGTTTACATTCAATGACATTGCCTCGCTATTTCTCAAAAACAAAAAATTGCTCGCCCGCTGCCTCACATATAAGGATTGGCGCGATAAAGGGCTGGTGCTTCGGTACATTAGCGAAGCAGAAGGTGGGTATGGCAGGACAGTTCTCAAAAAATACACGAGTGCGCCATTTAGGTTAGATGCTTTTGGTTTTGAAGGGTTATTTTTTCCCAACGACCTTATTACAATGGTTGATGACCAAACGGTCGGGAAAGAGCTCTATGAGCGGTATTGGATCGGGCAGTTTGGAACCTATAAGGCATCCCATCGCGGGACAGTAGCCAAATATGATATTTATGAGACTATTTTCCTGCTAAAAAGCGGAAACCTCATGCTTAAGGGCTGTAACCTTGCAACCGTAGAGAAAGTTGCAAAGAAAAGGATCAAGTTCTTTGAGGATATTTACCTTGTTTACGAAGACTGGCGATCCCGCGGGTATGTGATTAAGACCGGCTTTAAGTTCGGGACGCATTTTCGGATTTATTTCCCTGGGGCTTCGCCAGTCCGAAGCGAAGACGAATGGATGCACTCGAAGCACGTTATCCATGTTTTCCCGAGGAAGCATAAACAGCTGATTTCGGAATGGGCCCGTGCGATCAGAGTGGCCCACTCGGTCAAGAAAACGTTCATCCTCGCGATTCCCGGAAAGAAAAAAGAAATCAAACTTAGCAAAACCAGATCGCGGCTCGATTTTTTACTATACCATAGGAAGAAGGGCGGTATCGAAACGCCAAAAGACGGTTCGCCAAAATACCTGATGTATTCCCTGACCGAAGACGAATACATTGGTGGTGAAGAATTGTACGAAGCATTGGCAGAGTGCAAGCAGTTTGGTTTGGAAATGGTGGTTGCAATTAGTGATCGGGAGAGCAGCGTAACATATTATATAATTAAGGAATTGGAACTTCCTGGAAGCGAATATGAGTACTATGAGATTGAGTGGGTTCAGCCTTAACTGAACCCACTGCCCACGAAAACCTGCGGGTTTTCATGGTTGAATGGGTTCAGCCGTAAGAGTTTTGAGTTTTTGTGTTTAGGGTTTCGAACAAATTGATATGAAACAAAAATGGAGTTGATAGTATGGTTAGAGCAAGTCACATATTGGTGGAAAATGAGCAATTGGCAAAAAAAATAAAGGGTGAGATACAAAGTGGTGCGGACTTTGCAAAAATGGCGAAAAAATATTCCATTTGCCCGAGCAAAGCCCAGGGCGGGGACCTTGGAGATTTCGGTAAGGGCCAGATGGTTAAGGAATTTGAAGATGCAGCATTTTCACTTCCCATTGGGATAGTATCGAACCCTGTGAAGACCGAATTTGGATATCATTTGATTATGGTCACTAAAAAGTAAAAACAAGGACAAATTTGAAAAATTTGTCCGTGGAGAAATTCGGAAGAATTTCTCCTGTAGCGAACCGATTTTCGCTACGAATTGGAATATACAAATTCCAATAAGATAAAAATGGCATGGAAAAGCAGCCTTTTTAAGGCGTTTGACCCATGGATTGTAAGGGTGTGTGTATGAAAACAATCATAGGGTTAATGTTTTTACTTATAATAAGTGCCAGCTTTGCGCAAATAATTGAAACGCAGCCTGGAGATAATGGAAAGCAGTTTGCATCAGATACTTCAGCTGCAAAATGCAAGGACACAAATGCAAAAGCAGTCTATGTTTGTTATGGTAATGTCGTAAAGGTAGTTTGGAAAGACTCAGCGCAGGGAAGTACGTTCTATAAGCCAGATGGCCAGGTAGTAAACTGCCCCCCTGGAACACCCGCGCAGATGGGAGCACAATGCCTTCAGATGATGACGCCTAATTATTGCCCGGGCAGTTCGCAGTGTGGAAGTTCGCCACCAGAAACATTCCCGGGGTTAAATCCAGTACCTTCTGATAATACCAGCAAAAATGTAACTCCCACTACCCCGGCACCTGAACCTACTCCGGTAGTTAAGCCAACTCCTAATCCCGAGCCAACTCCGGCAAAAAACAACACAATTGTTGATAACAGCGGATCGCCATCATATCCGGCGAACGTTGATAATAATTTCAACAATCTCATACTGGTCCTGATAGTCATTGCGATTGTTGCAATTATTGTGCTCTTTACAATGTTTAGGAGCAGCTTGCATACCTAAATTTTATTTTTTCTTCAGTTTTTTTAGTTTTTTAGTCTTGTTTCTTCCTCGTTTCTTTTTTGTTAGTTTTCATAACCATAGGGAGTAATTATGCGTCCAATAACAAGAACCGGCCAAATGGCTACTTCATACAAAAAGCCAAGCGAAATTATTAGAGAACAGGTCGAAGGGATAGCAAAAGTAGCTTTTTTGGTTAATGGCCGTCATCCAAAAAGAGGCTACGCTGAACCAATAGATCAGGGGAATGTTAACGCCTCTGCGAGCTGGAAGGTTCGGCAAAATAGGCGAATATATGAGTTTTATGAAAAATTAGCTCCGCTTGGATTTATGGTTTTTCCTCATTTTACTTCTACAGTTAGCAGTGAATTGTTGGGAAGTAATTTCAATGGAGTCAGAGACTGGGCAATAGAGCTGCAACAGAGTGATTATCCCAAATTTTTATCAATGTTTTTCTTATCCACTCATGGCCAAAAGGATGGAACGCTCATGATAGGAAGTTCCGAAATTAGGTTAGAGGAGTTATTCAAAGAATTGGATAAATTTAGCGGAAGGAAGTTAGTCATAATTCTTTCCTGTCATAGTGGAATGGCAATAGAAATATTACGGGCAAGAGCATCGAGGGATAGCTACTATCTGATCACTTCTTCTGGCCCGGACAAAGCATCAAGCTGGGGAGAGGATGACATGGTTAGTTTGTTATACAAAACTTTTCCTGCGATTCTGGATCATCCTGAGATATTCCAAGAGTTGCGGGTGGATGAAGGCGGAAGAGTCCTGGATCCTCAGTTTTTCATAGGAAAAGAGTGGGGCGAGAGTGAAATGGTTAGTTTTGGATTTAGAAAAAGATGAGAATTTACTTTTTATCTAAAACATCTGTGCCAATTTTAAGAAGCACCCGATCATCCTGAGGATTGGCAACCAGAACCACAACTCCTTCATCTGCGAGCGGCCTAACTGCAGGAAGGATATTAGGATCAAAAAAACCTACAACTATTACGGAGTTAGGGTTTGATTGTTTCAATTGTCTTAAACGTGATACCAGTTGATCAGTCCTCAGGGTAAAGATTCTCGAACTTCTAAGTGCAATTACATCTGCGCTTTGATCCTTAGTAGAAAACGTATCTAAGAAGAAAACAGGATAAGTAACTGGTTTGCTATCCGGGTGGGCACCTACAGAATGAAAAACGTGGGGCATTACTATTCGTTCCATGCATAGGTCAGGATCATCAATGACAATTATGGCTCTCCTGCCTGCCATAAACATTGATTGTTCGAAAGCAGCTGCAGATCCTCTTGAATGAGGAGTAAATGTAGTTCTGCTAAGAAAAAGCAGAGGCTGGACACCAGATTTTTGGGAAGTCATAATTACATATTGTGGGAGACTATTTAAAAACAGTAGTATAGGGTTTTGATGAAAAATTGCTAAATTAAAGAAGAGAAAGAATAGATAGAAAATAAAGAAATAAAAGTTGAAAAAATAAATTTCGAAACGGAAAAGCGAAACCTAATCCATTCCTTCCATGCCGCCCATTCCTGGAGGCATGCCGCCTGGACCGCCACCTCCGCCTCGACCTCCTCTTGAACTGATAATATCATCAATTCTAAGGACCAATCGCGAGGTTTCAGTAGCAGATACTAATGCCTGTCTCTTTACCTTCATAGGTTCGTAAATGCCTAGTGGCTTAAGATCAGAGACTTTTCCAGCAAGTACATCAACGCCAAATGTTTTACCATCCTTTTCCTTGTGCTTGTTTCGTAAGGAAACGATAGTGTCAATTACATCCATACCGGCATTTTCAGCGAGTGCTCTTGGAATTGATTCCATGGCTTCAGCATATGCCTGGATGGCCAATTGCTCACGGCCACCGATCTGAACTGCATAAGCATGCAATTCTCGGCTAATTTCCATTTCAACAGAACCGCCGCCAATAACATATTTGCCATCTTCAAGAGCGCTTGATACTGCTCCACGGGCATCAACTACAGCCCGCTCGACTTCGCTGACAACATGGTCAGTTCCAGCCCGGACAAAAATCGTAACGGATTTTGGATCCTTACATTTTTCAACAAAGACCATTGCTTCGCCGCCAACCTTTCGCTCTTCAACTGATCCTGCATAACCAAGGTCGGATTCTTTCATGCCTTCAAGGCTTGAAGAAACTGATGCACCAGTGGCCCGGCCAAGTTTTTCCATATCGGATTTTTTAACTCGCCTTACTGCTGAAATACCTTTCTTTGCTAAGAAATGTTGAACCAAATCATCAATGCCCTTTTGGCAGAAGACAATTGTTGCTTTTGTTGCAGCAATCTTATCTACCATATCGCGCATCATCTTTTCTTCCTGCTGCAAGAATGCTTCCATCTTATCAGGAGAAGTTATCTCGATTTTTGCATCAGTTTCAGTTTTTTCAATCTCTAATGCTGCATCCAAAAGAAGGATTTTTGCATCCTTAATTGATTTTGGCATTCCTGTGTGGACAATTTCCTTGTCGATAAGGACTCCTTGGATCAATTGTGTGTCCATTACTTCTCCTCCGGCTTTCTTCTCAATCTTGACTAGGTCAAGGTCAACCTTGTGCTTTCCACCTTTTGTTTCAGCAACCTGAAGAAGTGCGGTGCTGACAATTTCTGCAATTTTTCTTTTTTCAGAATCGTTTCCAATGCCTTTTGAACCCATAGAAACAAGACCGATCTTGTTCAATGTTTCAACGTCAGTAGATTTTACGGGTTCAGATACCCTCTCAAGGGCTTCTTCTGCCTTCTTGACCGCAAGCTCGTATCCTTTTATGATAACTGTTGGGTGGATATTTTGGTCAATTAGTTCACCTGCTTTTCTAAGCAAGTTGCCGGCCAACACGACACTCGTGGTGGTTCCGTCACCAACTTCCTTGTCCTGTGTTTTTGCAATTTCAACCATCAATTTTGCAGCTGGATGATCAACGTTCATTTCTTCTAAAATAGTCGCACCATCATTAGTTATGACGATGTCTCCCAAATCAGAAACAAGCATCTTGTCCATACCTTTTGGGCCTAAAGTGGTCTTGACAATGTTTGCTACGGCGTAGCAAATTGCAATGTTTATCCGCATTGCATCACGACCTAAAACTCTCTGAGCGCCTTCTGGCAACACATAAACTTGTTCTCCACTTACCTGTTTAGTCATAAAACTCATCCTCCAAAAATTCTGTATTAGTATTGATTTACACTAATGATAATTAGCAGAATACTATCTCACAAAATGTTTAAAAAGCTATATTATTTTGCTAGTTCTAAACCAAGTTCTTCTCAGATGCTATCGCCGAGAGAGGGCGTTGGCCTAAGTGAAGAAACGCGAAAAAGAAAACTGGACACTCGGAACCGGACACTCAGAGGTGTGCCGTCCATCCGCCATCAACCACGATTTCTGTCCCGGTAACATAGCTTGCTTCTTCGCTCGCAAGGTAAAGTGCAGCATTCGCAATGTCTTTCGGCATACCGGCCCGCTTAACTAAAAAGGATTGCTCCATGGTTTGAAGAATAGATGGATCATTTGTAAATGCCTCGGTCATTTTTGTCTCTATTAGGCCAGGGCAGATGGAATTTACAGTAATTCCATAAGGGGCCAAGTCGATAGCTGCTGCTTTTGTAAATCCCCTTACACCGAATTTTGCAGCGCAATAGGCAGCAGATCCGCCAAAGCCCATCAGGCCTGCAACAGAACTGATGTTTATTATACGGCCCCAGTTTTTCTTTTTCATTTGCAATGCAGCGTATTTTGTGCCAAAGAATACCCCATCAAGATCAACTGCCTGTACTTTTTTCCAAAGGGCAGTATCCATCTCATCAACGGGTTTTTGCTCAAATACCCCTGCGTTATTTACCATTATATGAAGGCCACCGAATTTTTTGACAGTGTCATTTACAAGGGACTGGACCTGATCTTCATTAGAAACATCGCACACTTCACAAAATACTTCGTGACCTGCTTTTTTTATTTCGCCAACTACAATATCGCATTCATTTTGATGTCTTGAAGTAATTACTACTTTTGCTCCTGATTCAGAGAATGTTTTTGCAATTCCAGCACCAATACCCCTTCCAGAACCGGTTATTATAGCTACTTTGCCAGTGAGATCAGACATAGGGCCACCATAAATTATGCGCAGCGAAGAATAATAAATACGTGTGAATAAAATTTCACATATGAAAATTGGGAATGCTGCGGATTCTGGAAAAACCGGAAAAGCTGATGGCGGATTTTGTTCAGGATTTTTCTCGGCCCTGGCAAACCGAGAGCGGGTAAGGATACTACAGGAACTTTCCCTTAACCATATGAGCGTAAATAACCTAAGTGAAAAGATAGGGATGGAAAGAACGCTGGTCTCCCATAATCTTGCCATGCTTGCAAAAGCAGAGCTAGTAAGCCACACTAAAGTTGGCAAAAGCAGAATATATAAAACAAATGAGCATGTTGTTCCGTATGTTTTTTTTCTTCTTGAGCGAGTTGTTTGCTCCAGATGTTCAATAAGAAAAATATGTCAAAAATTGCGGGAAAAAGAAATCATCCCTCCTCTGGCAAGACAACACAATATTCGTCCACCATGTGAGGCTTGTAGGTAATTGATATGGTACTTTGTATTATCGCGATCATCATATTTTCAGTAATGTCGTTATTCTCGGCAAAATACCGCCCGCTTGCAAAAGAAAGCTTCAAGTGCGTTTTCAAAATGCTCATGATGAAGCCTTGCGATACTGGAATAGATGACCAATTAAAAGCACAAATAGTTTCCAATCTTCTGAAGATTTCTCCCTTGGCAGCCCGGGTGGTAAACAGGAATTTTGTCCTCTTTTCATGGATTTTGGTACTCTTAACCGTTGCCAGCTTTGGCTACACCATCTATGGGGCATATAATTTCTACGTTTATGGGAATTGTGATGGGCCCAATGCAACCAGCGCGTGCATACTTAACGATATCACTGGCGACTATGGACGGTTCAGCAGCCCGACCGACCTGATCCCGCCAAATACGCTCGATGGGATTTCTGAGGGCAATATCAGTGCAAAGGTAAAGATTATTGAATTTGGGTGCTTCACCTGCCCATACACAAAAAAAGCAGAGTCAACCATGCAGCAGATCCTTGCCAAATACAACGGCTCGATATATTATACGTTTAAACCGTTCCCCCTTCCAAACCATGCCTTTAGCAAACAGGCAGCAATGGCAGTGCTTTGCTCAGCAAGGCAGGGAAAAGAATGGGAACTGCGTGGCGCAATTTTTGAGCACCAGGAAGAGTGCACGGCAGATGGCACATTTGCAGTAAAATCTCTTGCTGAAAAAGCAGGACTCAATATGAGCCAGTTCAACGAATGCTATGACAAGAATCAGAGCGCAGCGGAACTTGAGCGATACATCCAGCAGGGAAAAGACGCGCACATTTACGCAACTCCCACATTTTTCATAAATGGAAAAGCTATTGTCGGACCAAAACCGATCGAGGAATTTGAAAATGCCATAGCTAGTGCGAAGGGGAGTTGAGACTTTTGATTGGCAACGATATTAGAAACGATTTTCCGCTCCTGAAGAATAATCCCAATCTTATCTATTTTGATAGCGCATGCACTGCGCTAAAGCCAAAATCAGTCATAAATGCTGAAGCAGAATATTATGAGCAGTTCGGAGCGTGTGCAGGAAGAAGCTCGCACCAGCTTGGCAGAAAAACAAACGAAAACATAGATTTGTGCAGGGAAAGCGTTGCCAGGCTAGTTGGCGCTGATCCGCAAGGGCTGATTTGGACGAAAAACACTACAGAAGGCCTCAATATCATAGTCAATGGTCTTGATTATTCGAAAAGAAAAAAAGTAGTCACAACAAATATGGAGCATCATGCAGTGCTGCTTCCCTTGATAAGACTTCGGGACAATGGAACAATAAATCTCGAAATACTCCAGTGCAATAATGATGAGGGAAAAATCGGAATCGAGCAATGGAAAGATAGCATAGATAAGGAAACTGCCCTGATTGTTACAAACGGGGCAAACAATACCACTGGCCAAAGACAGGACATCAGGACAATTGGAAAAATAGCCCGTGATGCTGGCGCGATGATTGCAGTTGATGGCGCGCAAAGTGTACCGCACCATAAGGTGGATTTCAAATCGGAAAATATTGACTTCCTCTGCTTTTCCGCGCATAAAATGCTAGGGCCAAGCGGCATTGGCGCTCTGGTGGCAAAAAAGGAACATTTAGCAAAAATAAAGCCGCTTGCAGTTGGCGGAGGAAATGTGAAAACAGTTTCGCTCGGGAAAATTGAGTGGATGAATGATAATACTCGTTTTGAAGCAGGAGTGCAGCATTATTCCGGGATTTTTGGGTTTGCTGCAGCAGTTGAATACCTCAAAAAGATTGGGATGGCCAAAATAGAAGAGCACGAAAAACGCTTGACTGCGTTAATGCTAAAAGAACTGCAAAATGCAGGAGTACAGGTCTATGGTGATGCCAATCGGATAAATCATGGCGCGTTATTCTCATTTAATTTTAAGAAGGCAAAGCCGCATGATGTTTCACTCATGCTGGATCAGAATAACATTGCAGTGCGGAGCGGGTTTTTCTGCGCACAGCCTGCAATGGAAGCGATTGGCGCAAAGGACGGCGCGGTTCGGGCGAGCGCGTACATATACAATAACGAAGAGGAAGTAAGGAAGTTCGGACAAGTCCTGCAGAAGATCGGCGTTGTTTATAGATAATTATAGATAACGATAGAAAAGATAAAGAGGAAAACAGAAACATGCATTTTTAAACACTTTTATCTTTAATCAAACTATGCGACGAAGATTGGATAACCATCACTTTGATGCAAGAAAAAATAGCGCGATGGAACGTCGAGTGCAGATGCAGAGAGATTTAGCTGCCTTAGGAAGGGAAGGGCAGAAAAAAGAACGGCCAGGCCAAGGTTATATAACAAGTATTTTGATAACTGTTCCTAATCCGCAATCCCCATCCATGCGATTTGAAATCCCTAATCAGCTAGAGGGGCCTGCCAATACCGAACCAAAACCGAAAGAAGTAGCTGTGACTGCTCCAGTAACTCCTTCAGTAACTACTCCGGAAACAAGTTTGGCCGTACAACCATCAAATGCGGTTGCATTAGCTACGGAAAGTCCAGTTCAAATGTCCTTAGCCAGAAGAGTTGGCACTGCACTTGAAGCATTTTTTGGTCCTGGAATTGCAGGGTCAGTAATAGGGTTTGGTGCAGGAGGGGCAGGGATTCTTACCCTTCACGCTTTTGCTTCAGAAGCAAGCATAACAGCAGCAGGAATCTTGGGATTAGCTGCTTTTATTGCAGGTTTAGTGTGGTTTAAATTTTTCAGAAGCATGGTTAGAATAGGTGAATGGGCATATGAAAGAAAAACAGGGCAAGAACTGCCTGAGCGGGATGAACCAGAATTAACTGGCAGAGCTGGAAGAGCTGGATTTTATCTTGGAAGTGGAATTGGAGCAGCCTTTTTAGAATTATTACATCGGATGGCTCAAGGTGGAGGGGAGGTCGGTTTCGTGGTATTTTTAGCGCTTGGCGGAATTGCGGGAAGTTTAGGATACCTGCACAAAACCGAACTGCCACGACCAAAAAGAATACGCGCGAAAGCACCGCCAGACCCGAATGAACTAATAGTACTTCCGGAAGGCGAAGCTTTGGAAAGCTTAGTTGATGATCAAGAACGATTTAGGCAGTTTGTAAGGGCACTACCTCCAGCACAAGTAGACGAATTTGAAGAAAGATTATCTCGAATACGCAGGAAAAAACCCGAGTAACATCGATTTTTCAAGGAATTTTCAAGAGTTTTCAAAAAGTCGTGAATTAGAATAATCTTATTAAACACAAAGCAAAATCATAATTGTGAATTTTAGCGAAAAATTAATCTATCATCAAATAGTTCCGGTTAAATTAGCGGTCGACATTGTTGCTGGCCTCGCAGCATTGCCACTTTGTTGGGATCATGAAGTTTTGCTTAGTTTGGCTGTTGGGGCTGGACCACCAGTTGTTGTTTCTGCATTCCTCCTGGCTTTTGTGGACCTTGAAAAATATAAAAAATCAGACCTTGGCAAAAAGATGAAGAACTCTGATCCGATACTTCATGCCGCCAGGCTGCTCGGATTTGCAATTTCAGCCACTGGCGCATGGTACCACGATATTTGGGTCATTGCAGCAGGCCTTGGCGTAATCGGAATGTGCTGGGCAATAATAGTCAAAAAATAGCAAGCCAATTCCATCTATTTTTAATTTTTCATATACACTAATTGGATGATTAAAATGGAAGAACTAGACAATTTCAGGCAGGCAGGAAAAATAGCTTCAAAAATACGCAATGAAAGCAAGGGCCTGGTAATGGTAGGCGCATCATTTTTGGATATTGCAGAAACAATAGAGCAAATGATCCACGATGAAGGGGCAAGGCCGGCATTTCCGGTCAATATTTCGGTTAATGAAATAGCAGCGCACTACACGCCTGAGTTTGAGGCAGAGGGAACGCTGGGAGAAAAGGATTTAGTAAAAATTGATTTGGGTGTGGAAGTAAATGGCGCACTTTCTGATACTGCCCATACGATCGACCTTAGCGGGGATTACGAGAAGTTGGTCACTGCGTCGCAAGAAGCACTTGAAAATGCGATAAAAACAATAAAACCAGGAGTAGCGGTTGGCGAAGTTGGCGGAGTGGTTGAGGATACCATAAGAAAATACGGCTATAAGCCGATCTCAAACCTTTCGGGCCATATGATAAAATCCAATGAGCTTCATGCTGGAATAGACATTCCGAACATACGGACCCGCGATCCTTACCAGTTTAAGGAAGGGGAAATCTTTGCGGTTGAACCTTTTGCAACCAATGGCGCGGGCCATGTGGAAGACCTTGAGCAGGTTGAAATTTTCTCACTATATGCGCCGTCAACGGTAAGGATGAGGCAATCAAGAAAGATAGTGGAATTTGCACTAAAGAATTTTGGGATGCTCCCATTTGCTGAAAGGTGGATAAGAAAGGAATTTCCATCCAAGCTTCTGGTGAGCGCTGCACTGAAAGAATTATTGCAAAGCCAGATGGTACGGGGCTATCCGGTTTTACGTGAAAGCGGAAAAGGAATGGTAGCGCAGACTGAGCATACGATATTGGTAACAAATGATGGGTGCGAAGTTTTGACGAAATAATTTTTCTTATAGCCGCCGCAGGAAAAAATGCGGCGTCCATAGCAAGCCACGCTGAGGTAAACACCACTAGACTGAGTCGCAAAACTTTCGTGGCTTGCTATAATAGAAAGAAGAAACAGATCAGCGAAGAACTCCGGAAGTTACAACTGCTTCAGTGACTATTCTTGCAAATGCATCCATAAAGTATTTTTTCGTCCGCTCTGCGTTCGCTTCAATTTGGGCTGCAGCATTAGGATCTCTTGCGCGTACCATTTGTGCAAATGAAGCAACATCCATCTGCTGAACAAATGGATTGCCTGAACTTACGGTCTTGCAGTCTAGCCATTCCAGAGTTGCAAATGTCATTAAAAGTTCACTATCGATAAAATGGAATGTGTTCTGCACAAAAGGAACTAGTTCAGGACAATAAGTATATGCCTTGACTATTTGCTCGGCAATTCTGCGGAATGTCCTTTCGATTTCTTCTTCTGGAACCACTCTATCCTCGCTGATTCCTGTTGCTGAAGGATTTAATGCTGCATCATATGCACGTGTTGCAATTTTATCAGTAAGTAGTTTTAACTTAATTTCAGCATGGATAATATGGAGGATGCCCATCATCGCCATATCACTCAAGAGGTCAACTCTCCCGACCGGCGGATGTGCCCGTTTTAATGCAAAAGTGCTCATTGGAGCTTGCTGGGTTAAATCAACTAATGCAATAATTGGGCTGAGGAAAACCTGCCGGTCAGCAGATGAGAAAAACGGAAGGCCAAAATGCTGAAGAAGGCCGAAATTATTATTTGATGCAGCAGATAATGCAATTGCTGGATAAACCTGGCGGGAAGGATTATGATTTTGCTGGGCAAAATAATGGCGTAAGAAACTTGTTGCAAGGCAATATGCTTCCATCATATGAACTTGCATTATTGCTGAACTGCTATCCATTGGATTTCTTTGTCGCCTCTCGGGTTGGGTAAGTATTTGTCCTGCAACAGGAAGAATATCAGGAACTTTCCTATAGGGCCTTAAAAGCGTAAAACCATAATGAGCATTTTGGGGTATTTTTGGGAAAGCTGCTGCACCTTCTTCTCCAAGTGGATCTTCTGGCCGGAAAGAATCGACAACCGTGTCAATTAGATCCCCAACAGGCAAATTTTTACGGCCCCGAACGATTTCTGGAATACGATTTGCAATAACTCCCATCTGATCGGCAAAAGGGCCTTTATCCAAAGGAAGCGACCTGCCGGGTTCGTTTAATTTGGCATGGGCATCCCGAATAACCGCAAATAGTTCATCTGGGGTTAACGGACGATCGGCTTGGGCAGGAAGCGCATGAAGCCTATCGGCATCAACTAAATGAGGGGCAAATATTTTTTGAGGGCCTTGTGGACGTGAACCATAAGAAACGACATAATGGTCATGACCTGGATGAGGGGTTAATGTTTTGCCTAAACGAATTTTCATTATCTGGTCTTTTGGGATTGGCATCAAAATTCACAAATATATTGTGGACGAAACGGTTTTTAAATAGTTGTGTTAAAAGAAATAATTAAGTGATACTGCTATGCCTCAACCTCAAGTCGCAATAAGGGAATTAGTTCCAAACGGATGGAAAACAGTAGCCAGAAGGGGAATTACTGACATCGATAATATTAGAGCAAGAGGTTTCAGCCAAATACGCGCGTTTGCACAATTTAGATCTGCTCTGGAGAGAATAGAAAGAACTGGAGATCCTAGGCTAGTATCTGGACAGGTTGATCGTTTAATAAGAGTGTTTGATGGTGGAGAAAATGCCTTAAGAACGTTAAAAGGAGTAGCGGCGGATTTGGGATCTTTTACTGCGTTTTGCTTAGAAGTAGTTGGAAGTGCCTATGGAGAATCGGTTCCAATTTTGTTGGCAAGACAGGGCATATTTCCTGCAATAGAAGCAGAAGTGGGAGATAGACCATCTCAAATTTATGTCATGCATGAAGGAGATTTAAAATATATTGCAGGTAAATTTGTTTACAATCCAGATAAGCCAGCTTACTTTGCCTTAACTAACATAAAACACTTAAGTGCTGTGTGCGCGTACAGAAATCAATTGGAAATAAAAGATGCAATTGATGAAATTTTTAATGAACACCCTATTATTGACTTGTTAAAGGAAATTCAGAAACATAAAGATGGCAAACACTCAGTATTAGATAAAATGTATAGGCAAGATATGTTCGACGTGCACCCTGTAGTATTTTTAGTTAGAAAAGAAGTAATAAAATTGGCCAGAGAACTTGGTCTAGATATAGATGACTATTTAAGAAAGGTTTCATTAGCTGTACCAAAAGTTACAGTATTGTACTGTCTTGCTTCAGCACACAATTTCGCAAGTGTTTTTGATGGGTTAACCAAATCAGAATTTTTTGGAAGTCCTGACCGTGCACTAATATTGCAATTATATAGAACAATGTTTCTTGCAAACCAGTTATTTAATGCCCAAAAAGTCGATGTGGAAACTATAGGTTTCGCATTAGGCGGAAATTTTGAAGAGACATGGGCACAGTTGGAGCAGATAAAGGCTGATCCAGTATTACAAGTTGAATTCACACGAACATATTTTCCCAGCTTATTTATTCCTACAATCCATACCCCAAAATAGTGAAACCCGCTAAAATAAAAAAGTAGCACCATCTATTTCTTATCAAGGACTCGTGGTCTAATTACCTCAGACGCCGCGGTAGCTGTTGAAAAAGTCAATGAACTCTCTGATCTAATATTAAAAAAATAAGCTGAAGCTTAGGAAGCCACTGGCTTCCAGCTTAATTTTACAAATCTCTTCAGATTTACCACCATTGATATAAGTGAAACCTGAA
>JACRGB010000004.1 GCA_016212505.1 Microcaldota archaeon
AAAAGTTGGATCGTATATGTTGTGATGTCAGGATCAATTAGTTGATCCTGAGCATGCTCGTGATCTTTGCGAAGATCACGACATCGACGCTTCGATCACGACAGTCAAGAAACGCCATGCGTTTCTTGCCATCCTCGATCAAGTTATTGTTGATCGAGAATAAGGGGCTGCGCGCTGCGGCAATTGCGTTTCGATACGCAATTGGTCGCCTTCGAAGGCGACCGACTGCCCCGGGGCAGTCGCCGCTATTGGCGGTGCAGCCCGATGTGCCGCTGCTTGAAGCAATCCTACAGAGCCCAAAATAGGCGCAACTATTTATTCCTACTACTTCTTAGTCAAGTTATGGATAAGGAAGTGGATAGGATAATTCGCGATATAAGATCACTTAAAATCCAGGGAGCGAGGAACGTAGCAAAAGCCGCGATAAAAGCGCTTTTAATATCCGCAAATAAATCAAAAGCAAAAACAGTCGGTTCTTTCAATAAGGAATTGCTAAAAGTTGGCAGGGAGATAGCAGAATCCCGGCCAACCGAACCAATGACCCGGAACATAATAGATGAATCTTACCGGTTTGCACTCCACCAGATCCGGCTCAGAAACGCCCGGACAGTATCGGAATTGAAAAGAATGCTTAGCGCCCATGAAGAAGGGGTTCTGAAAAAAATGGAAGATGATGCGAAAAAACTTGCGCTTTATGGGGCAAGGCTCATTCCGGATGACTCGGTCGTACTCACCCATTGTCATTCGTCAACTTCAACAAGGGTAATGATTGAGGCAAAAAAATTGAAGAAAAATTTTTCAGTTGTTTGTTTTGAAACGCGGCCCCGCTATCAGGGCAGGGTGACTGCAACTGAATTGGCCAAAGCAGAAATCGATGTGACACTTGCTGTCGATGGGGCCATGGAATTGTTTATGAGAAAAGCGGATATTGTGATTGTTGGCGCGGACTCGATAACTTCCAGGGGGGATTTGATAAATAAGATAGGGACAAGTACACTCGCGCATATAGCCCGAATGAATGATGTGTCATTTTATTCTGCAGCAGAATTATACAAATATAGCACGATGACGATTTTCGGGACACGGGAAAAAATCGAGGAGCGCGACCCGAAGGAAGTTTGGGAACAACCCCCAAAAGGCCTGGCTACGAAAATAAAAATCAGGAACCCTGCATTTGAGGCGGTTGCTGCAAAATACGTTAACGGATATATTACAGAAGCAGGGGTAATCCCTGCAGAGTCGCTTTTTGCAGTGGCAACGCAAAAGCTCGGAATAAAAATATACGAGTAGAAGGAAAGAGTCAGGAAGATTGAGACATAAACGAAAATAATCAAGGAAAAGGGGTCATCATGAACCATTATGTTGAAAAAGAAGTTAAGAAAGTCGATGTCTGGAAAGTAAAAAAATATGTTTGCAAAGTAAAAATCATCGACATATTCACAGGCAAAAAAATCATAGTCCTAAATGAGGATGATGCCAAAGAACACGATATTTATGCGGGTTTTAGGACCCAGATAAGGCACCAGGGGGAGAGCCATAGCGCCATAGTCGATGTCAGCAAGGAGTTGGTAAAAGCAGGGGAAGTAGGAGTATTTCGGGATCTGGCAACCGCCCACAAGCTCAAAAAAGGGGAGCCCATTGAGATCGTGCACATGGACCAGCCTGCATCAATTGCCTACATAAAGAAAAAGCTCGATAAGGGAACGCTCGTTAATGGTGAAATCAAAACCATAGTGGACGATATAATGAATGACCGGCTTAGCGAAATCGAGACGTCCGCATGGATAACTGCCGCCTACATAAATGGGTTTTCAGACAGTGAAGTCATAGATCTTGCAAATGCAACTGTTGATTCAGGCGAGCAGCTCAACTTAGGGAAAAAACCGATATTGGACAAACATTGCGTTGGCGGGGTTGCGGGAAACCGGACTACCATGATCGTTGTTCCGATAATCGCTGCTGCCGGGCTATATATCCCAAAAACATCCTCACGCTCAATCACCAGCGCTGCTGGAACCGCCGATACCATGGAGGTTTTGGCAAATGTTACATTTGATATGGATGAAATGCGCTCGATTGTACTTAAGGCAAAAGGCGCGATGGTTTGGGGAGGCGGTATGAAGCTCGCTCCGGTAGATGATAAACTCATCCGAATCCGCCACCCGCTCAGCCTTGACCCTGAGGGGATGCTGCTTGCGAGCATTTTGGGAAAGAAAAAAAGCGTCGGGGCCCAATATGTTCTTGTCGACATACCGACAGGACGCGGGGTTAAAGTCCCATATGTCGAACGCGCAAATGAATTAGGAAAACATTTCCTTCGGGTTGGCGAAAAACTCGGCATGAAGATCGAGGCACTCATTACAGATGGTGCTGAACCGGTTGGAAACGGGGTCGGGCCAGCACTGGAGTGTTCGGATGTTTTAGAGGTTTTGGGGGGCAAGGGCCCGGAAGATCTGAAGCACAAAAGCCTTCTTATGGCAGGAAAATTGCTCGAACTATGTAAAAAAGTCCCATCTGGCAAAGGGTATTCTGCGGCACAAAACATACTAAATAGTGGAAAGGCAATGTCAAAATTCAGGGAAATAATTGATTTACAAGGAGGAAATTCGAGGGTGAGGATTTCCGACCTGCCAATAGGGAAATACACACAAGTGATCAAGTGCGAGGAAGGAGGAAGCATTTTCCATATAGACAATAAGTCAGTGTCGAAAATAGCCCGTATTGCCGGATCGCCAAGGGATAAGGGGGCTGGAGTTTTGCTTCACCGGACCAGGGGAGATCGGGTTGAAAAAGGAGATGCGTTGCTCACAATATATGCTAATAGCGAATCAAAACTGGATTTTGCAATAAAGGCAGCCCAGAACCTGGAAGTTGTTGAGATGAGGAAGATGCTGCTGGGGAGTATGCAGTAGAAGATTAAGTGTACTAAAATTAAACTTGACTTTAAGTTTAGTATTACTTTTATTAAACTTAATATTAGGAAAAGTAGCTATTTAAAAATCTTCGCACGTAAATACTGTTTATGGTTAATTCAGGGAGTTATGTTGAACGCGAAATCAAACAGAAATTCGAGAAGGTCAATGCTATCTATGCTCTAGTAGCCTTAGTTGGGCCAAGGCAGGCAGGAAAAACGACTTTCCTTAAACAACAATTAAACGAGAAGAGCACTTTTTATATTAGCCTCGATAATCCGGATGGGAAAGAGTTATTCGATGCAGATATTAAAAAATTCGAGAACCAGTACATTAAGAATCATACAATTACAATCATTGATGAAGTCCAATGTGGAAAAGATGCTGGAATAAAACTAAAATATTTGGCTGACAATAATACTGATAAAAAAATCTGGCTAAGTTCCTCATCGCAGATTATTTTAAGTAAAGAAGTCTTATCATGGCTGGTTGGAAGAGTTTCCATAATTTATATTTACCCTTTTTCATTACCTGAATTTTTATCATCAAAAAATCAAAAAGAGCTTACACCTGGAATCCTGCGAAGGCACATATCTGAACAGGTAACTTATGGGGGCTATCCAAAAGTAGTTCTTACCCAAGAGCCAGAACTTAAGAAAACTATTCTTAGGGATCTTTACGAAACTATGGTTCTGAAAGACATAGCAAAAACCTTTTCAATTGGGGACATTAGCTCTCTAGAAAAATGTTGCAGGTATTTTTCAAATTATATTGGAAACGTAATGATCTATGAAAACATCTCAAGGGAAACAG
Organism: Microcaldota archaeon; assembly: GCA_016212505.1. Taxonomy (GTDB): domain Archaea; phylum Micrarchaeota; class Micrarchaeia; order Anstonellales; family Bilamarchaeaceae; genus Bilamarchaeum. The sequence goes on from JACRGB010000004.1 coordinate 3,726, forward strand.
GCCTGTCTTTCCAGACAATAAAAAAATATCTTGATGCAATGGAGAAAAGTTACCTGATTATCAGGATTTATCCTTTTTATACAAATAAACTTAGTGAAGTAATAAAACAGCCAAAACTTTATTTCATAGATACTGGGGTAAGGAATGCAGTTACAAATCATTTCCCCCTTTCAATTGAAAACGAAGGCAAGTTATTTGAAAATTATGTACTAACTGAGCTTTTAAAAATAGGCTTAAAGGTAAAATACTATCTCACAAAGAGCAAAGCAGAAGTTGATTTTATTGTTGAAATAAATAATGAAGTTATCCCAATCGAAATTAAAATAAATTCTCCTGCCCCGAAAGTTGGACTTAGCCTTCGCTCATTTATAAATAAATACAAGCCAAAAAGGGGCTTTATTATTTATTATGCTGGTGAGAAACAAGAAATTGATGTTAATAATTGCAAGATTACTTTTACTGATGTTTTTGAGATGAGGAAGATGCTGCGTGGGAGCATGCAGTGAAACTGAGGAATATCCGCTACAGATTTTCCTTTACGAGATTTTTTAACGCCCGATAAGATCGCTCTCCATCAGCCTCGTTGAACGTCATGGTTACTTCGCTGAAGGTTGAAACAAAATCTACGATAACAATGTTTTCCCATGCAAGTGCCCGAGTTATGATATAGAATAGCCCCACAGATTCAAAACTGTCTTCAGGAATTTTCAGTGTAATTCCACAAAGGTTTTTTTGGATATTTTTCACAATTTTTTTAGGCAATAGATCCAGAATTTCCTTTTCATGACGAGCATTAATAATAATCATTACCTCATAAACGCCCTGAGTAATAGTAAGAAAATCGCCTTTTTTATAATCTACAATATCGTAAAGTTTCTTGAGGTATTCCTGGATATCCTCTATACGGTAAATCGTAATCTGAACCAAGTCGGAGATCAGGGAGATATCCGAATTCTTATCAAATTTGGCCTTTTTGACAAATGTTCTTTCCATGTTTTCGCTTAATCTTCGTACTGCCATATTTACTGCGGAAAATTTTACTTTCTTTTTTAGAAGCCTTTCAACCTCAGGAATCATTTCGCTGGCTAAGGCAGCATTGTTGATTATGCCACGGGCTAAGCCTTCCTGGATGAAGGGGTTCTGGGAGATGATGTGCTCGACTGCTTTTGCAACAGATAACATATTTTCACATTTTTACTAGTTTTTTGTAAATTATTTTACATTTTGTTAATATGCACCAATGGATTTAAAAGATTATCAAAAAATCCGGAGGGATAATCAATGCGTCAAGAACAAGGTGGAGATAGAGGAATAAGAGCTTTGGAAGGAAGGTTTACGCAAAGGGAAATGTTTGGGCTTTCTAGAAGGTTTGATCCCAAGACTGAACAAATAGCAAGAGTAGTGCATATTGATGAACTTTTGAACAGAAGAGATGAATCCATATCCAAATCTTATTATGTTAATCTGTTTGGCGACATTGGAGCTAGAACAGATGAGTATAGGGCTTTTCGTTATCCAGGAAGAATGTTAGGGTCAGAAATTGTTTGGACTGAAGGGGGCATCTCTTATAGGCATTTGATTCCTGATGTTCCAGTTCAATTCGAAGGCAGAGAAATAAGTCTCCAGAGGACGGCAGCAATGGCAGTTTACGATTCGATAGGTTTATTGCAAATAGAGCAATCCGGAAACAATGAATTTACAGTTTCGGCAGTAGATTTATCTGCTCTTGCTGGAAGAGTAAGGGCAGCGGATTTCATGGCTGAAGGGTACACTGAAAAATGGGATAGAAATGAGTGGGCATATGGACATGGATGTTTAGTAGGACTTCGCAAAGGCGGTAATGACGGCTATAATGAGAAAACTACAGGGTGGCATGGGTCTACAGAACGAGCCTTGATGGCGCATAATTGTGGACATAGTATTTTCAATGTGTTTCCAGGATGGGCTGAAACTTTGAGAGTAGCGGTTGTTGACCTAGAGCCCTCAGTCGAAAGTGGAAAGCGACACACGTGAGGTTGATAATTACCAGTGATGTAGCGAAATAAAGGTTTTGGTATCTGCAACGCTATTGCAGGAGCGGATTTGGTCTATTTTTTTATCAATAACTTCCATGGAAGAACCAGAGAGGATTACGCATCCGTCGAATTCGCCAGAGATTTCATACGCATCATTTGCCAGTTTAAGAGAAGAAACATCCTTCATCATTTTTTTGCTGTCAGTCTTTGATTTGACCATGACGATGGCGAAAAGCTCCTCTTCAGAAGAAAGGTCGAGGGTGAATCTTTTTATCACCCCTTGCTTTAGGAGGCTGTCGATACGATGCCGGACTGCGCCTTCAGTAAGCCCTATGGTTTTTGCAATTTCTACGTTAGACATCCTGGAATTATTTTTTAGCAAGCCCAAAATTTTTTTATCCAATTCATCAGACTTCATGGAGAAGATAATGGATGGAAAGTTAATAAAGTTTACGAAATTCGTAATCATACGATAATCGTAAAATGAGTAAACAAATAGTTACTAATTTCGTATAAATGTTACGAATATTTAAAAATACTTCCATACACATAGAATAACACATGAAAAATTTTTCAGCATTGGAAATTTATGAAATTTCCAATACAATAACAGAATTTGATAAGACGAGGGATAGCCATGAATAATGAAAATACAGTAGAAGAACGAGAGACTCAGTTGGACAGGTCACTTATAAGAATAGCATATTTCTTAACTTCAAAGGAACTCACAGATGAGCCAATTGCAGACCCTGAAAGATTTCCTGAAGTAAACGAAACACACCGGGGGAATCTTCCAAGATTTGCAGCGATGGTTCAAGAAGGCAGGGTTGCAGGTGCTGAACTTGCACTGATTGTAATGGATGATGATACGCCGCACCGGGATTTTTCTGACTTAGGATTGGAAACACATGTAGAACCGTCATCTGCATTTAAAAGAGCAGGTAAAAGAGGAACCCCTGAAAGGGATGCTGCAAAAAAAGAGTATGAGACCAGGCTTGCAACCAGGTTAAACGATAACGGAATAGACCTGATATTATGTGACAGATACATGATAATCCATGGATCGACCATGCTTGATGCGTTTTTCGGCCTGATGACCAACACGCACCCAGCCCGCCTCCCGAATATTCCAGGGGCTTTTCCTACTGTAGATGCTTTGAAAAGAGCGAGGAAAGAAGGAATCTGGTTTACCGGAAATACTTTGCACATGGTGGATGAGGGATAGATACAGGCCCACCCATACGACAAATCGAGACAACTCCAATTTACCCAAGTGATAAGCACTGGGATTTAAGGGCAAGGAATTATGGTAACGAAGCAATGAACCTTGCTCAAGGAGTTTCAGAATACGTAACCGATTCCAGAGTTCGGAGATTAATAGCAATAAATCAGCTCCTACGAGAATGCGGAGGGAACGGGATAACATCAGCATTAAAGGAAATGAGGAATAGGGTAAGGACAGAGCTCATAGAGCATTATCGAATTTTGTTCGCTGCAAGAAAACAGATGGAAGTGCAGAATCCCACCCCACATGGCCAATTCAGATATTCTGCAAGAGAACAGGAACAATTGCCCCTGCCTGCCCCATTCCGAACAATAGCATTGCCTCGCGTAGAACGCGCAGCGATTAGATCAATCGGAAGTGGATAGGTGAGATGGTATGCAACCACTAGAGCTCCTACGGAAGATTGTATCCATTGATTCGATCTTTCCTAAAGAAAGTGAACTAGCCCTATTCCTAGGGGAGCAACTTAGGGCGCAGGGTTTTAGTGTCCAGATGCAGGAATTTGAAAATAAAAGATACAACGTTCTTGCAACAAAAGCCGGAATTGGAAGGCCAATACTGCTTTATGCCCACATGGATACAGTGCCTGCTTATGGATATGATAATACGGAGAGAGACCCGTTCAAAATGCATGAAGAGGGCGGTAAACTTTTTGGTTTAGGAGTATATGATATGAAAGCTGGGATAGCTAGCATCCTCAAAGCTACTGAAAATATGAAGACGGATAAAACAATAAAGGTAATGTTTGTAAGTGATGAGGAAGCTGATTCTAGAGGTTGTTACGAGGTTACGAAAACAAATTTTCTGAAAGATGTTGATTTTTGCTTATCAACAGAAATGTCTGATGTCAAAGATGCAGGCGAATCAGCACGCACGATCACTTTAGGAAGAAGGGGGAGGGCCCAATATGAGTTGGCAGTTCCAGGAAAGAGCGTTCATGCGGCAAGGATGAAGGAGGGCGTGTCGGCCATAACTCAGGGGGCAAAAATTGCCATCGAAATTGAAAAAATGAATGCTGAGCTTCCGAGGCATGAAAAATTATCGCATGGAGACCAGTATGTCAGGTATTTTTCTTCAAAAAGCGTATCCCTTTCAGTACCGGATAACGCAATATTACTTATAGACCGGCATTTGATTTTTCCTGAGACAATAGAAAGTGCACGTAAACAAATTGAAGGGAAGATAAACGAGCTTTATGAACAGAAAAAAGTCAGGGAAATCGATGGAAAACGCGCGAGATTGATACTAAAACCGCGAGATGTACCATATTTGCTGCCTTATATTATACCAGAAACTAATGAGCACGTAAAAAAATTGTCCAGGGCAGTAGTAAAAACACTGGATGCCGAGCCCAGATTTAATTATGGCCTTACAGTTGCCGATGAAAATATGATAGCAATGCAGGGGATTCCGACTATCACTTATGGGCCCATAGGAGGCGGAGAGCATTCGAACAACGAATGGGTTTCGAAGAAAAGTTATTTGGAACTTATAGAAGTACTCACTGCTTTTTTGAATGGCTGAGGGTCGATTACTTGCGGGCAAGGTATTAGTGCAGTTTAAAATAACTTTGTTATAGAATATGGATGGGTGTAGAGATATGGCAGGTATAACGACAGTCACTGAAAACGAGTTCGTAGAAGCCCTACGATCACTGGTGGCAAAAAGCCAGTTGGTAGACCTTGCTATCTATTATGCTGCTGCGCCCGATCGCGAAACCAGGAAAACGATTAATGAGGCACTATTATCAGGCATAGGAACTGCGGCAAAAGCAGGGCATGTTTTGTCCATCGTAAGACTGATAAGAGGGTTGCCCATCTGTTCTGATAATGTAGCATTGTATATCGATCACGCCTTAAAAAGTGCAACAAGAGTGGCAAGATCAAAGGGATTTCCGCCAGTAACTGCAGCTCTTGATTTTCACCAAGAAGACAGCTATCGACTTGGAGAAGTATCAAACGGGCTTGTTGTTGATGATTGTGATCGAAATAGTCCGTTGCCAAGACCAGTAAAAGAATATGAAGGGATAGTCATAGAGAAGTTTCTTGCGCAACGGGCAGATCGGCAGATAGATTGTTTCGAACTCGCACTTCGAAAATTGAAAAATCCCAATCCCAGAGACCTCGAACGAAGGTACCGAAGGCTCCGAAGAAGGATGGGAAATGCAATTACACGACTTCGGGACCGGGGAGTACACATACGAATCTTAGGATAATGATCCAAATAAGTTGAACTTGGGGAAAAACATGACAGAAGAAGAAACCATAACGATCAGAATTCCTACAATAACCAAAAAGGAGTTCAAAGAAGCAGTACAGTCGCTTGCGGATAAGGAGCAGTTGATAGACCTGTTCTTTTATCTGAGAAATGCACAGGATAAAGAAACAAAATCACTTATTGCAAAAGAATTGAAAAGAGGAATAGATAAAGCTGCAGAATTAGGAAGTCTTATGCCCTTGGGAAGACTAATTCCTTTTGTTAGCGAGCTTTCGGAACATGGAATTATTATTGCAAAAGCCATGCTGCGGGCATCTCGTAAAAGTGCTGAAAGAGGCCGGCCAGGAGTAGAAGTGAGGATGTCGCCAGTCACAGGTTTTGGAATGAGTATAGGAGGAAGAGGGGAAGCAATACCGCCAGGGGGAGGATATAGGCTGATAAAAGAACGAGAGCACAATATTATCGAAGGTTATATTTTACAAAGAAGTGGTGCCTGGCAAACACTTTTTGAGGGAGTAGAGATGTTAGGAAGGCTTCAAAGGGAAGAGAAAACTCACGGGAGAAAACCTAGGGTAAGAAATAGAAGAAAATAACAACAATTCGCCATTTGACGAAGTGACGTACGCCAAATCAAAAAGTTTATAAACACAATCAAGAAAGTGATAGGCAATGGCTCACTGCAGGAAATGTTTTGGTGAGTATAAAAATGAGGCATTAGTAATAAAAGCTTCATATTCGGAAGGAAGGCGAACAGAAAAATACGAAAATCGGAGAAAAAATACGAATAAGATAGATTTAAAATAACTATTGATGGTAGGTTATATCTATGGCATTAGCAGCTACACTTAGAGCAAAACCAGGAGAAAGTCAAGGAAGCATCGGCCCTACTTGGCCGCCAGCATTAGCAACCTGTAATCGTATAAAGGGCATATACCCTGAAATAATACAAACGGGAAGAGATGTCCAACGATTTTTAGACGGAGCGCATGCAATTCAAAGGGAGCATGCGGGCAAGCATACACGAGTGCATTATCGAGCATTTATAGAAAGAGACGAACGCACAAGGCAGGGAAAACATTGGGATGGCCTTCGGGTGGAAGGGATTCGGCCAGTTGACAATGTAGTTGGCGAAGGAATTGAGATGGTTGACCTTGGCAGCAATGCAGATAGCAGAAGGTCTACAAGGCATGTTTTTGCAGAAATGCTGCGAACCAATTTTGGACAGACAATAGGGAGAACTAGGCCTGACCCGGCCAGCGTATTGGAATACGTAGGACGCCAGGACTACTTTTTGAGAAAATTGGATCGGATGAATGCTAGTGCCGAGGATCTTGAAAATTTAGCAAGATTATATGTTGAGGCTCTTCCGGTTTATATGTTCACAATTACGCCTGCGATTTTAGGCAAGTTATTGGAAGATCCAGAAACTATTTTCTTGGTCGGGATGCACGAAAACCGACGCATAGTCGCCTCAATGATAGCAGAGCATAGCGTCATTTCGGTAGAAGGAAGACCAATACACCTATATGAATTAAGTGATTTTGCAACTAGTGCCAGCGTATTTGGGAACCATCAGGGAAGAAAACTCATGACTGCCCTTCAGATTAAAGCGATAAGGATGATACAGGAACGATATGGTAATAGCGCACTGGTCTATGCAGAAGACCGTGCTCCGCATCCTGCAGTAGTCCTCTCTTCATTTAATGCAGGATTAACCCCGGTAGGCGCTTTGGAACTGCATGTTAAAATAGGCGGAATAAAAGATCCACGGTTTGACGAAGGAGTGCCGGGCATGGAAACGCTTATTCCTGTAGCTCTAATACCAGAGAAAAAGGCAGTGCCACCAACGGAGATATTGGAGCTGCACGGAGTCAAACTAGCTGCATAAAAGAATTCATTGAGGGCAAAGTAATCGGGTTGTTGGATGGATTCTCTTGATCTGCTTAAGAAACTAGTTTCATTTGACTCAGTTTTCCCAAGAGAAAGCGAACTTGCACACTATTTAGCTGAGGAACTGAAGAAATTTGGATTTTCGGTCGAATTGCAAAAATGGGGCGAAAACCGCTATAATGTTTTGGCCACAAGAGGCACAAAAGGCAAGCCAATCCTTCTCTATGGCCATATGGATACTGTCCCGGCTTATGGTTATGATATCGTCGGCCGAAATCCGCAAACAATCGTAGAAAAAGATGGCAAATTATACGGCCTTGGAGCTTATGATATGAAGGCTGGAATAGCTGCAATCCTAAAATCAGTTGAGGAAACAAAAGGCAACGATCGGGCAATCAAGATCATGTTTGTAAGTGATGAGGAAGCGGATTCTACTGGTGCTTATGAAGTATCAAAAACTGATTTTTTCAAAGATGTTGATGTTGCAATAGCAACAGAAATTTCAGATGTTCATGATTTAAATGAAAAAACCAGGGCAATAACTCTTGGCAGGCGGGGAAGAATACAGTACGAGATAAAAGTGCCTGGGAAAAGCTTTCACGCTGCAAGGTTAGAGCATGGCATTTCAGCAGTAACAGAAGCATCAAAATTAGCAATAGAGCTGGAAAAGATGAACGCTCAGTTGCCAAAGCACCCAAAGCTTTCACATGGCAGCCAACACGTACGAAAATTCTATTCAGAAAGCCTTTCGCTATCTATTCCTGATGAAGCAATAATATTGCTCGATCGCCATTTGGTTCCGCCTGAAACTATTGAAAGTGCGCGGCTAGAAATCGAGAAAATGATAAATGATCTTTACAAAAAAGGAATAATGAAAGAAGCAGATGGAAAGCGAGCAACAATTAGCGTCAAAAAGCGTTATGTTCCATATATGACCCCTTATACTACTCCGGAAAATAATCCTCATGTTGAGCAATTAGCAAAAACAATTGAGAAAAAACTTGGGTCAAAAGCGAATTTCAATTATGGAATGTCTGTTGCTGATGAAAACCTAATTGCAATGCAGGGAATTCCGGTTATTTCGTACGGGCCGATTGGCGAAGGAGAGCATTCCAATAACGAATGGGTTTCGAAGAAAAGTTATTTGGAATTAATTGAAGTTTTGAAAAGTTTTCTTAGCAGTTAACTAGTTAAAGTAGATAATTTTTGCAATGCTTTTTTTTCTTCATTTTTTAGGTTATTTAGAACATCTTTTAGAAATGAAATTGAATTGTCGTATGCTTCACGCTCTATTGGAAATGGAAAACCGTCTTTTCCTCCATGGGCAAAAGAATATTTGACTGGATCTTTCCAGTCCAGATTTGTTCCATGAACTAGTTTTGCTATCAAAGCAAGTGCCCGTAGTTTTTTCTTGCCCATTCCTCTAAGCGAAATTAGTTCTTCATAATTTTGGGGTTGGAGTTCATACGCTTGCTCAAGGACTTGCCAATCTTTTGGAGTTAAATCAGAGTCGATAATTTCATGCCGAGCAGGTAATTTGTAGTGATTATCAGTGCTCGGAAATTCATCAAATAGCGTTTTTTGTCCGGTAAAATATTTTCTTAAGTGAATTGGATTGTCTTTAACTAAATCCACACAAACTTCTCTTGTTTCGCTGGAATCACCACTGACCAAATTGAGCACGCTCGTTTGCTTAATTCCAGCAATTTTATCATTAGGATTATCGACAAAATTTTCAGAATTAAACCAGTGATAACGGCGGGCATAATTGTTTTGGTTGTTTAACCCTTGCTGAACCACTGCCCAATTAGCGTCTTCATCAAAAAACATGCAATGATGATAAAGGGAATAACCTGCCTGGATGCATGAGGAATCGACTTTTGCAGACAGAAAGCTTGCAACTTTAAGCTCCTCCCGCTTTTGACCACTTAAATTGAAATAGTCTGATTTCTGGTCTATTTCTTCAGGAGTTTTCATTGACGTTCGGCCTTTGCCTCCGCAAATTGCAATTCCAATATCAGAACCAGAATCCAGTAAGCCAACCTTGAGTGCGCCGGTCAGTGTAGTAGTGCTACCCGAGCTGTGCCAGTCCATACCGATAACACAATTAAGCGCCTGGAAAAACATAGGGTCGGAAATTCTCTTCAGATACTCGAGCGTTCCGTATTCATTAACAATTATTTTTGATATGCTAGTTGAAAGTTCCCGCATTTTGGAAAATAACCAAGGCGGAACATGACCTCCGTGTAAAGGCAAATCGACCATTCCAGTGCCGTGCATAAAATTAACGAAATCGAACTCTATATAAAAACTTAATTAGACCTCATTTCCGCGCCCAGTGTTGAAAAAGTGTTTTCTGATTTAACGGGATAAAATTCAATATGCTGAAATTTACTAGTGCCTAATTTATTATAAAAATAAGTTTTTATTACTCTCATTAAGAATTCGTAAAAGCTCATATTT